>NZ_MPBM01000004.1:0-27339 GCF_001907715.1 Pseudomonas sp. BTN1 | reverse complement strand
TTGCCGTGATCGTTCCGGGCTGATTGAGCGGCTGGATAACGGCGCCGGTCGTTCGTTGCTGCTGCGTTATGAGTTGGGTCGCATCGTCGCGGTGGACTATCAGGTGCATCGCGCCAAAGGGCGAGAGCCCTACGTGTGGGAGACCGAGCAGAACCTTGTTTCCTACGCCTATGACGAAGACGGACGACTGGTTTGCGCGACCAATGCTGTCGGGGAAAGCGAGCGTTATCGATATGACGATCAGCAAGTCATTCTGGAACGCCAACTGGCCGGTGGGGCGAGTTTCTTTTGGGCGTGGGAACGCGCTGGCAAGGCGGCACGTTGCGTCAGGCATTGGGCGAGTTTTTCGCAGATGGACACGCGTTACGCCTGGGGCGATGACGGGCGCGTCACCGTGCATAACGCCGATGGTAGCCAGGAAGTCTATGTCCATGACGACCGGGCGCGCTTGGTGCAGCGCATCGATCCGGATGGCGCTCAGCATTACAAATCCTACGATGCCAAGGGCCGGCTGACCGTCGAGCAAGACCCGATGGGCGCGGTGACGGCCTATCAATATGACGACGCCGGACGCTTGGTGGCGCTGTTTCCGGGGGATGATGAGCCGACATCCTATGAGCGTGACAACGGCTTTGTACGGGTTGTCAGACGTGGTGAGGCGGTCTGGAAATATGAGCGTAATGAGCAAGGCGATGTAACACGTAGGACCGATCCCGATGGCAACTCGACTGACTACAGCTACAACAAACATGGGCAACTGACGGGGATTTGGTACCCGGACAGAAGTTGTCATCGGCTGGTGTGGAATGAACGTGGGCAGTTGCTTGAAGAGCAATTGCCCAATGGTGGGATCAAGCGTTATCGCTATGACGATCTAGGCCGGCAGATTGCGCGTGAGGATGAACACGGCGCGCAGACAGTCTATGAATGGGACAGCGTCGGCAGGTTGATTCGTCTTGTATTGCCAGGCGGCGCCACACAAGAATTCAGCTACAACCCCTACGGCAAAATCATCGCCGAACGCGACGAACTCGGTCACGTCACCCGCTACGAATACGCAGACGGCCTGCACCTGATCAGCCGCCGTCTCAACGCCGACGGCACCCAAGTCAAGTACCGCTACGACAACGCCCGGCTGCGGCTCACCGAGATCGAAAACGAAGCCGGCGAAACCTACCAACTCGACTACCACCTCAATGGCCTGATCCGCCAGGAAACCGGCTTCGACGGCCAGCGCACCGCCTATGCCTACGACCTCAACGGCAACCTGCTGGAGAAGACCGAATACGGCGACGATAACAGTCAGCTAATCACCCGTTACGAGCGCGACCACGCCGGACGCCTCGTAAGAAAAACCCTGCCCGACAGCGCCGTTGTCGACTATGCCTACGACCGCCAAGGCAACCTCCTCAGCGTCGAAGACGGCCACTGGGCGTTGGCCTACGAATACGACCGCCAAAACCGCCTCACCGCCGAACACCAAGGCTGGGGCACCCTGCGCTACGGCTACGACGCCTGCGGCCAGCTGAAAAACCTGTGCCTGCCGGATAATAACCGCGTCACCTTCAACCACGACAAAGGCGGCCACCTCGCCACCATCGAACTCAACGGTGAAGTGCTTACCTCGCACCTATTCAAGAGCGGTCGAGAGCATCAGCGCCAGCAAGGCCAAGTGCTCAGCCACTACCACTACGACGACCAACACCGCCTGCACGCCCACGCGGTAACGCAGCAACAAAACCACCTCTACCAACGCCAATACGACTACGACAAAGCCGGCAACCTCACCCGCCTGCTCGACACCCGAAAAGGCCAACACGACTACCGCTACGACCCCCTCGCCCGCCTGACCCGCGCCGATCACTCGCAGGACGTACAGGAACGCTTCGCCCACAACCCGGCCGGCAACCTGCTGATGCAAGACCGCCCCGGTCCGGACATCGTCGCGGCGAATCGTCTAATGATCCAGGGCGACCGCCACTACGACTACGACGCCTTCGGCAACCTCATTCGCGAACGACGCGGCAAAAGCCAGCAACTTGTCACTGAGTACCGCTACGACTGCCAGCATCGGTTAGTCGGGGTTACAACGCCCAACGGCCAAACCGCCAGCTATCGCTATGACCCATTTGGACGTCGCATCAGCAAAACCGTGGACGCCAAGACCACCGAGTTTTTCTGGCAAGGCGACAAGCTGATTGCCGAACACCATGCAGAGCGCCATCGCAGCTACCTCTACGAGCCCGGCAGCTTCCGCCCATTGGCACTATTGGACGGTTTCGGCCCAAAAGAAACCAAGCCCTACCACTACCAACTCGACCACCTCGGCACCCCGCAGGAACTGACCAGCCCCGAAGGCGAAATCGTCTGGTCCGCCCACTACCGCGCCTACGGCCAGATCGCCCGGCTCGACGTGGGCAAAGTCGACAATCCACTGCGGTTTCAAGGCCAGTATTTCGATGCGGAAAGCGGCCTGCACTACAACCGCCATCGCTACTACAATCCGGATATTGGTCGTTACCTGACGCCGGATCCGGTGAGGTTGGCGGGAGGGATCAACGGGTACCAGTATGTACCCAATCCCACGGGGTGGGTGGATCAGCTAGGCCTAAATACATGCCCCGGTAGCAATGGGTGTAAGCCTACAACCTCACAAGATAATCCAATTGAGAACGCACGAGTTGATGAGGGACAACCGTCAGCACCTCAGACGGCTGGTGAGCAGAGACGAGCTAAGATAGAGGAGCTAAGTGAGGCGAATGCGAAGCGTCGAATTTTGGAATATGAAAAAAAGTACGACATGCATATGGTTGGCAAGCATGGACCAGAAGTTTAGTCATCTAAAGTGAGCCAGCGCTCAATAGATGGGAAAGATCCAATAACGGGCAAATTACCGCCCAAGAAAAAAGGGACTCCCAGCTCACAATTCAACAGTTGGAAGCTTCAACTTCAAGCATGGACCAAAGCAACATCAAGGGTTGAACGAGGACTTTCGCGCTATACCGGAATAGATGGCAACAAGAATGATATTGTCCAACTAGAACTGCCAGGTGCTGGACGTGGTTACAGACCAAACAAGACGGATCCGAACCATCCACATTTCAACCCTTCAATGAATGGTGCCGAAATGAAGTTTCGTAAAGACGGCACACCTTTTACCCTGTTCCCGATTAAGGAGTAAAAATGTTATTTCATCCATCCTCCGAGCACATCCCTTTCGACGCAAGCCTGCGCTATTTCGTAGGAATTTTTGACATCTACGACAGAGAAGAATCAAAGGGAGAAGAACTGCACGCCTACAACCCTAACAACCAGAAAGATCGAGAAGCTTTGATCCTAAGATACTGCCTGGATCCTTACAACGAATTCTCCCACCGCCACAAATATAAGCTGATGGAAAATTTGTCCTTCGCTCTAAATACTGAAAATTTTGACTTTAGCTCGTTCTTTGAAGACGACCCCGATGAGTATTCAACGATGGCCTGGGACGAAACAGAAATAGCCGACCCCCGAGGCTTCTTTGCAGACATTTATCGACTGGCCAACGAGGTCTGGAAAGACGACCTCCAAAAAGCCAGTCTCGAAGACCCTTCCACATGGTGACTTTCACATTGAATGCAGTACTCGATGTCGGAGGGGCTGACCCCAATGCGAGTCAACCAAGCAAACACAACGCTCAAATCAACAAAGATCAAATGTGGGAGCTGGCTTGCCTGCGAAAGCGGTAGTGCAGTAACACATGCAGCGACTGACACACCGCCTTCGCGGGCAAGCCCGCTCCCACAGGGGATCTGCGTTTGCCTGAGGGGCATTCCTCCCCCATTCAAATCTGCTTCGTTCGATCATCCAGTGTTCTGATCAGCGCTTGGACAACTCCATAATCATCCGACTCAACAAATAAACCCGCGGCACCACACTCTCCACCTCGGCATATTCCTCCGCCGTGTGAATATTGCCCCCCACTATCCCAAACCCATCCAACGTCGGCGTGCCTACCCCGGCGGACAAGCTGGCATCCGCCGCGCCGCCGCTGCCTTCGATGGTCAACTTGCGTCCCAGTTCGCCATAAATCCCTTGGGCCATCGCCACCAACTTATCCGACTCGGCTGTCTGCGGCATCGGTGGCAGGCCGCGCTGCAGGCTGGTTTTCACTTCGGTTTCCGGGATCAATTTGTTGGCTGAAACCCGCGCCAGGTCTTTCTCGATCCGGTCGAACTCTTCCGGCAAGGCCGCACGCACGTCGGCCTTGGCGGTGGCTTGGTCAGGGATGACGTTGGTGCGGTCACCGGACTTGAACACGGTGAAGTTGATGGTGGTTTTCTTGTCTTCATCGCCAAGTTTGCCCAGTTGCAGGATCTGGTGCGCGGCTTCCATGGCGGCGTTGCGTCCCAGTTCCGGGGCGACGCCGGCGTGGGCGGCCTTGCCTTTGACTTCGACCACGGCGGTGGCGCTGCCTTTGCGCCACACCACCAGGCCGTCGGCGGGGCGGCCGGGTTCCAGGTTCAGGGTCACGTCGTGGCCCTTGGCAGTGTTGCGGATCAGTTCGGAGGCGGCGTCGGAGCCGGTTTCTTCGCTGGCGTCGAGCAGGAAGGTGATCTGCGCGTAGTCCTTGAAACCCTGGCTTTTGAGGACTTTGAGCGCATAGATGCCCGCGACGATGCCGCCCTTGTCATCCATCACGCCGGGGCCGTAGGCGCGGCCGTCCTTGATGTGGAAGGGGCGCTCGGCAGCCGAGCCTTCCTTGAATACGGTGTCCATATGGGCCATCAGCAGGATCTTGGCCTTGCCGGTGCCTTTGAGGGTGGCGACCACATGGCTGTTGTTGGCGGCTTTATCCGGCACCAATTCGATGGTGAAACCCAACTGTTTCAACTCGTCCACGGCGATATCGCGCACTTGGGTCAGGCCCGGCTCGTAGCCTGAGCCCGAGTCGATATTCACCAGGCGCTCCAGCAGCTTCAAGGCTTGGGCCTTGTATTGTTCGGCCTGTTGCTGGATCTGTTTATGAGGCTCGGCGCTGTAGGCCGGCAGGCTGAAAGACAAGGCCAGGGTAGCGGCCAACAGGGTACGCGGGAAGGTGAAGAACATGGACCGATCCTTGTTTTTTGTTGGAGGGTGCCCCGCCACCCTACCCCACTAAACTGACCGCAACCAACTGCCCTGTACCGAGCTGACCCGGTTGCGCCCGCTGCTCTTGGCTTCATACAGCGCCTGGTCGGCATCGTTGAGCCAACTGATGGAGTCGGCGTGGCTCGGCTGGTACGGCGCCAGGCCGATGCTCAGGCTCACTCGCAGTGTCGGGTCCTGGGCGTAGGCCAAGGCGTTGAAGCGACCGCGCAAGGCCTCCATCACCTCGGTGGCACGGTTGAGGGGCATATCGGGCAGGATCACGCAGAACTCATCACCGCCATAACGGCCGGCCAGGTCGGTGGTGCGCAGGTTCTGGCGCAGCACCTTGCTCAGTTGGCGCAGGACGATATCGCCGGTCACATGGCCGTAGGTGTCGTTGATGGTCTTGAAGTGGTCGATGTCGATCAACGCGATGGCGGCACCGGCCGGGCCACGGCGGCAACGTTGAAATTCGAGGTCCAGATGGTCCTTCCAGGCGCCGTGGTTGAGCAGGCCCGACAGGCTGTCGGTGCGGCTCAAGGCCAGCAGTTCACGTTTGTGCCGGGCCAAGGTAACGGCCTGGCGATAGCAGATCCATCCCAGGGCCAGGGGATACAGCATCAGGATCGGCAGGCAGGCATACAGCTGGGCCTGGGTGGTCAGGGCGACAAACCCAGGTGTGAACAGCAGCAACGCGGTGCCCAGTCCCAGTGCCTGCGCCACCCAACCCGCGAACAGGAAGCGCGGCCCGCCGATGGCGACGTTGTTCATGCTCATCATCGACAGGGTGGTGACGCTGGGCAGCGGGTTGAAGTGCATCGCGCCAACCCAGAACCCACCGCAAAAGGAATCGAACAGCAGGCTGCGGCGTTCGCTGCGCAAGGTATTGGCCGAGCGCAACGAGCATTGAAAAGCCAGGTGCGGCCACGCAAAGGCATTGACCAGCATCCAAGCCCATACCCACAGGGAGGGGTTCAACGGATACATGCCGAACGCCACGCACACAAAGCCGAGCGTCAGCCCCAGCAGGCGAGATTTGTACAAGCGCAAAGCGAGCGGAAGTCCTTTTCCTCCGACGGCTGGCATGGTGGGGGCGATCCTGGGTGAATGCCTGGAGTCTAACAGGGCGACGTCAAATCGCCACTACCGCTTATTGGCTAATACTTCAGTGCGAAAACCCGCGTGCCAGCATCAAGGCGACGCCCAGCAGCAAGACGGCCGTGACCCGCTGCAACAACACCCGGCGCTTGGGGTTTTCCAGCACGTGCTTGATGCGCTGGCCGAAATAGCAATACAGGCAGCCGCTGGCAAATTGCAGCAGCAGGAAGGTCAGGCCAAGGATGGCGATGTCCGCCGCCGAACTGTGTTCACCGGCGCCGGCAAACTGCGGGAACACGGCGCTGAACATGATGATGGTCTTGGGGTTGGAAAACCCGGTCAACAGCCCTTTGCCAAACAGGCTGCGCGAACCCTCCACGGCACCTGCGTTGTTGATCGACACGCCGCTGCTGGTCCACTGCTTGTAGGCCAGGTAGAGAATATAGGCCACACCGACAAACTGGATGGTCTGGGTAATGGCAAGGTTGCCCTTGATCAGTTCCGAGAAGCCCACGGCAAAGATCAGGATGGAAATCAGGTAAGACACACTGGCGCCGATCTGCGCGGGGATCGAACTGCGCAGGCCGTCCTTCAGGCCCAGGCTCAACAACAACAAGGTCATGGGGCCGGGGCTGAAGGTCATGGTGGCGCAAAACAGCAAAAAGTAGAGAAACGACGACAGGGTTAACGCACTTGTCATGGCCAGGGACCTTGAATTAAGAGAACAACAGCAACGAGGCGAGCGCCTCAAGCGCCCGCCCCAGGCCGGTCAGGCGACGGCGATTTCAGTCGTCAGGGACTCGCGGTACATCACCGCAAGGTCAGCCAGCGCGGCCTTGGCGGTCTGGTTACGGGTTTCAAACGCCACCAGGCCCTTCCAGTTGGTCTCGACAATGGCCTGCACCACATCGGCGTAATCACAGTTACCGTCATGGATGCCGAAGTGCTGGTCTTGCACGCCGTTGTTATTGCTGAAAGAGATGCCCTTGATCAGGTGGTGATACTTGCGCACCACTTCTGCCGGCAGGCCGTTCTCGATGTTGGCATGGCCGGCGTCGAGGAAGAAGTACACATTGCTGTGGGCTTGCAGGCGCTCGAACACAAAAGCGTATTCCGCTTCATGGGTAAAGATGTAGTGGAACGGCCGATAGTTGACGTAGTTGGACAGGTTCTCCAGGTAGATATCCGTGCCCTTGGCCTCGGCGTAGCGCGCCAGTTCCTGCACCGACTTGAGGTAATGCTCCAGGGCAACCTTCTTGGCCATCAGCACCATTTTCGGCTCGACGATGCAACCGCCGTGAATGATCAACGGCGCGCCCAGGCGGCTGGCGATGTCGATTTCCTTTTTCACATACTCCACGGCAGCGCTGCGGAAGGCTTCTACATCACTGCCCAACGGTGCCTTGAAGTTGCCGTGGAAAACCGGCTTGACCCCAGTCGCCGTGATTTGCGCCTGCAGGCTTTCGATACGCGCCTCGGTCCAGTCATCGACCATTTCGCCGAACAGGCTGCCGTCGATGTACCAGTGGGTGCAGTCACCTTCGATGGCGGTTTGCAGGCCCTTTTCGGCGCCCAGGTATTTCTGGTGGGCCACACCGGTGCAGAACGGGACGGTGGCGTTGATCAGTTTGCTTTCCATGGAGCGATTCCTTTCGTTGATGGAGTGTCAGGCGAATTGACGTTCAGGAAGATTGATGGCCATGAAGTCGGCCTTGGTCACGCCGCAATCCGGGCATGTCCAGTCTTCAGGCACCTCTTCCCAAGGGGTGCCTGCGGGAATTCCGTCCTCCGGAATACCCAGTTCTTCTACGTACATAAAACCGCAGGGTGCGCACATATAAGTCTTCATGGAAATGCAAAATCCATTGCTCAGGTGTAGGAAATATCGCCATCTCCAGGCGAGATGCAGCGCAGTCTAGGGGAGTGGCATTGCGCAAGGCAGGTAAAGTGATGCCTAATCCGGCCTCACTTCACCGGTAAAATCACCTGCAAACACAAGGACGCGTCATGTTTGTATCCGCCATCGCTTTCGTAGAAGGCACGCCCAAGGTCCAGCAGATCGTCGAGGCGTTCAGCCACGCCATCGAAAATGGCGAATGGGCACCGGGCAGCAAACTGCCATCCGTGCGTGAGCTGACCCAGATCCTCGGCGTCAGCAAGTTCACCCTCAATGAGGCTCTGGACCGCCTGCGCGGTCGCCACCTGCTGACCTCGAGCCAGGGCCGCGGCTACTTCGTGGCGATGGACAGCACACGCCCTGCTTCGGCGACCTGGGTCGATCTACTGCCCCAAGACCTGCTCAGCGTATTGCGCCGGCCCTTGGCCACCGCCAGTGGCGAACTGCGGCCCGGTGGCGGGCACCTGCCGGAGGACTGGCTCAATGGCGAAGCGATCCGCCAGGCCATGCGCAGCGTGGTGCGTGCGCCGTCGCTGCGCATCGCCGGGCTGGGCACGCCGGCGGGGCTGTTGCCGTTGCGCCAGGCGCTGCAACAGAAACTGCATGGCGAAGGC
Source organism: Pseudomonas sp. BTN1 (assembly GCF_001907715.1). Taxonomy (NCBI): domain Bacteria; kingdom Pseudomonadati; phylum Pseudomonadota; class Gammaproteobacteria; order Pseudomonadales; family Pseudomonadaceae; genus Pseudomonas; species Pseudomonas sp. BTN1. Next base: position 18,621 of record NZ_MPBM01000004.1, on the reverse strand, counting down.
TTGTCGGTGCCGGTGGAGCAAATCATCACCACCCCCAACACCGTGCAGGGCCTGGACATGCTCATGCGCCTGCTTGCACGCCCCGGCGACACGGTGTTGCTCGACGCGCCGTGCTATTTCAACTTCCACGCCAACCTGGCGCTGCATGGGGTCAAGGTCGTTACCATTGAGCGCCGCCCCGATGGGTTCGATTTCGCGGCCCTCGAACAGTTGCTGGCCGAACACCGCCCCAGCCTTTACCTGACCACTAGCGTTCTGCATAACCCCACCGGGCATTCCTTCAGCCCCAGCCAGGCGTTTCGGCTGCTGCAACTGACCCAGCACTATCACTGCCATATCGTCGAGGATGATCTTTATGGCGACCTGCATCCCAACCCTCCTCCACGCCTGGCCGCCGTCGCCGGGCTGGAGCAGGTCACCTACCTGTCGGGGTTCTCCAAGAGCCTCAGCGCCAACACCCGCGTCAGCTACGTCGTGGCCGCGCCGCAACTGGCCGCCAACCTCACCAATATGAAATTGATGAGCGGCGGCGTCACCTCCGAACTGTTCGAACAAATCGTCTACCGTATGCTCAGCGAAGGCAGCTATGCCAAGCATCGCAAGCGCATGGTGCAACGCCTGATGGAGGCCGGAGGGCGCGTCGAACAATGGCTCAAGCGCTGCGGGTGCGAACTGCCGATGGCGTATGAAGGCGGGATGTTCATCTGGGCACGCCTGCCGCCTGGCGTGAACGGCGAACTCCTGGCTCAGCAAGCCCTGAAACGCAGCATGGTGCTGGCGCCCGGTGCGCTGTTTGGCTATGACCCGGCCCATCGCGACTCGATGCGCTTCAATGTGGCCCACAGTGATGAGCCACGGGTGCAGCGGGTATTTGAGGCGCTGTTGTTGCATGGGGTGGCACACAAAAGCAAAAGCGGCCCAACGTAGCCACGATGCGAAGCGAGTAGCTCTTGCTCTTGCTCTGATTTTGATCTCAGGCGCCCCGTTGGTGGGGCAAGAGCCCTTTGGTTACTTTGGGGCTTTTCCAAAGTGACCCGCCGTAAGGGCGGACCCCTAGGTGGCCGTTACCGCAGGAATGGATATGTACTCGGTATAACTGCGTCGGCTGTCAGGCCGCCTCCACAGGCAAGCCAGCTCCCACAAATTGATCGCGGGGCGTCAGGTAGATAGGTGTCGGCTGGCAGGCCGCCATCGCAGGCAAGCCAGCTCCCACAGTTGGATCGCGGGGCGTCGGGTGGATACGCATCGGCTCGCGCCGTAAGCCTCCCGTCAACCCGGCAACGGAATCACCCGCAACGGCCGCACCGACTTGTAGGAAAAGCTCGAATAGATCTCCTTGACGCAGGGCAACGTCTGCAAAACCTCGCGGGCAAACTCGCCAAACGATTCCAAGTCTTTGGCCACCACTTCCAGCAAAAAGTCATAGCGCCCCGAGACGTTATGGCACGCCACAATCTCCGGAATCGCCAACAGACGCTGCTCGAACGCGCGGGCGATTTCCTGGGTGTGGCTTTCCATCATGATGCTGACAAACGCGGTCACCCCATAACCCAGCGCCTTGGGAGAAAGGATCGCCTGGTAGCCACTGATCACCCCGCTCTCCTCCAGGGTGCGCACCCGGCGCCAGCACGGTGAGGTGGTGAGGGCCACCCGCTCTGCCAACTCGGCCACGGTCAGGCGGGCGTTGCCTTGCAACGCGTTTAAAAGGGCTTTGTCCGTACGGTCCAGCTTGATGGGCATAACGTGCCTCTAATCATTATTTTTATCGATGTTTGATCCACAAACGCGGGTTTTTGCAGGCTTTTTCGCAAAGTTCATCTGTGGTTATGAGCATAGCATTGTAGGAAATAAGGAGCGCCCGACATGCACACTCAACACACCAGCTTCGGCTTTTGCACCCGTGCCATTCACCATGGCTATGACCCTGTTGACCATCACGGCGCCCTCGTTCCGCCCATCTACTTGTCTGCCACCTTCGCCTTCCCCACCGTCGAATACGGCGCCGCCTGCTTTGCCGGCGAAGCCAGCGGCCACTTCTATACGCGCATTTCCAACCCCACCCTGGCCCTGCTGGAGTCACGCATGGCCAGCCTGGAAAACGGCGAGGCCGCCGTAGCATTCAGCTCCGGCATGGGCGCGATTGCCGCAACGTTCTGGACCCTGTTGCGCCCGGGCGACGAGATCATCGTCAGCCAGACCCTCTATGGCTGTACCTTCGCCCTGTTGCACCATGGCCTGGGCGAATTCGGTATCAAGGTGCGGCATGTCGACCTGACCGACCTGGCCGCCCTGCAAGCAGCATTCTCCCCGGCCACGCGCATGCTCTACTGCGAGACGCCGGCCAACCCCAACCTGCGCCTGATCGACATCGCCGCCGTGGCCGAGTTGGCCCATCAACAGCCGAATGTCACCGTGGTGGTCGATAACACTTATTGCACGCCCTATCTGCAACGCCCCCTGGACCTGGGTGCCGATGTGGTGGTGCACTCGGCCACCAAATACCTCAGCGGCCACGGCGACATCACCGCAGGTGTTGCGGTGAGCAACCAGGCGCTGGCACAGCGCATCCGCCTGCAAGGGCTCAAGGACCTGACCGGCGCAGTGATGTCACCCCAGGACGCGTCGTTGCTGATGCGCGGCCTCAAGACCCTGGCCCTGCGCATGGACCGTCATTGCAGCAATGCCCAGGCGCTGGCCGAAGCCTTGCAGGCGCACCCGGCCGTGGAGAGTGTGATCTACCCCGGGCTGCGTTCCTTCCCCCAGTACGAACTGGCGACCCGGCAAATGAAACTGCCCGGCGGCATGATTGCCTTTGAACTCAAGGGTGGGATCGAGACGGGCCGGCGCTTTATGAACGCACTGCAACTGTTCACCCGTGCGGTCAGCCTGGGAGATGCCGAATCACTGGCCCAACACCCGGCGAGCATGACCCACTCCACCTACACCCCCGAGCAACTTGCGCAGCACGGTATCAGCGAGGGCCTGGTGCGTTTGTCGGTGGGGCTTGAAGACGTTGCCGACCTGCTGACGGATATCCAACAGGCCCTGGCCAAGTGCAGCGGTGCCAACCTGCGGCCAGCCCCCACAGCGGTTTATGCCATGAAATAGCGCCTCAAGCCGTGCGTTTTGCGGTGCCTGGGCGGCGGTCGGAAGGATCCGACTGCCGTTCTACATGTTTAATGCTTTTTTTCGCAGATTGGATCCCCCTCCTTTAGCCAGCCTGTACTAGCATGTCCGCAGCGGGACGCACTATCACTGCAGGTTATTCACATTCGTTACCTTCTTAACCCCCGTCGCTATAAAACCGAACACCTGCACGAAACTCATGGACGAATTGATGAACTCACACCTGTTCCCACAGATAGGCAAGGTCATCGCCAGCACCGGCAGCCGCCATTTTCCACGCATGCTGCATGACCTGATCCTCACCCAACTGGCAGTGGACGCCACCCATATCACCCAATTGCACGTCAGCCGCGAAGGCCTTGGCCGCCGCAAGATCAGCCCGGTGTACACCGATTCGGTGGCGGCCTTGGGCAGCGAGCAACTCGCCGCACAACTGCACCTCACGGGCCGCAAGGACGATGTGCGCTATGTACTGTCGGTGTATCGCTCGCACCCGTCCGACAGCTTTTCCGCGCAAGAACGCAGCATGCTCCAAGACTTCTCCGCGCTGTTGCTGCCCATGGTGGAAAAACACATCACCGCGCTGCAGCCATCGCTCCCAGACAGCCCGTGCGCAGTGCCCCAACATCAGGGCATCGACACCTTGCACCGACGCATTCAGGAGCGCCTGGTGCAATCGGGGCTGACCCTGTCCAACCGTGAACTGCAAGTGTGCGTAGGCCTGCTGGCCGGGCGCACCGCGCCGGAGTTGGCCGAACAACTGGCGTTGAAGGTCAACACCATCGAGAGCTACCTCAAGCGTGCGGCGATCAAGTTGGGGATCAGCGGGCGGCATTCGTTGTTGCGGTGGATGTACTCGACCGAAGACGGCACCCGTTTCTGAGCTGACGCCAATCAAACTGTGGGAGCACGCTCGCTTCTACACGGGGTATTCGGGCAAGCCCAGCTTTCAGCAAAAAAAACCGCCCTTGCGGGCGGTTCAAGAAAACTCGGCCTTGATCAGAAACCGAGGGAGAAACTCACCGTCACGGCGTGGTCTTTGTCGTTGCGCGAGAGTTGGCCGGAATAGCCCAGGCCCAGTCTGCCGTTCTGGCTGATCTGGTAATCCAGGCCCGCTTCCACCACCGCGCTGTCCTTGGCAATCGGCACGCCCTGGGTGCTGAACGAGCCACCGCCATTGATAAAGCTCAGGTCGGCGTCGGGCTTGGTGTCACCGAAGGCATGGCGCCAGCCGATGCTGCCCCGTGGGGTGATTTTCGAGCCGTTGCCCAGGGTGATGGTCTGGCCAATGCGCACGCCCAAGGTCGAGTAGGTGATGTCCTGGTCGGCATCGCCACGCAGGGCTGCCGAGCCGCCTTTTTCCTTGATGGTGTCGCTGTCATAGTTGACGTAGGCCAGGCCGGCGAACGGTTCCAGGGCCACGGTAGGGGTTTGAATCGTGTAGCCGACTTCACCGAACACCTGCGCACTGCGTGCCTTGTAATCGGCTTTGAGGCGTTGGCCTTCGCCACCGACGGCCACGTTGCGTTTGCTTTCAACGTCATGCCAGCTGTACGCCACGCCCATGCGTGCGGCGAAGGCTTCTTGCTGGTAGGCGGTGTAGGCCATCAGGTGGTAGCTGTCCACATCGGCGCTGGAGTTGCGGCGCTTGGCGTCCAGGTCGCTGCGGGTATAGCCGGCGGCCACGCCCACGCGCCAGGCGTCGTCCACTTGCTTGTCGGTACCGAGCAGGAAGCCGCTGAGGTTGCGGTCCAGCTTGGCGCTGTTGCTGTCACCGCCCATGTGGCCCCAGGTGCCGAGCACGCGCATCCAACCGACCATCTCGCCGTGGCAACCGGCGCTGCTCAGGTGGTTTTCGCTGGGTGCCAGGGCATTGCGCGGGTCGTCCTCGCGGTAGCAACCGGGTTGGCGCAGGCGCTCGTTGACCGCATCACGCACGTAACGCGAGTCTTCAAGCATGGCGCTGGCGGTGCTGGCGTGGATTTCGCCGGACAAGCTGTCGAAGGCCGCACGTGCCGCCGCTGCATCACCGTTAAGCAGTGCATTTTGCACCGCTGCGCCACCGACTGCGGTGCCTGTGCCCAACGCCGCCGCTACGCCGCGCTGGTTACCGGTGGCCGCCACGCTGGCGTAGCTGACGTCGTTGCGGCTGACCGCCAGGGCCACTTGGGTTGGGCTGTAGTTCAACGCGGTAGTGAGGAATGCCAGGTTCTCCAGGTTGGTGGTGGCAAAGGTGCCGTTGACCGCGCCCGCCGTCAGCAGGGTGTAGGTGGTGGCGCCGGCATAGGGTGCCAGGTTGACCACATTCAAGGTGCCGCCCAGGTTGGCGGTGCCGCCCACGGCCAGGGAGCCGGTGGTGGATGGGGTGATCACCAGGTTCAGCGCACCGGTGCTGGCGTTGGTGAAGTTGCCGGCCACGGTCAGCTTGCCACCGTCGGGCGTCACCGAGCCGTTGTTGACCAGCGAACCGACACTGCCGTTACCGGTCAGCCCCGCACCGTTGGCCACAGTGACTTGGCCGCCAAGCACCGCGCCTGGGTTGGCCGCGTTACCCACTTGCAACACGCCCTCTTCCACCGCCACGGTGCCACTGAACGGCTGGTTGCCGGTCAGCAACAGCGCGCCTGCGCCTTGCTTGATCAGCGCACCGGTGCCGCTCAAGGTGCCGCTGAACTGGCCATTGGTGCGCTGGGTAAACAACAACCGCGCGTTGTTGAGGATCCTGCCACGCAGGCTGGTGGTGGTGCCCGCCAGCGTACCGCCACTGACGGTGGTGCCGCCGGTGTAGGTATTGGCGCCAGTCAGCAGCAAGGTGCCCGCATCCAGCTTGTTGATGCCGCCGGTTCCCACCAGCGGTGCATCAATCTGAGCGGTCACGCCGGAATTGACGCGCACTGGCGCCAGGCTGCCATCGGCCGCATTGGTCGGGCTCAAGCTACCGCCTGCGCCGGCGACCAGCGTGTAGCCGGCGTCCAGCACTTGCAGTCCAGTGAAGCCTTGGTTGCCAACTACGGTCACGGTGCCGCCCTGCCCGCCAAATACCGCGAACTGATTGGTGGACGCCTGCCCTTGAGTGCCGGTGGGGTCGGTCCAGTTGGTGCCTGGGCCCCAGGTACCACTGCCGCCGGTGATGCTGCCATCGGGGTTGGTGGTGCCGCCGTTCCAGAACTGGATCTGCCCTGGGGTGGTTTGCACCACCAGGTTGAGCTGGTTGGCCAGCGCCGTTTGCAGGCTCAGGTTGCCCAGTGCCACCGGCAAGGTGCCAAAGGTGAGGCCGTTATCGGTCAAGCTGCCGCCGTAGCGGAACAGCTGGTACACGCCGACACCGAAGCCGCCGGTATCGCTGACGTTGAGGGTGCCGTCCAGGGTCAGGTTGCCCGCCACGTTCACCGCTGTACTGGAGGCACCCGGCGCACCGAGGGCGAAGTCCAGGGTGGTGCCCGATGACAAGGCCAGCGAACCCACCGACAGCGGCGTCGCGGCACCGGCCTGGAGCACCGAGCCGTCAGCCATGTTCACCGCACCGCCCAGGGTACCGCTGCCGCCGAGGGTCGCGCCGCTGGCGACTTGCACTGCGGCGCTGTTCAAGGTGCCGTTGACCAGCAGGCTGCCGGTGTTGACGTTGGTGTTGCCGGTAAAGGTGTTGTTGCCGCTGAGCAACAACGCGCCGGTGCCGGTTTTGTTCAACACACCGGTACCGGTGAGGTTGCCGGTGTAGGTGCCGTCGCTGGCTTGCTCAAAGGTCAACGCCGCGTTGTTGGCGATAGCGCCTTGCAGGCTGGTGGTGTTGCCCGTGGTGCTGCCGCCGTTGAGCGTGGTACCGCCGCTGTAGGTGTTGGCCGCGGTCAGCAACAAGTCGCCGTTGCCATTTTTCACCAGGCCGCCGCTGCCGCTGACCACGCCGTTGAGGGCTAGGTCGTGGCTGCCGGCCAGGGTCAGCGCGCCACCCAGGTTGAGGGTATTGGCCAGTTGCAGATCGGTGCTGCCATCCAGTTGCGCCGCGCCGCCGACCGTCAAGGCACCACTGCCCAGGGCAGCATTATTGCCAAGGATCAATTGACCGGCGTTCAGGCCAGTGCCGCCGCTGTAGCTGTTGACGCCATTGAGCGTCAGCGCTGCCGCACCGTTTTTCACCAGGCTGCCGCTGCCGCTGACAACCCCATCAAGGGTCAGCGCGTTGCTGCCTGCCACCGCCAAGGCACCGTTGAGCACGGCCGCATTGGCCAGGCTGACCGCCGCGTTGCTGTCTAGGGTAGTACCACCGGCCGCCGTCAGAGCGCCTGTGCCCAGGGCATTGTTATTACCCACCACCAGGGTGCCGCCATTGAGCGCGGTACCGCCGGTGTAGCCATTATTGCCGTTGAGTACCAGGGTGCCGCTGTCGAGCTTGGCCAGGGTGCCAGCGCCGTTGAGGGTCACGCCCAGGGTCGCGGTGGCGTTGGGGTCGACGCGTACCGCGGTGTTGCCGGTGCCGCCATTGACCAGGTTGAGCACGCCCGCCGTGCCGGAGCCCAGGGTGTAGCCATCAGTGACGAACTGCATGCCGGTGATGTTTTGCGTACCGTCCACCGTCACGTTGCCCGCCGCGCCTTGGAACACCGCGAAGCTGTTGGCCCAGCCTTGGTTGAGGGTGCCGTCGACATTGGTCCAGTTGGTATTGCCGGCGTTCCAGGTGCCGTTGCCGCCGTCAATCGCACCGTTGCCGATCAGGCTGTTGCCATCCCAGAACTGCACGGTGGTGTTGGGCGCAGTCACCAGCAGGTTGACCTTGTTGGTGATCGCGGTCTGCACTTGCAGGTCGCCCGGCACCACGCTGCCTGGCAGTGTGCCAAGAGCCAGGCCGTTATCGGTCAAGGCCCCGGTGTAGTTGATAAGGTTGTAGACGCCGCTGCCAAAGCCGCCGATATCAGTGACATTGAGGTTGCCGTCCAGGGTCAGATTGCCGCCGACATTCAGCAGGCCTGTGCCGCCACCCAGCACCGGAGTGCCGAGACCGACATCCAGGTTCGAGTTGCCACCCAGCACCAACGAGCCCACCGACAGCGTGCTGCCGGTGGCCAAGCCGATGTGCCCACCGTCGGCCACGGTCACCGCGCCGGCCAATGAGCCGCTGCCGGCCAGGGTTGCGCCGCTGTTCACCGCCACTGTGCCGCTGGCCAGTGAACCGGTGACATTCAAGGTGCCGCCGTTGACGTTGGCCGCGCCGCTGATGGCATTGGTGCCGCTCAGGTTGAGCACCCCGCTGCCGTTTTTATCCAGGTTGCCGGCACCGTTGAGCGCACCGCCAAAGCTGTTATCCAGGTTGCTGCCACCCACCGCCAGCGTGTTGCCGCCAGCCACCTGTACCACGCCGTTGCCGGCCAGGCTGTTGAGGTTGGCGTTGCCACCCAGGTTGAGGTTGGCGCCGCTGCCGACAGTGACGCCGGAGGTGGTGCCCAGCGCACCATTACCCGTCGTGGTCACGCTGCCCGCCGCCACGGTCAGTGGGCCGCTGAAGCTGTTGTTGCCGGTCAGCAGCAGGTCCGCCGCGCCATTCTTGATCAGCGCTGCATTGCCAGCGAGTACACCGGCCAGGGTCAGGTTGTTGCTGCCTGCGACAGTGAGGTCGCCATTGAGGTTGACCGCATTGGCCAACACCAACGGCGTGCTGTTGGCCAGGGTCGCCGTACCGCCGACGGTCAATGCGCCCGAGCCCAGGGCCGTGGTGCTGCCGACGGTCAGCGTGCCGGCATTGAGGGCCGTGCCGCCGCTGTAGGTATTGGTGCCGTTGAGGGTCAGGTTGGCGCCACCGGCCTTGGTCAACGAACCACTGCCGTCCACTACACCGTTGAGGCTCAGATCGTTGCTGCCGCCGACGGTGAGCGCGGCGTTCAGGCTGGTGTTATTGGCCAGGGCCAACCCCGTGTTGGTGTCCAGGGTGGTTGCCCCATTGACCGCCAAGGCACCGCTGCCCAGGGCTGACGCATTGCCTAGGGTCAAGGAACCGGCATTCAATTGCGTGCCACCCAGGTAGGCATTGACACCGTTGAGCGTCAGGTTGCCCGCACCGGTTTTGGTCAGCCCACCGCTACCGCTGACCAAGCCGTTCAGGCTCAGGTCGGCGGTGCCCAGAATGCCCAGGTTGCCGGCCAGATTCACCGTGTTGGCCAGGGCGACCGCCGTGCTGCTGTCGAGGGTGGTGCCGGCGGCCGCGTTCAGGGCACCACTGCCCAGGGCCGAATTGGAGGCCAGGATCAGGCCGCCTGCGTTGAGTGCGGTTGGGCCAGCATAGGTGTTGTTGCCACTGAGGGTCAGGTTGGCGATGCCATTCTTGATCAGGCTGCCCGTGCCCGCCACCGTGCCGGCCAGGGTCAGGGCATTGCTGCCGCCGAGGGTGAGGCTGCCGTTGACGTTGAGTGCATTGGCCAGGCTGACCGCGGTGTTGCTGTCCAGGGTAGTGCCGTTGGCGGTGGTCAAGAGGCCGCTGCCCAGGGCACTGTTATTGCCGACCACCAGGGTGCCGCCATCCAGGGCAGTGCCGCCGGTGTAGCTGTTGGCGCCGTTGAGCACCAGGGTGCCGGTGTCGAGCTTGGCCAGGGTGCCGCCGCCGTTAAGCGCCACGCCCAAGGTGGCAGTGACGCCTGGATCGACACGTACGGCGGTGTTGCCGCCCACGCCATTGAACAGGGTCAGGGCGCCCGCTGCCCCGCCGGCCAGGTTGTAGCCATCGGTGACGAACTGCAAACCAGTGATGGCTTGCGCGCCGTCAACCGTGACGGTGCCCGCCGTGCCTTGGAACACGGCAAAGCTGTTGGGCGTCCAGGCTGTATTGAATGCACCATTGACGCCGGTCCATTGGCTGCCGCCTGCACTCCAGGTGCCGCTGCCGCCTTCGATGGTGCCATTGCCCGTGGTTTGGCTGCCGTCCCAGAACTGCACGTTGGTGCTGCCGTTGACCAGCAGGTTGATCTGGTTGCCGATCGCGGTTTGCAGGTCCAGGTCGCTGGCCGGGATGTTCACCGGCAGGCTGCCCAATAGCAGGCCGTTGTTGGTCAGGCCACCGGTGTAATCGATCAGGCGGTAGATACCCGCACCGAAGCCGCCGATATCGGTGACGTTGAGGGTGCCGTCCAGGGTCAGGTTGCCGTTGACCTGCACCAGCGCCGTACCGCCCGTCGCGGGCGCGCCGAGGCCCGCATCCAGGTTGGCGTTGGCATTGAGCAGCAGCGAACCGGTGGTCAGGGTCGCGCCGGAGTTGACGGCCAGGTGGCCGCCATCGGCGATGCTCACGTTGCCCAACAAAGTACCGGTACCACCGAGGGTGGCACCACTGCCCACCGCCACGTTGGCGCTGGCCAGGGAACCATTGACGAGCAAGCTGCCGGCGTTGACCTGGGCGTCCCCGGTCACCACGCTGAGGCCACCGAGGGTCAAGGCGCCTGTGCCGTCTTTGGCCAGGTTGCCGAGGCCTGCCACGACGCCGTTGAAGGTGCTGTCCAGATTATTGTTGCCGACGCTTAAGGTGCTGCCGGCGCCTACGGTTGCAAGCCCGGTACCCGTGAGTGCGCCCAGGCTGGCGCTACCGCCCAGGTTGAGGGAAGTACCGCTCGCCAGGTTGACCCCGGCGCCGACACCCAGTGCTCCGTTGCCCAGCGTGGTGAGGCTGCCTGATTGCACATCGAACAGGCCGTTGAAGGTGTTAGTACCGGTCAGGCTCACATCCGCCGTGCCGGTTTTGACCAGGCTGCCGCTGCCGGCCAGCACGCCGGCCAGGGTCAGGTTGTTGTTGAGACCGCCCACGGTCAGCCCAGCGTTGAGGTTGACCGCATTGGCCAATACCAGCGGTGTGCTGTTGGCCAGAGTAGCTGCACCGTTTACGTTCAAGGCGCCGGTACCCAGGGCTGCTGCCGTGCCCAGGGTCAGCGTGCCGGCGTTGAGGCTGGTGCCGCCTTGGAAGGTGTTGACGCCATTGAGGGTCAGGTTGGCCGCGCCGTCTTTGCTCAGGCCAGCCGTGCCGGTGACCAGGCCACCCAGGGTCAGGTCGTTGCTGCCGGTGACGGCGAGGTTGGCGTCAAGCACGACGCCATTGCCCACACTCAGCGCTGCCGTGTTATCCAGGGTCGCCGCGCCGCCAACGGTGAGGTTGCCCAGGCCAAGGGCGGTGGCGCTGCCCAAGGTCAGCGTACCGGCGTTCAGGGTGGTGCCACCCAGGTAGGCGTTGGCGCCGCTGAGGATCAGATTGGCCGTGCCCTCCTTGGTCAGGCTGCCTGCACCGTTGATTGCGCCGCCGAGGGTCAGGTCAGCGGTGCCGCCGATGCCCAGGTTGCCCGCCAGATTGATCGCGTTGGTGGTGGCGACCGCCGTGCTGGCGTCCAAGGTGGTACCGCCTGCGGCGTTCAACACGCCCGCGCCCAGCGCCGTATTGCTGGCCAGGATCAGCCCGCCTGCGTTCAAGGCCACAGGGCCCAGGAAGGTATTGGTGCCGCCGAGTGTCAGGCCTGCCGTGCCATTCTTGACCAGGCCACCGGTGCCGCTGATGGCGCCATTGAGCGCCAATGCGTTGCTGCCGCCGACCGTCAGGCTGCCGTTGAGTACCGCATCATTGCCCAGGGTTACAGAGGCGTTGCCGTCCAGGGTGGTGCCCGCCGCAGCGGTCAGCGTGCCAGTGCCCAGCGCGGTGTTGCTGCCGACCACCACCGTACCGCCATTGAGCAAGGTGCCGCCGGTGTAGCTGTTGGCGCCATTGAGCACCAGCGTGCCGGTATCGAGTTTGTTCAGCACGCCCGCGCCGGTGATATCGACGCCGAGGGTGGCAGTCGCCAGTGGGTCGACGCGCACGGCGAAGTTGCCGCTGCCGGTGCTCAACTGCCCACCGGTGCCATTGACCAGGCTGTAGCCATCGGTGACGAATTGCAGACCGGTGATGGTTTGTACGCCATCCACGCTGACAGTGCCCGCAGCACCTTGGAACACCGCAAAGCCACCGCCCCAGGTCTGGTTGGAAAGGCCGTCGGCCGAGGTCCAGTTGGTGCCCCCCGCTGTCCAGGTGCCGTTGCCACCGTCAACAGTGCCGTTGGCAAGGGTGTTGCTGCCGTCCCAGAAACGAATATTCGGCGCCGCTACCACCAGGTTGACCTGGCTGCCCACTGAGGTCTGTACCAGCAGATCACCCAGCCCATAACCCAGCGGCACCGTGTTGACGTTCAATGCGCCGGTCAAGCCGCCGGTGTAGTTGATCAAGCGATACACACCAGCGCCAAAGCCACCGGCATCGCTCACATTAAGGTCGCCGGCCAGATTCACGTTGCCGCCGACATTCATCAGCGAGGTCAGCGACGGTGCGCCAAGCGCCACATCCAGACTGGCCCCGGCACTCATGTTCAGGCCAGCGGCCGACAAGGTCGTGCCACTGCCCAGCGCCAGGTGCCCGCCGCTATTGATATTCGCCGTACCCAAGAGCGAGCCACTGCCGGTGAGGGTGCCGCCGCTGTTCACGTTGACCAACGCGCTGCCCAGAGAACCATCGACATCCAGAGTGCCCGCGTTGATCGCCGTGTTACCGGTGATGCCATTGATTCCGTTGAGCGTGAGCGTGCCGGTACCCACTTTAATCAAGCTGCCCGCGCCGCTGAGGTCACCGTCAAAAGTACTGCTGGTGTTCACCCCTCCCACGGTGAGATTCAAACCGCCGCCGACTGCCACGCCACCCGCACCGCTGAGGCCGGCCAGGCTGGAATCGACGCCCAGGTTCAGTGCGGCGCCGGTGCTGACATTGACGCCAGAGGTGTTGCCCAATGCACCGGTGCTGCCGGTGGTGACGCTGCCGGAGACAATATTCAATGGCCCGGTGAAAGTGTTGTTGCCGCTCAAGGTCAGGTCAGCCAAGCCATTTTTGATCAGCGCACTGGCGCCGCTGAGCACGCCGCTGAGGTTCAGGTCATTGCTGCCCGCGAGCGTCAGGTCGCCATTCAAGGCAATCCCGTTGCTCAGGGTGAAGGTCGCGCTGGTATCCAGAGTTGCCGCACCACCGACCGTCAAGGGGCCTGCGCCCAATGCGCCTGCCGTGCCCAAGGTCAACGTACCGGCGTTGAGGCTGGTGCCACCGGTGAACGTGTTGGTGCCGTTAAGGGTCAGGTTGGCCAGGCCATCCTTGATCAGCGCACCCGCGCCGCTGACCACACCGCCCAGGGTCAGCCCATTGGTGCCGCCGACGGTCAGCCCGGCGTTGAGGGCAATACCATTGCCCAACGCCACCGCCGAGGTGCTGTCCAGGGTTGCGGCGCCGCCGACGGTCAAGTTGCCCAGGCCAAGCGCCGTGTTGCTGCCGACGGTCAGCGTGCCGGCATTCAGCGTGGTGCCACCCAGGAAGTTATTGCTGCCGCTCAGTGTCAGGCCGGCTGTGCCGTTCTTGGTCAGGCTGCCTGCACCGTTGACTGTGCCGCCCAGGGTCAGGTTGGCGCTGCCACCGATTCCAAGGTTACCGGCCAGGTTGATCGCGTTAGTCAGCGTGGCATTGGTGCTGGCGTCCAGGGTCGTGCCTGTGGCTGCATTCAACGTACCCGCACCCAAGGCACCGGTAGCGCCAATCACCAGCTTGCCGCTGTTGAGTGCCGTGTTGCCCAGATAAGTGTTCGCTTGATTGAGGATCAGATCCGCCGGGCCGTTCTTGATCAACCCACCAAGGCCCGCCACCACACCGCCAAGGGTCAGCGCGTTGCTGCCGCCAAGGGTCAGGTTACCGCCCAGGTTGAGGTTATTGCCCAGGCTCACTGCTGCACTGGCATCCAACGTGGTACCCGCCGAGGCGTTCAACGCACTGGCGCCGAGTGCAGTATTGGAGCCAACCACCAGCGAACCGGCGTTGAGGGCCGTGGCGCCGGTGTAAGTATTGTTGCCCGTAAGCGCCAGGCTCGATACGCCCTCCTTGATCAACCCGGAACCACCGCTGACAACCCCGCCAAGGGTCAGCGGGTTCACGCCGTCTACGGTCAGATTGGCGTTCAAGGTAATCGCATTGCTGGTTGTCAGCGCAGCATTGCTCTGCAAAGTACCTGCACCCGCCACGGTCAAGGCACCGGTACCTAGCGCTGCGGCATTGCCCAATGTAAGCGTGCCGGCGTTCAAGGTGGTACCACCCTGGAAGGTGTTGGTGCCACTGAGGATCAATTCGCCGGTACCCGCTTTGCTCACACCCGCGGCGCCCGAGATCACACCACTCAGGGTCAACCCGGTCGAGGCGCCCTGTACCGTTAAACCACCGGTACCCAGGGTCATCAGGTTGGCCAGTGTCAAGCCGTTGCCGGTGGCCTCGATAGCGCCGCCGTTAGACGTGAGCACACCGCTGCCAAATGTCGCGTTGTTATTGAATTGCGCCACACCGCCATTGAGCGTAGTGCTGCCGCTGACCAACGGCCCCTGCAACGTCCAGGTGCCACTATTGATGGCCAGGTTGTTGAAGTTGACATAGTTGGCGCTTGAAGCCGTGCCGGTGCCTGTACTGCCACCACCCACGCCCGTCGTGTTTTCAAGGATAAGCGAGTTGCTGCCGCCTGCGCCGCCGTCCACCTGGCCGGTGGGGGCGAACGTCAGGTTCACGCCGATCAGTCCGCCAAGGCTTAAGCCGAGGCCGCCGCCGTTGGTCACTTGCGAGCCCGTGACTGCCGTAAAGGTGTTGGTACTGGCGGCCCCCATCGACACACCGCCAGAGATAGTGCCGGTGTTGCGGAACGTGTTCCCTGTAGTGGAGCTCTCGAACGCCACGCGCCCGGTCAGGGTGCCGTTATTCGTCATATTGACCTGCCCGCCACCCTGCACGGCCACCACCGGGGTATCGGAAGTGAGCAGCGACAGGCCGAGCAAAGAAGAAGAACCAATGACCCCGTTGTTGACGATCGTGGTGGTGCCGCCTGCGCCGTTGGTGGCGTTCAGGGCCATGCCGTCCAGCGAGGCCAGGTTCAGCCCCAGCAATGCGCCAGTACCGCGCATGATGCCGGAGGCGCTGTTGGTGATGTTCAATGCGCTGGCTGCCGTGTTGCCGATCACTACGCCACCGCTCAGCACCGAAACCAATCCGAGAAGTGCCGGGTCAATGGTGCCTGAGTTGTTCAACGTCGTATTGTTGCCGGTCAGGGTCAGTGCTTTACCGCCCAACGTCGCATTGAGCTGCGCCCCCGCGTTGACGTTGACCGTCAGGCTGTTGACTGCACTGCTGAAGGTATTGAGAAACAGCGGCAATGTCGGCACACCCGTACAGGTCACCGTCGCTCCAGCGGTGGGACTCGCCGGGCTACAGGCGGCGAACACATCCGGGCTCGCCAGCCCCATCACCAGCCCGGCTACGCCCAGGCGGATCGCAAGAGAAAGCGCAGAAATACGAGGTAAAGCGGCAGTCGCAAGTCTTCTATCCACGTTCTACTCCTTGTGGTCCAAGCCTTTCATCCGTGACTGCGTGCACGCCTTGTTTCAACGATCCACACGCATCGAATTCGAAACACCTGACCGTGGTGACTACTGGTTCAGTTTTTCGAAACGTTAGTAGACCTGCGCGAAAGCCATTGAATTAAATGGTATTAATACTTTCGTAAAACCGGCGTAAAAATGGGATGAGCGCCAACATCCATTGACTGTCGCGACAAAAATACAAGTTTCAAAATGTGAAAAAGCGCTCTAATAGCGCCCTATCCTCCCCACCGTAGGAGCGAGCCTGCTCGCGAAAATCCTCAACGATGACGCGACAAACCAGACACAACGCGGTGCCCTTGCGTTCTTCGCAAGCAAGCTCGCTCCTACCGTTGATCGATGCAAATGCTGGAGTTCGTAATGCCCCATGAAGGCAACCTGTTACAAGCAGCCGTGGTGTTCTTGTTCGCCGCCGTGCTGACCGTGCCCCTGGCCAAGCGCCTGCAATTGGGCGCGGTGCTGGGCTATCTGTTCGCCGGTGTGATCATCGGCCCGTCAGTACTCGGCCTGATCGGCAACCCGCAAAGCGTGGCGCAGTTTTCTGAACTGGGCGTGGTGCTGTTGCTGTTCATCATCGGCCTGGAATTGTCACCCAAACGTTTATGGGTGATGCGCAAGGCGGTGTTCGGCGTCGGTCTGGCCCAGGTCCTGCTCACCGGTGTGGTGATGGGCGCGGTCGCGCTGTGGCTGTTTGGCCAGTCGTGGAACAGCGCCATCGTGCTGGGCCTTGGCCTGGCACTATCCTCCACGGCGTTTGGCCTGCAAAGCCTGGCCGAACGCAAGGAACTCAACCAACCCCACGGGCGCCTGGCCTTTGCCATCCTGTTGTTCCAGGACATCGCCGCCATCCCGCTGATCGCCATGGTGCCGTTGCTGGCCGGCAGCGATCATCCGACCACCGAGGCCCAAGGCCTGCAACATGTGCTGCAGATCCTGGGCAGCATCGCCGTGGTGATCATCGGCGGGCGCTACCTGTTGCGCCCGGTGTTTCGCATCGTGGCCAAGACCGGCCTGCGCGAAGTGTCCACCGCCACCGCGTTGCTGGTGGTGATCGGCACCGCCTGGCTGATGGAGTTGGTGGGCGTGTCCATGGCCTTGGGGGCCTTCCTCGCCGGCCTGCTGCTGGCGGATTCGGAATACCGCCACGAACTGGAATCCCAGATCGAGCCGTTCAAGGGCCTGCTGCTGGGGCTGTTTTTTATCAGCGTGGGCATGGGCGCCAACCTCAGTCTGCTGCTCAGCACACCGCTGGTGGTGATCGGCCTGACCCTGCTGCTGATCGGCTTGAAGCTGCCGCTGCTGTACGCCGTCGGGCGAATGGTGGGCGACCTCAACCGCGAGAGCGCTTTACGCCTGGGCGTGGTGCTGGCGGCGGGGGGTGAGTTCGCCTTTGTGGTGTTCAAGATCGGCCGCGACCAGGGCCTGTTCGAACCGCAGCTGTACGACGTGCTGGTACTCACCATCACGCTGTCCATGGCCGTGACCCCGCTGCTGTTGCTGGTGTGCCCGAAGCTGTTCAAGCCCAAGGTCAAGCCGGTGGAAGTACCCGAGGAATACCGCGCCATCGAAAGCGATGCGCCCCGCGTGGTCATCGCCGGCATGGGCCGCATGGGCCAGATCGTGGCGCGCATCCTGCGCGCGCAGAACATCTCGTTCATCGCCCTCGACACCTCGGTGGAAACCATCGAGCTGACCCGCAGTTTCGGCGGTATGCCGGTGTTCTACGGCGACCCCCAACGCCCGGAAATCCTCCACGCGGCCAAAGTCGATCAGGCGGAATTCTTCGTGATCGCCATGGACGACCCAGAGATCAACATCAAGACCGCCGAGCTGGTGCGCAACCTCTACCCGCACATGAAGATCATCGCCCGTGCGCGTAACCGCCAGCACGTACACCGCCTGGTGGACCTGGACGCTTCACCGGTGCGCGAAACCTTCTACTCCAGCCTGGAAATGAGCCGCCGCACCCTGGTCGGCCTCGGTTTGAGCCAGGCCCAGGCCGATGCGCGCATCAACCGCTTCAAGACCCACGACCAGCAGGTACTCGCCGCCCAACACGCGGTGTACGACGACGCGGCCAAGGTCATGCAAACCGCCCAGGAAGCCCGTGCGGAACTGGCGCGCCTGTTTGAAATGGACAGGCTTGAGGAAGAGTCTTCCGACAAAGTGTGACGGGGCCGATGAACGAGATTGCGAATTTTCTGACAGAATACGCCGCAATTTCGTTCATCCCCGGAGTGCTTCATGGCCACGTTCACCAAGACCGCAATGCTGCTGGCCCTCGCGCTCACCGCCGGCAGCGTATTCGCTGCTGCAAAGCCCACCACCCAGACCATCTCCACCTTGGGTGGCAAGTTCACCTTCAAACTGCCCAAGGCCTACAGCGCCGACACCCTGCCCTCCGGCACAGCGCAAGACGGCACCGCTGACACCCAAGGCACCCTGTACGCTAACTCAACGACGAAAAGTGTGGTGATCGTCGCCGAAACCGTGCGCAACGATGGGGCAACTATCCAGGATAACGACCCGCAGTTCCTAGACGGCGCCGTGGCCGATTTCGTCAAGGACCAGAGCGCTGCCCTGCCTGACTTCAAGAAACTGGGCGAGAAGAAACTCACCTACAAGGGCCTGGGCCTGCGCCAAGTGGACAGCAGCGCCACCCAAGGTGGTGGCAAGACCTTGAACTCCACATTCCTGGGTGGTTCGGGCAACCATTTGCTGGTGATTCAGGCCATTTCCCGGGCGGATGATGTGAAGGGGCATGCGCAGCTGGTGAAGCAGATTACGGGCGGCAAGTAACCCCCCTCTTCCAGCCAACACAAAACCCATGTGGGAGCGGGCTTGCCTACGATGGCGGTGTGTCAGTCACTGAATCTTTTACTGAGCCACCGCTATCGCAGCATAGGCATCTACATAACTCTGTAAGCTCAACGGTAACCACGATGCGAAGCGAGCCACTCTTGATCTTGCTCTTGATCTGAAGCGCCCCGTCAAACCACGCTGGCCGGAATTCGACAGGGATTTGGGGGGTAAACCGGCAGGGATGCCGGTTTAGCC
>NZ_MPBM01000038.1:0-356437 GCF_001907715.1 Pseudomonas sp. BTN1 | reverse complement strand
CCACGGGTTCAAGGGTGTCGAGGGTGTCCTTGATCTTTAGCAGTTCCTCGCCGTCCCGGGCGCGGAAATACTGGCCGCCGGTGGCCTCGGCCAGTGCCTTGAGCGCCGGTTCGTCGAGGTCCAGGCTCGGGTTTACGCCAAGGATGCCCAGGGAGCCGGTTTGCTCGGGGTCGGCACCGATGCCGATGGGGTAGATTTTTACGCCTTCCTCGGCAGCCAGGCGCGCGGCGGTCAACGGGTCGATCTGCCCGGCGTTGTTGGCGCCGTCGGTGACCAGGATCAGCACACGGCTTTGCGCCGGGCGTTGGCGCAGACGCTTGAGGGCCAGGCCGATGGCGTCGCCGATGGCGGTGTTCTTGCCGGCAATGCCGATGCGCGCTTCATCCAGCCAGGTGCGCACGGTGCGGCGGTCAAAGGTCAGGGGCGCTTGCAGGTAGGCTTGGCTGCCGAACAGGATCAGGCCCACGCGGTCACCTTCACGCTCCTCCAGAAAGTCTCCCAGCAGGTGCTTGACCAGGGCCAGGCGGCTGACGTCTTCGTCCTGCCAATGCATGTCGGGAAAGTCCATGGAGCCGGAGACATCCACCGCCACCAGCAAATCCCGGCCGCTGGCAGCAATCGGCAAGGGTTCGCCCAGCCATTGCGGGCGGGCGGCGGCGGTCAACAGCAGCAGCCACAGCACCACGAATGGGGCTTGCTGGCGCCAGCCGGGCAGGTTGACCCGGGCACGACGGCGGGCCAAGCCTTCCAGGTCACTGAGGTAACTGACTTTGAGCGCCGGTTCGCCGCTGTCGGCCACGGGCAGCACCAGGCGCATGATCCAGGGCAGTGGCAACAGGGCGAAGATCCACGGCCAGGCGAACTCAAACATGTTTGCGAATCCAGGTGTCGACGGCTTGGGTAAGACCGGCGATGGCTTTGTCGTCGAGCTTGCATTCGGGCTTGTAGGCGCCTTCCACCAACACCATCCAGCGCGTCAGGCCGGCGGCGGGGCAGCGGTTATCCAGGAAGGCCAGCCATTTGCGCCCGTTGAGGGTGTGGCTCTGGCTATAAGGGTAGTCGTTACGGCAAAGGCGCTTGAGCAGGCCGTTGAGTTGCTGCAACCAGGCGCCCGCTGGCGCTCCGTCGTAGGGCTTGGGCATCAACGCCAACTCGGCCAGGGCGGCGATACGCAACGGGTCCAGCGGTTGTTCGGCACGGGCCACGGGGCGGCGGGCCGGCAGGAAACGACGCAGCCACCACAAGCCCCAACCGAGCAGTGGGATCACCAGCAGCAACAGCCACCAGCCCGGCGCAGGTGGCCAGAAGCCAATGGCGGGCGGGGCGATCAGCGGTTGCAGTTGGTCCAGGCTGCTCATGGTTTTTTAACCGGGCGTTGCGGGTTGAGGTATTCGCGCAGTTGCTCGACCATTTCACTCTGGGTGCTCAAGGGCATCAACAAAAGCCGCAGCTTCTGCGCGAGCAGTTCCCAGCGGGCGATACGCGCTTCGGCCTGGGCCTTGTAGGCCTGGCGCAGGTCGATGTTCAGTGTGTCCAGTTCCAGTTGCGCACCTCTTTGTGCGAAACGCAGCAGCCCGGCGGCGGGCAGGGCGTGGTCCAACGGGTCGGAGATTGGCAACAACAGCAGGTCGCAATGGCGCGCCAGCAGGCTCAGCTGTTGCTCGGCGCCTTCGGTGAGGGCGCGTTCATCACAGATCACCACCACCAGGCTGCCCGGGCGCAGTACCTCGCGGCCACGGCGCAAGGCCATGCCCAGGGCATCCGCTTCCGGCTGACGCTCGGTATCCAGGCTCTGGTTGACCCGCACCAGCCGGTTAAGCAGTTGCAATAGGCTTTGCTTGCTGCGCCGTGGCTTGATCTCGTAGTGCTCATTGTCGCCGAACACCAGCCCGCCCACCCGGTCGTTATGGCCCAGGGCGGCCCAGCCGATCAGGCTGGCGGCCTGGGCGGCGAGCACCGACTTGAACATTTGCCCCGAGCCGAAAAACAGCCGGCAACTTTGCTCGACCATGATGAAAATCGGCCGTTCGCGCTCTTCGTGGAACAGCTTGGTGTGCGGCTCCTGGGTACGCGCCGTCACGCGCCAGTCGATGGTGCGCACGTCGTCGCCGGCCTGGTACACGCGCACCTGGTCGAAATCGACGCCACGCCCGCGCAGCTTGGAGTGATGCAGGCCCACCAGCGGGCTACGCTGGCCAGGCATGGAGAACAACTGCACCTCACGCACGCGGTGGCGCATCTCAATCAATTCACTGAGGGTTACGCGGATACCATCGCTTGCGTTCATCGACTTCAAGCGACGGCAACGACGTCGAGAATGCGTTGCACCACGCGGTCCTGGTCGACACCGGCGGCTTCGGCCTCGAACGACAGGATGATGCGGTGACGCAGCACGTCGAACAGCACCGCCTGGATATCTTCGGGGCTGACAAAATCGCGGCCAGCCAGCCAGGCATGGGCACGGGCGCAACGGTCCAGGGCGATGGAACCACGGGGGCTGGCGCCATAGGCGATCCACTCGGCCATTTCCGGGTCGAATTTGGACGGGGTGCGCGTGGCCATCACCAGTTGCACCAGGTATTCCTCCACGGCATCAGCCATGTACAGGCCGAGGATTTCCTTGCGGGCGGCAAAGATCGCCTGTTGGCTGACGCGCCGCTCGGGCTTGGTTTCGCCATTGAGTGCTTCGCCGCGGGCTTGCTGCAGGATGCGGCGCTCGACGGCGGCGTCCGGGAAGCCGATCTTGACGTGCATCAGGAACCGGTCGAGCTGCGCTTCGGGCAGCGGGTAGGTGCCTTCCTGTTCGATGGGGTTCTGCGTGGCCATCACCAAAAACAGCGGCGACAGCTCATAGGTGCTGCGGCCTACGCTGACCTGACGCTCAGCCATCGCTTCAAGCAAGGCCGACTGGACCTTGGCCGGGGCACGGTTGATTTCGTCGGCCAGTACCAGATTGTGGAAGATCGGCCCCTGCTGGAATACGAAACTGCCGGTTTCCGGGCGATAGATCTCAGTGCCGGTGATGTCGGCGGGCAGCAGGTCGGGGGTGAACTGAATACGATGGAACTGTGCTTCGATCCCTTCGGCCAACTCCTTGATCGCCTTGGTCTTGGCCAGCCCCGGTGCGCCTTCGACCAGCATATGGCCGTCGGCGAGCAGGGCGATCAGCAGGCGATCGATGAGTTTTTCCTGGCCGAGAATCTGCGTAGAAAGAAAGGTTCGCAGCGCAAGCAGCGCTTCACGATGTTCCATCGATGACGGTTCCTGGAAAGATGAGCCTGGGTTTTGTGACAGAACACCGGGCCTGGGGCGTTTACTTTAATGCATCGCGGGGTGCGGCGACTAACGGCTTGATGGGTATTTTTAGCAAAACCCATGGGATAGCAAGCGTCTGGGCTGGTAAAGCACGGTCACTGTGGGAGCTGGCTTGCCTGCGATGGCCTCAACTCGGTCTGGCTGAAAGACCCCACCGCCTGCATTGCAGGCAAGCCAGCTCCCACGTGGGGTCTTCGGTGCATTCAGATCCGAATGAAAGTGCCGGTGCCTGTGAGGATGTTCTGCAGCGTTTCCTGCACTTCGGCCATGTCTGCCGCAGCGGTGCTGTGGGTGATCTCCAACTGGTCCTTGCCGCCCAAGGCATCTGCATCGCCGGCCGCCAGTTCGATCAATAAGGTGGTGTCGCCCAACGTCACTTTCAGCCCATCGAGGGTCGAAGGCTCGTAATCCCAGGTCAGCTCCACTTCATCTTCATCCGGGTAACGGGTGAGCATGAACATTTCGCCGTTCTTGCCGTGACAGCAAAGCATGGCCATGTTGTCTTCTTCGTCGTCGCACGGAGTGGCCATCAGGGCGTCGGTTTTCAGCTGCAGCATGGGGCAATCCTGTGTTGGGGAGGGCAATTGTGCCACTGCGGCGAATTTTGTGCTTCATCCTGTGTCGGAACTTGTGCATGACCTGACGGGCCGGATCGGTCATTTCTGGTACTGATGGTGTGCAAAGTAGCAAGATTTTCTACCGAAAATCCGAGGTTGCCCAAGTTGCAACCGACACCCTGCTTACCGATGACCGAATATGTCGCAGCGTCGCAAGCAGCGTTCTTCCTACACTCGTTAAGCTGCGCAACGGATGTGCCCTGTGCCAGGCGCCTGACCTGCCCGTCGTATCGTCATCTGGCCAACGGCATGCCGTATGGAAGTTGTATGTGACCTGACTGTCCTGTCCAGCTTCACCCACCTGTCACCCTGATTCGTTTAAGGTGCTTGTCAGCACACCAGCGAACAGAGCTGACGGTCTCCCCGCAAGGGGATAACACGCGACGCTTTCATCAATAACAAGCCCAAGCGGAGTACCACAGATGGCGTTCTTCACCGCAGCCAGCAAGGCCGACTTCCAGCACCAACTGCAAGCGGCACTGGCGCAGCACATCAGCGAACAGGCACTGCCACAAGTGGCGCTGTTCGCTGAGCAATTCTTCGGCATCATTTCTCTGGACGAACTGACCCAGCGTCGCCTTTCCGACCTGGCCGGTTGCACCCTGTCTGCCTGGCGCCTGCTTGAGCGCTTTGATCACACCCAACCGCAAGTGCGGGTCTACAACCCCGATTATGAGCGTCATGGCTGGCAATCGACGCATACTGCGGTCGAAGTGCTGCACCATGACCTGCCCTTTCTGGTCGACTCGGTACGCACCGAGCTGAATCGCCGTGGCTACAGCATCCATACCTTGCAAACCACCGTGCTCAGCGTGCGTCGTGGCAACAAGGGCGAGCTGCTGGAAATCCTGCCCAAGGGCACCCAGGGCGACGGCATCCTGCAAGAATCGCTGATGTACCTGGAGATCGACCGCTGCGCCAACGCCGCCGAACTGAACGTGCTGAGCAAAGAGCTTGAGCAGGTACTGGGCGAAGTGCGCGTAGCCGTGGCCGATTTCGAACCGATGAAAGCCAAGGTTCAGGACCTGCTCGCCGGTATCGACGCCAGCGCGTTCGCCATCGACGGCGAAGAAAAAGCCGAGATCAAGAACTTCCTCGAATGGCTGGTGGGCAACCACTTCACCTTCCTGGGCTACGAAGAGTTCGTGGTACGTGACGAGGCGGACGGCGGTCATATCGAATATGACGCCAGCTCCTTCCTCGGTCTGACCAAGCTGCTGCGCGCCGGCCTCACCGCCGAAGACCTGCGCATCGAGGACTACGCGGTGGCCTACCTGCGCGAGCCGACCGTACTGTCGTTCGCCAAGGCCGCCCACCCAAGCCGCGTGCACCGTCCGGCCTACCCTGACTACGTGTCGATCCGCGAGATCAGCGCCGACGGCAAGGTCATCAAGGAACACCGTTTCATGGGCCTGTACACCTCCTCGGTGTACGGCGAAAGCGTGCGGGTGATCCCTTACATCCGCCGCAAGGTCGCGGAAATCGAACGTCGTTCGGGCTTCCAGGCCAAGGCGCACCTGGGTAAAGAGCTTGCCCAGGTGGTGGAAGTATTGCCCCGTGACGACCTGTTCCAGACTCCAGTCGACGAGCTGTTCAGCACCGTGATGTCCATCGTGCAGATCCAGGAGCGCAACAAGATCCGCGTGTTCCTGCGCAAAGACCCCTACGGTCGTTTCTGCTACTGCCTGGCGTACGTGCCACGCGACATCTACTCCACCGAAGTGCGCCAGAAGATCCAGCAAGTGCTGATGGACCGTCTGAAGGCCTCGGACTGCGAGTTCTGGACCTTCTTCTCCGAGTCCGTCCTTGCCCGTGTGCAACTGATTCTGCGAGTTGACCCGAAGAACCGCCTGGACATCGACCCGCTGCAACTGGAAAAAGAAGTGGTGCAGGCCTGCCGCAGCTGGCAGGACGACTACGCCAGTCTGGTCGTGGAAAGCTTCGGCGAAGCCCAGGGCACCAACGTGCTGGCGGACTTCCCTAAGGGCTTCCCGGCCGGCTACCGCGAGCGTTTCGCTGCGCATTCGGCTGTGGTCGACATGCAGCACCTCAACAGCCTGACCGAAGCCAACCCGCTGGTGATGAGCTTCTATCAGCCGCTGGGCCAGGTCTCCGGTCAGCGTGAGCTGCATTGCAAGCTCTACCACGCTGACACCCCGCTGGCGCTGTCCGACGTACTGCCGATCCTGGAAAACCTCGGCCTGCGCGTGCTGGGTGAGTTTCCGTATCGCCTGCGCCATGCCAATGGCCGTGAGTTCTGGATCCATGACTTTGCGTTCATCGCCGCCGAAGGCGTGAACCTGGATATCCAACAGCTCAACGACACCCTGCAGGATGCGTTCGTGCACATCGTGCATGGCGATGCCGAGAACGATGCGTTCAACCGCCTGGTCCTCACCGCCGGCCTGCCATGGCGCGACGTGGCGCTGTTGCGTGCCTATGCCCGTTACCTGAAGCAGATTCGCCTGGGCTTCGACCTGGGTTACATCGCCAGCACCCTGAACAACCACACCGACATCGCCCGCGAGTTGACCCGGTTGTTCAAGACCCGCTTCTACCTGGCGCGCAAGCTTACTGCCGACGACCTGGAAGACAAGCAGCAACGCCTGGAACAAGCGATTCTCACGGCTCTGGACGACGTTCAGGTGCTCAACGAAGACCGCATCCTGCGTCGCTACCTGGACCTGATCAAGGCCACCCTGCGCACCAACTTCTACCAGACCGATGCCAACGGCCAGAACAAGTCGTACTTCAGCTTCAAGTTCGACCCGCGTGCCATCCCCGAGCTGCCCAAGCCAGTGCCGAAGTTTGAAATCTTCGTGTACTCGCCACGGGTCGAGGGCGTGCACCTGCGCTTCGGCAACGTCGCTCGTGGCGGCCTGCGCTGGTCTGACCGTGAAGAAGACTTCCGCACCGAAGTGCTTGGCCTGGTAAAAGCCCAGCAAGTGAAGAACTCGGTAATCGTGCCGGTGGGCGCCAAGGGCGGCTTCCTGCCGCGTCGCCTGCCATTGGGCGGCAGCCGGGACGAGATCGCGGCCGAAGGCATCGCCTGCTACCGCATCTTCATCTCCGGCCTGTTGGACATCACCGACAACCTGAAAGACGGCGCCCTGGTGCCGCCGGCCAACGTCGTGCGTCATGACGACGATGACCCGTACCTGGTGGTAGCGGCGGACAAGGGCACTGCAACCTTCTCCGACATCGCCAACGGCATTGCCATCGACTATGGCTTCTGGCTGGGCGATGCGTTCGCCTCCGGTGGTTCGGCTGGTTACGACCACAAGAAAATGGGCATCACCGCCAAGGGCGCATGGGTAGGTGTACAGCGTCACTTCCGTGAGCGCGGCATCAACGTGCAGGAAGACAGCATCACTGTGGTAGGCGTCGGCGATATGGCCGGTGACGTGTTCGGTAACGGCTTGTTGATGTCGGACAAACTGCAACTGGTCGCAGCCTTCAACCACCTGCATATCTTCGTCGACCCGAACCCGAACCCGGCCACCAGCTTCGTCGAGCGCAAGCGTTTGTTCGAACTGCCGCGTTCGGCCTGGACCGACTACGACACCAGCATCATGTCCGAAGGTGGCGGTATCTTCTCGCGCAGCGCGAAAAGCATTGCCATCTCGCCACAGATGAAAGAACGCTTCGACATCCAGGCCGACAAGCTGACCCCGACCGAACTGCTCAACGCCTTGCTCAAGGCGCCGGTGGACCTGTTGTGGAACGGCGGTATCGGTACCTACGTCAAGGCCAGCACCGAAAGCCATGCCGACGTGGGCGACAAGGCCAACGACGCGCTGCGCGTGAACGGCAACGAACTGCGCTGCAAGGTGGTGGGCGAGGGCGGCAACCTGGGCATGACCCAACTGGGCCGTGTGGAATTCGGTCTCAATGGCGGCGGTTCCAACACCGACTTCATCGACAACGCCGGTGGCGTGGATTGCTCCGACCACGAAGTGAACATCAAGATCCTGCTCAACGAAGTGGTGCAGGCCGGTGACATGACCGACAAGCAGCGCAACCAACTGCTGGCGAGCATGACCGACGAAGTTGGCAACCTGGTGTTGGGCAACAACTACAAGCAGACCCAGGCCCTGTCCCTGGCCGCG
This sequence comes from Pseudomonas sp. BTN1, assembly GCF_001907715.1. Lineage (NCBI taxonomy): Bacteria > Pseudomonadati > Pseudomonadota > Gammaproteobacteria > Pseudomonadales > Pseudomonadaceae > Pseudomonas > Pseudomonas sp. BTN1. The sequence continues at coordinate 348,396 of NZ_MPBM01000038.1, read as the reverse complement.
CGCAAGGCTTACGAGCGTGCTGCCGAGTACAAGCGCCTGATGAGCGACCTGGAAGGCCGTGGCAAGCTGGACCGTGCCATCGAGTACCTGCCGACCGAGGAACAGCTTACTGAACGCGCCTCTGCCGGCAAGGGCTTGACCCGTCCGGAACTGTCGGTACTGATCTCGTACAGCAAGATCGACCTCAAGGAAGCGTTGCTCAAGTCGCTGGTACCGGATGATGAGTACCTGACCCGTGACATGGAGACCGCGTTCCCACCGAGCCTGGTGGCCAAGTTCGGCGAAGCCATGCGTCGCCATCGTCTGAAGCGCGAGATCGTCAGCACCCAGATCGCCAACGACCTGGTCAACCACATGGGCATCACCTTCGTGCAGCGACTCAAAGAGTCGACCGGTATGAGCCCAGCGAACGTGGCGGGCGCGTATGTGATCGTGCGGGACATCTTCCATCTCCCGCACTGGTTCCGTCAGATTGAAGCCCTGGACCACCAGGTTTCCGCTGACGTGCAACTGGAGCTCATGGATGAACTGATGCGCCTGGGCCGTCGTGCTACGCGCTGGTTCTTGCGCAGCCGTCGCAACGAGCAAGACGCCGGGCGCGACACCGCGCACTTCGGTCCGCACCTGGCGGCGCTGGGCCTCAAGCTCGACGAACTGCTGGAAGGCCCGACCCGCGAAGGCTGGCAGAACCGCTACCAGGCCTATACCCAGGCCGGCGTACCAGAGTTGTTGGCGCGCATGGTTGCAGGCACTACCCACCTGTACACCTTGCTGCCGATCATCGAAGCCGCCGACGTGACCGGGCATGACGCCGCCGAAGTGGCCAAGGCTTACTTCGCCGTGGGCAGCGCCCTGGACTTGCCATGGTACCTGCAGCAGATCAGTGATCTGCCGGTTGCCAACAACTGGCAGGCCCAGGCCCGCGAAGCCTTCCGCGATGACGTGGACTGGCAGCAACGGGCGATCACCATTTCGGTCCTGCAAATGGCCGATGCACCACAAGACATGGAAGCCCGCGTGGCCCTGTGGCTTGAGCAGCATCAGGACATGGCGGATCGCTGGCGTGCCATGATGGTGGAAATTCGTGCCGCAGTGGGCACGGACTACGCCATGTATGCGGTGGCCAACCGTGAGTTGCTGGACCTGGCGTTGAGTGGACAGTCGGTGTTGCAACCGGCTTGATGACTCGCTAAACCAAAAGCCCCCGCATCGTGAGATGCGGGGGCTTTTTATTGGAACACCATTTATCAAACAACGAGGGGCAAGTGTGGGAGCGGGCTTGCTCGCGAATGCTGTGAGTCAGTTAACACATACGTGTCTGAGGCACCGCATTCGCGAGCAAGCCCGCTCCCACGTTTGATCTTCGTACACTCCGACTCAATGGTGTTTGAGTAATTTGCGCTCTAGGTGATCCAGGTGTTGCGTCATCAGCGCTACTGCGGTGGTTGAGTCGCGTTGTTCAATCGCATCCACAATCGCCACATGCTCCTGCCACGCACAGTACGTGCAGGCCTTCGTTTCAAATTGCGCAATGATCAACGACGTCAACGGCACCAGGCTGTTGAGAAACTGCGCCAACGGCGCATTGCCTGCCATGTGCGCCAGTTGCAGATGAAACTCTCCCGAAAACCGGATCGCCGGCCCCCGCTGGTCACGCTCAATGGCGTCGCGCTCCTGTGCAATCAGCTCACGCAGTTGGCGAATCTGCATCGCTGTGGCTTGGGCGCAGGCCAGTTGCACCACGGTCATTTCGGTGAGACGCCGTGCTTCCAGAATCTGCCGTGTGTGCTGGGCATCCGGCGCGGCGACCTGGGCGCGCTGGTTGGGGCGCAGGATGACCACTTGCTGATGGGACAACTTGGCGAGCACTCGGCGAATCACGCTGCGGCTCACGCCAAAGAGTTCGCCCAGGCCTTCTTCGGTGAAGCGGCTGGCGGGCGCAATGCGTTGCTCAAGAATGGCGTCGAACAAGCGTGGGTAGATATCGTCCACCGAGGGCTTTTTTTCGGGCGTCCAGCGTAGGGACGTGAGGGTGGAGTCGCGTTGCAGGGCGTGAGCGTTCATGGCCGGTCTCCGAAAATCAACTGCCCAGATGGTCGTCCGGGATATTCAAGCGAATGCCCATGCGCAGGCCTTCCTGCAGGATGTGCCGACGCATTTCGGCACTGGCCAGGGCGCTGTTCTTGTTGCGGATGGCGCGTACCACGGCCTCGTTCTCTTGCAGGCGTTCGGCCAGGTGTTCAGGCGAGTTGCGCAGTACCTGGGCGCTTTGTTTGAGCGCGGTGCTGGTTTGCTGCACCACGTTCTGGAAGATCGGGTTGGAGGTCAGGGCGAACAATTCTTCATGGAAGTCGATATAGGCGTTCATGCCGGCTTCGGCATCGCCGGCATCGAGGGCCTCGCGCATGTCCATCAGGGTCAGGCGCAGTTGGCCGATTTCCTTGCTGCTGATGGACTGGGCCACCAGGCCGACGATGAAGGGTTCGAGGGTGTAGCGCAGTTGCAGGATGTCCTCGAGGCTGGCATCGGCCACGGCGTCGCTCGATTGCGGCTCGCTGACGCTGGTTTCCAGCACGACCACGCCTTTGCCGGGCATGGAGCGCACCAGGCCGAGGGTCTCCAGCACGATTACCGCTTCGCGCAGGCTCGGGCGGCTGATACCTAGCTGTTCGGCCAGTTCGCGTTGACCGGGCAGCATTTCACCGCGGCGCCACTGGCCTCGCGCCAAGGCGGCGCGCAGTTTTTCTACCACTGAATTGACGACGGTTGAAGTGCTGATCACGTCGAAGGCTCCTTGATGTTGCTCATACAGTATTCAGTCTGGCGAAGGTCCAAAGTGGGAGCTGGCTTGCCTGCGATGACTGAGTGTCAGGCACTACAGTTGACGCTGACCCACCGCTATCGCAGGCAAGCCAGCTCCCACATTGGATGGGTGTTGTCCTAGAACTCCTGATGCGCCGGCAGTACCGGCTTCTTGGCCTGGAAGGCATAGCCTTGCTGGCCGTCGAGCACCTTGTTGGCGCGCTGGATATCAATGTCTTTTTCCCAGCGTGCAATCGCCACGGTGGCCACGCAGTTGCCGATCAGGTTGGTCAGCGCACGGCCGATGCCCATGAACCAGTCCACGGCCAGCACCAACACCAGGCCGACCACCGGAATCGCCGGAATCGCTGTGAGCGTTGCCGCCAGGATCACCAGCGCCGAGCCTGGAATGCCATGGGCGCCCTTGGAGGTGATCAACGATACCAGGAGGATGGTCAGCAAGTCGGTCATCGACAGCGGTGTGCCGGTGGCGTTGGCGATAAACACGATAGCCAGGGTCAGGTAGATGGAAAAACCGTCGAGGTTGAACGAATAGCCGGTGGGAATCACCAGGCCCACGGTGGAGCTGCCGATGCCCAGGTGTTCCAGTTTACGCATGATCTGCGGCAACACCGCGTCGGACGACGCGGTGCCCATCACGATCAGCAGTTCTTCGCGCAGGTACTTGAGCAGCGGCAACATGCGCAGGCCCGACAGGCGCATCACCAGCCCGAGGATCACCGCCACGAAGGCAAAACAGGTCAGGTAGAAAAGCCCCACCAGGCTGCCCAGGTGTTGCAGTGAATCGAGGCCATAGGTGCTGGTGGTGAACGCGATGGCACCGAATACGCCAATTGGCGCCAGGCGCACGATCATGCCCATGATGCGGAAGATCACATGGCTCAATTCGTTGATCAGTCGCGAAATCCCGCTGGCCGCTTCGCCCACCAGGTTCAGCGCGCTGCCGAACAACACCGAAAACAACAGCACTTGCAGCACGTTATTATCGGCAAAGGCGCCGACTACCGAGTTGGGGATCAACTCCATCAGAAACTGGCTGGTGCCGCGGATGTGCTGGCCCTTGTCCGCCAGTTCATTCAAACCGGCGGAAGAGAGTTGCTCCAGGTGAATATTGGCGCCGCTGCCGATGCCGGTGCTGAAGGCCATGATCAGGCCGAGCACCAGGGCGACGGTGGTCAGCATCTCAAAATAGATCACCGACTTGAGGCCGATGCGTCCGACCTTCTTCAAGTCGCCCGCGCCGGAAATACCGCTGACCACTACGCAGAACACGATCAGGCCGATCAGCATTTTGATCAGCTTGATAAAGCCGTCACCCAAAGGTTTGAGTTGCGAGGAGAATTCGGGAAGGGCCAGGCCGCAGACGATGCCGAGTATCAGGCCAATCACGACTTGCAGGAAAATCGAACGCGAGCACCATCTGAGCATGGGAGGGATCTCTATTCGGTGCCCTGGTGGTTCCAGGGCTTAATTGTTGTGGTCTTACCGGTAAGTCCAGTGCGGGGCCAGTCTACGCTCGGGTTTTTTCAAATCACAAGTAAATATTTGGCGGTTGGCAGGTCCCGGTCTGACCAGTTGGTCGGTAAGTACGATGCTTGAGCGGTTGGCGGGGATTAATTTTTTTTGCGTATCATCGCCTTGGGCATACGAGGTGATGGATGGATCAATCAGGGCTGACAACCGACGAAGCAGGGCGCATGTATTGCGCCTGGCGCACTGCAGCGCCTGCGTACCTGCATTACCACGACCACGAGTGGGGTGTGCCGGTGGCGGATGACATCGCGCTGTACGAGAAGATCTGCCTGGAGGGGTTTCAGGCGGGGATGGCGTGGATTACCATCCTGCGCAAGCGCGAAAACTTTCGGCAGGCGTTCGAGGGTTTTGATTTTCGCCGGGTGGCGCAGTACGGCGAGACGGACATCGAGCGGTTGATGAGCGAGCCGGGCATCGTGCGCAATCGGGCGAAAATCATCTCGGCCATCAACAACGCACGCCGGGCCTGTGAGCTGGTGGAGGAGACCGGTTCGCTGGCGCGCTGGCTGTGGGCGTTCGAACCCGGCGCGCAAGAGCGGCCGGCAGTGGTGGACATGGCTTACTGGACGGCCAATCCGACCTCAGCGGCTTCGGTGCGCTTGTCCAAGGCCCTGAAGAAACGCGGCTGGACCTTCGTCGGCCCGACCACGATGTATGCGTTGATGCAGGCGATGGGAATGGTCAATGATCATCTGGAGGGTTGTGAGTGCCGCCAGCGCATTGAACACCAGCGCAACCTGTTCAAACGTCCCTGGACCACTGGCAGAGCAGGTTAAAACTGTGGGAGCGGGCTTGCTCGCGAAAGCGGTGGCTCAGGCAACACATCTGTGACGGATATACCGCATTCGCGAGCAAGCCCGCTCCCACACAAGCCAGCTCCCACATGGGTTTTGTGGTGTTGCTGATTACTTGGGAAGCGGGGTGAGTACCTCAGCTTTGTCATCCAGCACCATCACCACCAGCAGCTTGGCCGGTTGGGTCTGGCTGGCATTGCTTGACTCAAAATGCCGCGAGCCGGCCGGCTCGTAGAACGATTGCCCGGCTTTGTAGGTGATCGCCTTTTCATCATTGACCCGCGAGGTGATCTCGCCTTCGAGCACATAAGCCACGGCGGTGCCGGTGTGGCTGTGGGGCACGGTGGCCTGGCCGGGGGCGTAGTCCACGGTGAGCATGATGGTTTTCTTGCCCGGCACGTTGGTCAAGGCGTGCTCTTGCAGCACCTTGAGCGTTTCCTGGTTGTAGACCGGGTCGTGGGCAAATGCACTGAGGGAGGCGAGCATCAGGGTGGCAGCGAATAAGCGTTTCATGATGAGGGTTCCATCGGGTGAAAGACCGCTTCACCCTACGCCGCCGAGGGCTTGCCACCAATGACCAATGCGCCGGAAAACTGCCTAGCCAATCTGCAGCAGAATATCGCGGACCTTGTCCAGCGCCGGGTCGATGTCCAGGGTCTCGATGGCGCCGAACCCCAGAATCAGCCCCGAGCGCACCGGTTTGTCGTGAAAAAACACGTCCAAGGGATATAAACCCACCTCAACCTGGCGCGCCCGTTCCATCAGCAATGGAATATTCACCGGCACCTTGCACAGGGCCGCCAGGTGAAAGCCCGCCACCGTCGGTACTGCCTCGAACCACGGCGACAGATCGCCCGCCAGACGCTGCAGGATGCGTTCGCGACGCCCCGCATAGACCCCGTGACAGCGGCGAATATGCTTGAGCAGGTAGCCTTCGCTGATGAACTTGGCCAGTGCCCACTGCGGCAAGGTAGCGCTGTGCTGGTCGGTCAATTGCTTGGCCTTGAGCACCGCACCATAAATGGCCGGCGGCAGCACCGCGTAGCCCAGGCGCAACTCCGGCGACAGGGTTTTGGAAAAGGTGCCGACGTAGGTGACCACGCCTCGGGTATCCATGCTTTGCAGGGAGTCGGTGGGGCGGCCTTCGTAGCGGAATTCGCTGTCGTAATCGTCTTCGATGATGATCGCGCCGAGCGCAATGGCGCGGTCCAGCAGGGCCTCGCGCCGCGCCTGGCTCATGGGCATGCCGAGGGGGAACTGGTGGGACGGCGTCACATAGATCAGGCGCGTGCCATCCGGGATCTGGTCGACCTGCAGGCCCTGTTCGTCGACGGCAACACTGGCGACGCGGGCGCCCATCGCGACGAACAATTGGCGTGCGGGGCTATAGCCGGGGTCTTCCATCGCGACCAGGCTGCCGGGTTCAAGCACCACGCGGGCAAGCAGGTCCAGCGCCTGCTGTGCGCCGTTGGTGACTACGATATCGCGGGCGCTGCATTTGACCCCGCGGGAAAACGCGATATGCCCGGCGATGGCATCGCGCAGGGCGGGCACGCCTTCTGGCTGGCTGTAAAAACCACTGTTCTGGGCGATGCGACGCAACGCATCCTGGGTGCAACGCCGCCATTCATCCTGTGGGAATTGGTGGCGTGTCGTCGCGCCACCGATAAATTCGTAGCGCAGGATCTCCTCGCGGGCGGGGTGGCCCATGGGTGAGGGCAGTGCCGCCCATTTGCCCAGGTTGGCGGCACACGCCAGGTCGGTGGCGGTTTGCACGCGGTCGGGCTGTGGCGCCCAGGCATTGACGAAAGTACCGCGGCCGATCTTGCCAATCAGCAGGCCCTCGTAGGTCAAGGTGGCGTAGGTGTCCGACACGGTCTTGCGCGAGATGCCCAGTTGTTCGGCGAGCAGTCGGCTGGGGGGCAGCTGTGCGCCTGCGGACAGCCGCCCGGTGGCGATGGCTTCGCGCAACTGCTGGTAGAGCTGTTCGGCCAGGTCCTTGCGGCCATTGATTACCACGTGCAGTTCCATGTTTCATCCCAAGGCTTCACTCCGCGCCAGATTACTCGCTTGCGCTATGGGCTCAAACTATCTCTGCGTCAATTGCCGGTACGCATAAGCATCTACCGTTGCCTGGGTCCTGTTGGCCGCCACTATCCCTGTTTACGTCGTGGCATAGGGAGGCGGACGCATGGCGACAATCGAAACACCTGCGAAAAAAAGGCAAGCAGCATTGCTTGCCCTGGATCAGAGCCTGGGGCCATTGGTTGTGGGCGAGCTGACTGTCCAGCGTAGAGACCTTGCCGCCATGGGGGCCTACATGGCGGGAAAACCGGTAAAGGCCCATCACCTGGCGGTACGCGAAGCAGACCAGACGCTGCTTGATGCGATCCGATTCTCGGCATCCAGACTGCATCGGTGTCTGCGCAGGAATGACTCGGTCAGTGACAACAGTGCCGCGCTGTTATTCGAGTTCGCGGCATTGCGTTCGCTACAGGCACCACCTCTGCTGTTGGCGAAGCCGGGAGACGAACATCCTGGTGCAGTCGGCAAGCTCGATAACCTGTTGCGTTCAGTACAGAAAACCAATCTCAACCAAGCGGCGCAGTTGGAGGGAATGCCTCGCTGGGTCGAGCCGAAGAAAAGCCGAAGCCTGGCGGTCATGGGCGCGGGGCTTGCAGCTTACGGGTATTACAGCGCAATCAGCGCCTTGGCCGAGGCGATCAAAACCGGCGACATCAATAGGTCGGTGGTCACCGGCGCTGAGTTATTGGCCAACCTCACAGGGGCTGCACTGGAGCTGGCGCTGGAAAAATTCGGCAGACGGCTGCTGGAAAACGGTCGCAAGGTATTTGCAGGTTTCAGCACCAGTTGCCTCGGCCAGGCCCTGCGACGGGGGGCCAGCCTGTTTGCGTTGGTGCTGACGTTGCCCTTTGATTATCTCAATGCCAAGGAGTCGTTCGCCAAGGCAGCCAAGAGTACCGGCAAGGAAGCCATGGACCATTACGTCAATGCCGGCTTCAGTATTGTGAGCGCCAGCGTGGCTGTGGCCCTGAGTGCCGCTGCGTTGGCCGGGTTCAGCGTGGCCGGCCCGCTGGGCATTGCCGCCGCTGCCGTACTGATCTTTGGCACGCAACTCTATGCTGCGGTTCGTCAGGTGGATGACATTGATGATTACATCGAACTGAGTATCTTCGAGCGCCTGCACGCGGGCTGGTTGGCCTTTCAAGGCAAGGAGCAGGAGAGGGCCATACGCGATCGGTACGTCGTGGCCCGGATGGAACAACAGTATGCGCAGCAACTGGAGGAGCAGGCCGATGCCTGGCTTAAAGGCGCGCTCAAAGGCACCGTGCAGGCGGTGGTCAATGGCGGGTTTGAGGTGCGGTTGAGGCCAGTCCGCCATTGGAAGCGCCGCTGGAACGAGGCCGAGGGTGAAGATCCGTACATCGACACCACAGAGCCCACGGTGATTGACCAAGATGATGAAGTCGATGCGTCCAATACCCCGGTTGACCGTCTGCCGGGTGCGGTGTTTGAGAGTACTGCCGTGGATGCGGCTGTGCTCTGGCAACTGGGGGGAGGTAATGACAAGGTCAAAGGTTCGACTGGCAACCCGAACATTTTCCGCTTCGGTGAAGGCCACAAGCAGCTCACCGGGGGCGCCAAGAACGACCTGTTCAGGTATGACATGCCGACGGCCATACTTGACGAAACCGATGCGAATAGCCCGGCCAGCGAGCTGCGTGGCGAGGAGGGCAGCGATACGCTTTACCTGGCCAACTCGACAATTTATGAGGACGGGACGGCAGGTTATGCCATCGACCTGCAGGCGGGCACTGTGGTGCGGCGCAAGGATATCGACAAGTCGCCGCCTTATCCTTCGATCAGCCTGGACTCGATAGAAAATATCTACACCCCAACCGGGCTTGCCAACCATCTCAAGGGTTCAGCACAGGCCAATACCCTGGTCGCCGCCGGTCACAACGATCGGATCGAAGCCGCAGAGGGCAACGATACAGTGATTGTGCTGGGCGCTGGCGCCTGGGTGGACGGTGGGGCGGGCAAAGACCGTTATGTGATTGCCAGCAACCCTGGCGCGGTGACATTGCATGAGCAGGACTGGGCCGAGGGCTCTGTGATTGAGATGCGCTGGCCGTTGGCGTCTATCAGCAGTTGGCGTATCCAGGGCTGTGCGCTGGTCATCGTGGCGTGGAGGGGCGTGGACGGCGAACTGCCGGAGCAAGTCATCAAGCTTGAGCAGCTCTATACGTCCAGTGATGAGCAGCGCCGCTTGAACAAGCACAACCTGCTGTTTCTCACGGAGGACGGCTATACGCTTGAGCCGATCCTTGAACCGGTGTTGATGGGCAGCGAGGACACTAACGTCACCGTTGCCGTGAGAGCGGGCGGCCAGGACGTCAGCCTGGACAAGGTGTTGGGCGCCGGCACGTTCGTGGTGCCCCATGGGCGTTCTACGCGTGGGTTCGTCGAACGCGGGCCAGGTGCAAAGGTGCTCGATGTTCGCCTCAAGGGCGACACCACCGCGTGCGTGCTGTACGTGGACTATTCGTCGCGGGAGATTCTCCAGGCCTTGGCCCATTACCGCGTGACCCTGCGCAGGAGGGGACACTTCGATTCGCTGACCTACAGCGACGTGAGATTGACCATCAGGTTCATCGACGGCAGCCAATTGGTCCTCGCCCACTATGCCAGCGATCGTTCTTCGGCGCGCACCAACGTGACCTCAAACATCATCGCGGTGGCTTTGACGCTGGACTGCCGATTCGTGCTGGTCATGAATGACGGCGTCTCATACCGCGTGCAGGCGGCCCAGCAATCCTATATCCAAGACCGTGCCTCGCCCGGGTTCAAGACCTTCGACGGCAGCTCTGCCTTGATAGAAAAGCCCGGCGTGCACGGGTTTTTTCGACCGCACAGCGCCAAGGGCATCTGGTTGCAATCGGTGCAACAGAAAGTCGTTATTCCTGTACCGCCCCATTACCAGAGGCTTTATGCGCTGATGGGGCGCTCATCGACCTACGAGGTCGTGCCCAGCGCAGGCTCAACGATTGCCCTGTCCACGCCGGGGGCGTTGGCCAAAACGGCGGACGCGTCGTTCTGGCGGATCAATACCGCCGGTCTTGGCGAGTTGATTGAGCGGGCGCATATCGCCCTCATCAACGACACGCTGACCGTTGGCAGCGTGACAGTGTTGCTGCCTCCCGTGACAGACCCTTCGATACCGCTGGAACAGGTCAGCGTACACACCCTGCAGGGCGAGCAGTACGACATTCGCCAGGACCTGGGCGCGATCTGCCTCGTGCAACTGGATGCTTGCCGTTATTCGAGCATCGATGAGGTACTGGGTGCGCTGCGCCGTTCTCGCCAGTGGACGACCGTGATGGTGCGTCAGTTGCGTATCGTCGGCCTTGAGCTGGAGGACGGTACGGTGTCAGGTATTCATTACGATGCAGGTCGCGATTGCTGGGGAGCGGACGCTGATCCCCAGCGCACTGTGACGTCTGCGCAACTGCGGTTTATCGGTGCCGATTCAGTTTGATAGATCATTGAAAAGGGATTTTTTATGCAGCAAAAACCTCAATCACCCAGGACCGCGCATGTATCACCCTCACGTATCGGCTTGGGTGCCGACACCGTCATGGTCAGGGACTATGGCCGTCTGGTTCCTTCCCTTCAACCTGTGAATCAAGGCGTGCAGCGCACCGGGCACGGCGACGCGCTTGGGGTCGCGCACATAAGTGCGCTGGATCTGCCTGGGCCGCTGCCGCCGCAGGCAGTGTGGGTAACGGGCGATGCGCTTGGGCCCGCAAATGCCGAGGGTATTCGTCAGGCTGCCGGCCGCAGTTACATTGATCTGGATACCGGGCAGACAGTGCAAGTGGACTATCACCCGGCCAGCGGCACTTATCACCCGCGCTTGGCTCATCAACTGGCGGCCAGCCCATCTGCTGTCAGCAGAGTGGGGGGCACTTGGACCTGGACCGGCGTGACGACGGCGGCTCATGCCAGTGCACCGGTGTCGATGCCGATGGCCGCCCCCGTGCCGCGGGATCCACGGTTGGATCTGCAGCTTTACGATGCACGAGGTGGGGGCGCAACGACGGGGCCGGCTATCCAGGGGAAAAGACAGTACGTCATGGGCGGGCAGAGCTACTACGGCGATGCCCGGTTCTCGTTGGCGTCCTTCAAAGTGGGCGATAACAAACTTTACGTACCTGACGCGCGTGGGGTGTGGCAGCAAAGCGGGGCCATCACCGAAGACGGCATCATTCAGATCTCTGGTGACTCAATCGCCAGCTATCTGGAGGTGGGGGGCGTAGTGGTTCGCGTCGATCTTGATAGCACGAGAAATAAATACCAGATGATTCCCAATGCACACAGCCATGCGCCGGGTGTTTACCTGGATACCGGTGGCAGCCGTGCTTCGTGGGTGCCCGAGATGCGCTTGGGCAGCATCGGCGCCATCATTCGCGCGGCCCGCAAGGTTCTGGGCTACACCACTGTTACCAGTGATATGAGCCAGGGCGTGATGTCGACGCAGGACAGGCAAACGTACTGCTACATGCGCCAGTATGCGCGGCAGATGATTGCATTCGATAACCCGGCTATCCGCAATGCACCCGCGCACCTGCAAGATCGCAAGATTGATACGCACATCTGGACCCACGGTTATCCCTATGGTCGGCTGTTACAGGGGATACAGGCCAAGGCCGACGGCCACGCTCTACCCATGGGCATTGTGCAGTTTGATCCGTTTCAAGGCATGGCCACCGTTGCGGTACGCCGTGAGGGCTCGTTCAATGTCGACGCAGTGGCCGCCAACGACCAGTTTCATTATCCCCATCGGCAAAGGCGCGCGGATGAAATAGCGTTGTTTGATCATTGGAAGACGCTGAGTATTCAGGATGCAAAGGGCCGTGGGCTTGCCAATGAGAAGATGTACCGCGCACTACTGGTCAATGATGGCTATCAAATCATCCCTGGTGGAACCTACGGTGGCGGTCAAAACGGTTTCGATCTGGTGTTCAAAGGGCCCGCGGGCGATGTCTACGTGCTTGAGGTCAAGCATGCCAAACCGCGCAATGTCAGCATGCAGAGGGTCTATGAGCATTTCCAGATGGAGGATGGCTGGGTTAGACGCGTGTTGAAGAAGTTGGACCGCAGTGATCCAGGGGCCAGGCAACAGGTAGCGGATGCGCTGGACCGTCAGCGGCTGTTCAAAGTGATTGGCGCGACCCTGCCAGACGGCAAACTGGTGCTATTCAAGATCGATATGAGCGGCGTGCGAGTCTGAGTCTGATGGCAGACGGCTCAGCCCCGTCTGCCACCGATGGCGCCTGGGGCGTCAGGACAAGAAACCACCGTCCACATTCAGCGAAACCCCAGTGGTATAGCTCGACGCATCACTGGCCAGGTACAGCACCGCGCCAGCCATTTCGCTGGGGTCGGCCACGCGCTTGAGCGGGATCTGGGCCAGGGCCATTTTCAGGATGGAATCATTCTTGACCAGCGCCGAGGCAAACTTGGTATCGGTCAGGCCCGGCAGCAGCGCGTTGCAACGGATTCCAAAGGCCGCACATTCCTTGGCAAACACCTTGGTCATGTTGATTACGGCGGCCTTGGTCACCGAGTAGATGCCCTGGAACACGCCGGGCGAGATGCCGTTGATCGAGGCCACGTTGATGATGCTGCCGCCGCCGTTCTCGCGCATCAGCTTGCCGGCTTCCACCGACATGAAGAAGTAACCACGGATATTCACGTCAACGGTCTTCTGGAATGCGCCCAGGTCGGTGTCCAGTACATTACAGAACTGCGGGTTGGTGGCGGCGTTGTTGACCAGGATATCCAGGCGGCCGAACTGTTCACGAATGCCGGCGAACACCTGGGTGATCTGTTCCATTTCACCAATATGGCAGGCAATGGCCGTGGCTTTGCCGCCCTCGGCGATGATCGCATCGGCCACGTGCTGGCAACCCTCCAGCTTACGGCTGGAGACAATCACATGGGCGCCTTGCTGGGCCAGCAACTTGGCGATGGCTTCACCGATGCCACGGCTGGCGCCGGAAACAAACGCAATCTTGCCATCGAGGTCGAACAGGTTGGTCTTGGACATGAGGGTTCCTTGTAGTTGCACTCAGAGCGCTGATTTGCCGATGACATTCAGGCTCATCTGCTCCAGCAGTTTGTTCATGTGGATGAACTGCGCGAAGCGTTTGTCCTGGGTCTGGCCATGGAAGAAGCGGTAGTAGATCTGCTGCACAATCCCGGCCAGGCGGAACAGGCCGTAGGTGTAATAGAAATCGAAATTGTCGATCTGGATGCCGGAGCGCTCGGCGTAGTAGTCGACAAACTGGCGGCGGGTGAGCATACCGGGGGCGTTGCTCGGCTGGCGGCGCATCAGTTGCACCGGCGCCGGGTCCGCAGCCTCGATCCAGTAGGCGAGGGTGTTGCCCAGGTCCATCAACGGGTCGCCCAGGGTGGTCAGCTCCCAGTCCAGCACGCCGATGATCTGCATCGGGTTGTGCGGGTCGAGGATCACGTTGTCGAAGCGGTAGTCGTTGTGCACGATGCTGGAGGTGGGATGATCGGCTGGCATCTTGTCGTTGAGCCAGGCGCGTACCGCCTCCCATTTTGGCGCATCGGGCGTCAGGGCTTTTTCATAGCGCTCGCCCCAGCCGCGAATCTGCCGCGCCACGTAGCCTTCGGGCTTGCCCAGGTCGGCCAGGCCGCAGGCGTGGTAGTCGACCTGGTGCAGTTCGACGAATTTGTCGATAAAGCTCTTGCACAAGGCCTCGGTGCGGGTGGCGTCCAGGCCCAGCTCAGCCGGCAGGTCGGAGCGCAGGATGATGCCGTTGACGCGCTCCATCACATAGAACTCGGCGCCGATCACCGATTCATCGGTGCAGTGCACATAAGCCTTGGGGCAGTACGGAAAGCCATCTTTGAGCTGGTTGAGAATGCGGTATTCGCGGCCCATGTCGTGGGCAGACTTGGCTTTGTGACCAAACGGCGGGCGACGCAGCACAAATTCCTGGTCGGGGTATTCCAGGAGGTAAGTCAGGTTCGACGCGCCACCAGGGAACTGGCTGATTTTGACGGTACCGCTCAGGCCTGGAATATGAGCTTTGAGGTAGGGATCGATCAGGCTGGCATCAAGTTCTTCGCCTGGGCGAATCTGGGTCGATTGGTCGTTCAGCGCCATGCTTATCCCTTCTGCTTATTCTAAAGGCCTTGGACTATTTCCTAATCTAATGCGCACAGCCGCCCAGCGACAAGGCCGGGGCGGCTTAATAGGTTAGCGTGTTGAAGGGTGATCAGCGTGCCTGATCGGTCATTTTGCAGGCGCTGGCAAGGCCACCGGTGTAAGCACGGGGCGGCCGGCAAAGTATTCCACCAGGTTATCAGCGACGCGCTGCACCGTGTCATGGGCCGCTTCCGGGGACAGGCCGGCCACGTGGGACGTCAGCACGGTATTGCTCAGGCGCTTGAGGGCATCGGGCACTGCAGGCTCATCGTCAAACACGTCCAGCGCGGCGCCGCCGATGCGGCGCTGCTCCAGCGCGGCGACCAGGTCGGCGGTCACCACTACGCTGCCGCGGCCAATGTTCACCAGATAGCCATTGGGCCCCAACGCATCCAGCGCATGTTTATCGATCAGATGGCGAGTGCCGGCCCCACCGGGCGTGGCCAGGATCAGGAAGTCCGAAGTGCGCGCCAGTTCGACGGCCGTTGAGCAGTAGGTGTAATCCACGTCATCGCGAGGTTGGCGGTTGTGATAGCTCACTTCCATGCCAAACCCGAGGGCGGCGCGCTTGGCGATTTCCATGCCCACGGCCCCCAGCCCGAGAATGCCCAGTTGTTTGCCGGCCAGGGAAGGGCGCATGACCTTCGGCCACTCGCTGCGGCGAACAGCGGCGTCGGTCTGAGGAATCCCGCGCACCAGTGACAACAGCAACGCCATGGCGTGATCAGCCACCGAGGGTGCGTTCACGCCGGCACCGTTAGTCACCACTATCCCGCGGTTGCTTGCCGCTTGCAGGTCCACATGTTCGTAGCCGGCGCCAATCACGCAGATGATCTCCAGTAATGGCAACGCGGCGATCTCTTCGGCATACAGCCCAAGCGGCCCGCGGGTCAGCACGGCCTGAATCTGCCCCCCATGGGTCTTGATTGCTTGGGCGCGTTCAGTAGGCGTCGGCGCCAGGATCACATGAAAGTCGTTGCTCTCGATGATTTGCAGGTATTCGTTGATGGTTTCAACCAGGACCAGAACAGTGGTGGGCATCGCAAGGCTCTTCCTGAAGGGTTTGAGAGCATGAGTATGCGCCGAACCTACCCGTTATTGCGCTGACCTCCTGCAAGATTTCCGGATACGTCAAACCTGGCTGCGCAACCCAAACCCGCGCACCCAGGCTCCTTCTCTGTCGCGCCAGCTACTGAGTAGTCCCCGGTTGCCGTGCCTGGGCCCGCTCTCTTTGTGCAATCGGCATGAAATCGTAGGTCGGGAAGAATTCCGTCTTGTAGACACCCCACGCCGTGTTCTCGATGGCCAGGTTGACTTGAGCCAGGCGAGACGCCGGTAAACGCAGCACGATGACTTGCCCGATACCCATGGTGATATTCCAACTGACGACTTCGACACCTTCCGGCGGGAAGGCCTTGTGAAATTCCTGCTTGGCCAGTTGGGCTTTCAATTCGCCCAGCGGGCGTGATTGATCGTGTTTAAGAAACACGGTCAACATGACGGTGTTATCGGACGTGGCGGCGATGCTTTTGGTGGGCAGTGTCGTGTTGGCCTGTACCGTGATTGCGCTGGGCAACAGTACGGCTACCAGCAGTGCAGGCATGAATAGATATCTGAATGAAGCGTATGGATTCATCACAAGTGCCTCGTTTGTTATTGGTTTTTTATGGCTGGATATAAATAGGGTGTTTAACTAGTTTGACATCTGAGTCTTTATTGGTCCCGTGTAAGGCGCATGTGCCACATAGATTCTAACGGGAGGGTTGGTCGCTACCATGTCGCGAGGGACTTCACGAGAATAGGTGAATTCGGTGTTGTCCAATTTTTCCAGCCTTCTGACGATGGTGCGATGCGTGCCAAGGTCGGGCACCAGGATGTGGGTCTGCTTGTCGCCAGTGACCAGGAAATAACCGCCCCCGCCACGCCGGGGTATTTGGCCTTGACGTCGTTTTCTGGCTCGCCCTCTATATAAACCTTGGTGGTCAACCATTGAGGCGAAGAGGCCAGGGCACGAACATCAGCCTCAACCGGTTTCGCGTAACTTGACGGCGCGCCTAATAAACCCGCGAAAAACAGGCCGGTAAAAGCAAGGGTGAATCTTCGCATTATCAAACTCCTTACTGGTTGGTTAAGTGTTGTTATCGTCTTTGTCGGTCAGTGCGCGAAGATATTAGTGTGTGAATTTACGCGTGCTCAATAGCTATGTATGGTCCTGTAACAGTTGAGGGGTTGTATGACTAAGAATATGATTTTGAAGCGGGCTGCTTCTGAACTTGTTGTCGGACTCTTCTCGCAATAGGTGGCCTATTAAAACTAAGACGTAATGTTTGTACGACGTCTCAGCCATCCAAAACCTTCACGGGGGCGGCCACATGAACAGCTGCTCCGCCTAACCATTCCTCAGCTAAGTCTTTGCTTCTCCAAGAGAATCCCGGACAATCCGGCCCTTGTTTCGGCCAGGGCGCTGCCTGTCAGGTTTTTCTGACTCGTGCTGGCCGTGTGAATGCGGAGATCCCACCGGATGAATGATCAGGCCAATAGCGTCGACGAACGCTATGCAACGACACCTGCAACGCTCACAAGCTGGAGCCGCCAGGACACTACCTGGATGCTCGGGCTATTCGGTACCGCCATTGGCGCCGGTACTTTGTTCCTGCCTATCAACGCGGGCCTGGGGGGCTTCTGGCCGCTGGTGATCCTGGCGTTGCTGGCCTTCCCGATGACGTTCTTTGCCCACCGTGGGCTGACCCGTTTCGTGCTGTCCGGCCGTGAAGGTTCCGACATTACCGACGTGGTTGAAGAGCATTTCGGTATCAAGGCCGGTGCACTGATCACCTTGCTGTACTTCTTTGCGATCTTCCCGATCCTGCTGATCTACAGCGTGGCGCTGACCAATACCGTCAGCAGCTTCATGGAGCACCAGCTGCATATCCTGCCGCCGCCCCGGGCCATCCTGGCGTTTGTGTTGATCTTGGGTCTGCTGGCCGTGGTGCGTTGCGGTGAGCAAGTGATCGTCAAGGCCATGAGCTTGATGGTGTACCCGTTTATTGTGGCCTTGCTGTTCCTGGCGGTGTACCTGGTACCGCACTGGAATGGCGGCATTCTCAGCACCGCCAGCGAAGTGCCGGCACCCTCGGCGCTGCTCAACACGTTGTGGCTGGCGATTCCGGTGATGGTGTTCTCGTTCAACCATTCACCGATCATCTCGGCCTTCGCGGTGGACCAGAAGCGCCAGTACGGCGCACACGCCGACGAGCGCAGCTCGCAGATCCTGTCCCGCGCGCACTTGCTGATGGTGGCGATGGTGCTGTTCTTCGTGTTCAGTTGCGTGCTGACCCTGTCGCCCGCGCAGTTGGCCGAAGCGAAAGCGCAGAACCTGTCGATCCTGTCGTACCTGGCCAACCACTTCGATAACCCGACGATTGCCTTTGCCGCACCGTTGATTGCGTTCGTGGCGATTGCCAAGTCGTTCCTGGGCCACTACATCGGCGCCAGCGAGGGCCTCAAGGGCCTGGTGGTCAAGACTGGCCGCCGCCCGGCACCCAAGACCCTGGACCGCATGACCGCCGCCTTCATGTTGGTGGTGTGCTGGATCGTCGCCACGCTCAACCCGAGCATCCTTGGCATGATCGAGACCCTGGGCGGGCCGATCATCGCGTCGATACTGTTCCTGATGCCGATGTACGCGATCCGCAAGGTCCCGGCCATGGCCAAGTACCGGGGGCAGGCCTCGAATGTGTTCGTGACGCTGGTCGGTCTGGTGGCCATTTCCTCACTGATTTACTCGCTGATTCCCTGAGGCGTTCGCAGCCGATGCCCCGGCTTTAAGCACAGGTGGGGATCACCCATCGCTAGGCAACGGCCGACTCTGCGTGTAACGCGATTTGGCCGTTTTTCTGCCAGGCCGGAAAACTCAGCGCTACCACATGGTCTTTATTCACGCGTTGCGGAGAACCGAGGCGGCTCAACTGCACGCCATGCCTGAGAAAATAACGTTCCAGCGCGGGTGTGGTCACCGCCACTACCCGATTGGCGCCCTGGCTCCAGGCATGGTTCAGGCTGTTCCACCAGACGCGCATCGGTAAGGTGCCTTCCTCCAGCGCGCGCGCGGCAAAACGCGACACCTCCCAGGTGTCGCTGCTTCGCGGGGTTGGCTGGTCGCACAGAAAACCGAACACTTGCGCCAGCAGATAAGGTTGCGTGGTCGGCAAGAGCCGCGCGCAACCGCAGACTTGGTGCTCGGCATCCAGGGCGAGGATATGACGAGCATCCGCGTGGTCGAACTGGTCGAATTCGCGTTGGGGCCGGGCGTGCGTGGAATTCAGTTGCCAGCCCAATTGCTGGATGAAAACTTCGTGTCGGTAGCGGCCCAGGTCGTCCTCAAGCGTTGCAGACAGTTCATGGTGACGACGGGTGATGATGCTGATCATTGGACGTCCTTATCGCAATTGTCGGGCCCTAGATAAGGCCCTGTGCAGCGGCGTAGGCTGCCGCCAGTGTTTTGTTGCCAGCCCCGAATTTCTTCTGAATGGCTTTGAGGTGAAAGTTTACGGTGTTGACGGAAATAGTGAGGATCAGCGCGATTTCTCCTGAACTCTTGCCGTCGGCGGTCCACTGCAGGATCTCCCGCTCACGCCGGCTCAGGCAGACCAATTGGTGGGCGCGTTCGCTATCACCCAGGTCTGTCAGGCGCAGTGTCACCCGTTCAAGGATGCAGCGCAGGCGCACTTGAATTTCGTTGTTTTCAGCCTGCGAAATAATGTCTTGGCGCCGAGCCACGGACAGTACCCGCAGTGAACGGTCGTGGCTTCGAATCGGCAGTGTGGCGCCGATGCACAAGCCCCAGTCCCGAGCTTCCTGCCACAGCGTGCGGCTGTTATCAAACAGTGCGTCGTTCCATACCACCATCTCGGTAGAGCGCAAGCCACTAAGGATTGACGGATCGACAGCCGCGTAGTTTTGCTTCTCGTAATGTGCCAGCCAGCTTGCGGGGTAGGACCCGCATATCTCGGTTCTGGGGCGTGTAAAAGGGGTCAGGTGACGTACGCCATAGGCGTAGTACTCGAACCCCAGTTGCAACACTTCACGCTCCAGAAGCGCTAACACTTGAGTCTCATCCTGTTGCTTGCACATCTCGATGCGCAAGCAATCCCACCAACGAATGAGGTCGTTTTCCTTCTCCATGGACAGTCGCCTCGATTACTGCATTCTTGGCAATCTAGCCCACAAGCTATTTCTGTCAAACTTTGCCGAGGCTTCCCGACCGCTCTGGCACGGTGCTTACACTTGGACGTTCGAGGTTTATGAGGCCTGGCGCAGGCGAGGCATTGAATGCCGCGCGTGGCACTGCTCAATGGCGTTGACCGCTGTTTCACAAGAGGCAGCGTCGCAGGGCATCAGGCTGCTCGCTCGACGACAGGCCGTTTGCAGCCGGCTGTCGTGCAAGAGCGTGGTGATCGCATCGTCCAGGTCCTGTTTGTTTAACGGTAGGGCAAGGCGTATGCCGCATCCCATGCGCACCAGGCGTTCGGCGTTATCGAACTGGTCATGAGCGATAGGCAGCACAATCTGCGCAATGCCGGCCGCCAGCGCCTGGCTCATGGCGCCAATGCCGCCGGGGTGGACCAGACCGGCCGCGTGGGGCAACAGCGAACTCATCGGCAAAAACGGGCGCTGTATCACGGTGGGCGGCAGGTCCGTGAAGAGCGGTCGATCACCGCTCAGAAAAATGCCGCGGGCACCGACCCTGTGCAGCGCTGCCAGGGCGAAACGATAAAACTGCTGGTCAAAGTGCTCAGTGGAGCCTTGAGTGAAGACAATAGGGGGCGCTCCGGCAACCAGAAAGGCTCGTGTGGGCTCATCGAGCCCAGGGGCGCCACCGTCGAACAGAGGGAAACCGGCCATGTGCAAAGGCTGTGGCCAGTCTTTCTGTGCGGGGGCGAACCATTCGGGGAACAGGCATATCACCCCCTGGGGCGCATGCATCCATTGACTGAAGATGTTCTTCACCACGCCTGGTAGCCCATGTTTGTGGCGTAGTGCGTTGATTTGGGGAGCACAGGTACGGTCCAGGCTCAGGTATTCGATCCCGCGCCAGAGCAGCTTGCGCAGAGTCAATGGCAAGCGCCGCGACACATTGAAGGTGGGGTGCACGGGCGGCAAATGTGCAGAAAGCAACGTGGATGGCGACACTTGGACGGACAGATAAGGGATGCCGTATTTTTCATGGGCGATACGTGCACCCAAGGCCCATAGTGAGCCGACAACCACCGTATCGTCGGTATTGTGAGTGGTTACATAGTCGTAGACGGGTTCCAGCAGGCCGGCGATGGCTTGCCACAACACGGCGAATGAGGTCTTCGGGTCCCACAATAGGGGATCGCCCATGGCGGCGCTGTAGGTCGCCTCATCGCATAACGGCACGAAGTTCAGCCCCTGCGCCTCAATGGCGCGCTGAAACGTCGGCATGCTGCACAAGGTGACCTGATGACCGCGCACAGTCAGGGCAGCCCCCAGGCCGATAAAGGGAAAAACGTCACCGGCCGAGCCGATGGCAACCATGATTACTCGCATCATCTACGTCCTTGTTGAAGAGTATTTAGGCAAAGCTCAGCCGCGCTCGTTGAGCCGACTGCTCGCAAAACGCCCCTGGCTGGGCATCGCATGCCCTCAGCAAATGCCCGAGCAACGCGCGGTGCACGCCGTTGGCCGCGGCCTTGGACTCCAGGTCCAGAAAATGTCCGCTGCTCTGGGCAATGGAGAAGCTGCAATCGCGGATGTACTGCTTGAAGGACTGCACGTCCATGGCGCTGGTGTATTCGTCCCAGGCGCCATTCAGGAAGTGCACATGACTGTCAATGTTCAAGAGTTGCGGCAAGTAGGCCCCTTCATTGAGCTTGAGTGCCTGTTCGATATGGAAGCGCGCTTGATGCTGCTCGGCGTTGATCAACTGCGCCATATGCTGTTGATTGGCGGTCTTGAGTCGAGCCGGGAGATGCTTGCCCAGCGTCTGGTTGAGCAAATGGCCGATCCCTGCGTTGTCATCCCGGGCCATGAGTGCCTGCGCCCCGCTGACGTAATCGAGCATCGGCGCGTTGAGGCCAGGCGCAAACGACATCACCACTGAGCTTTCAACGCTGTCTGGATTTTTGGCAAGTGCCAGCAGGGTGGACAGGCCACCCCAGGACACGGAAACCAAGTGGTGAATGTTGAAGCGCTCGATCAATGCCAGCAGGATCTGGACTTCGTCGTCCTTGGTCACCAGGCACCGGTCAGGGTTGTGAGCGCGGGAGTTGCCAGCGAACGGCAAGTCAAACAGCACCACGTTGAAGTGTTCGGCCAGGCATTTACTGGTACGGGCAAAGGCCGACGTCGTGGCCATGGCGCCGTTGACCAACAGGACGTTCTTTCTATCAGGCGCATCGCCGATGTGTTCCACCGACACCGAATAATGCTTGAAGATTTTCTTGATCACATATTGGCTACGCGACATAACACACCTCCAGTCAGCACAAAAAACAGGCGAGAGCGCCCCTGGCACCGGGCTTGGGTGTCGAGGGCAGGGTTTGTTTTTTTTATTAAGGGGTACGGCTTACAGCGCGAAGTACATCCAGAGCTGGTGGGTTCCGTGATACAGGCGTCAGGGTGTAGAGAGTTTTAGCCTTCAAGGCGTAGAGGGACAACTACCTGATCTGGTAGGTCGTCGTGCAAAGGCTGTCGGCGGCCAGTACTTTTCAGTCTGATACAACTCTTTAAGGGGGAGCGGGAGCCTGGATTGACATCCGTTACCCTTTTGGCGCACGCAAAAAAACGCCGCGTACCTTGCGATACGCGGCGCCTTTCACATCAACACACCGTTAGGCTTGAATCACCGGGATGTTGGCGCTTGCTGCGATCTTGCGGAACTCAGCGATCTGGTCGAAGTTCAGGTAGCGGTAGACGTCACTGGCCATGGTGTCCAGTTTCGCTGCGTAGCCCATGTACTCTTCGACGGTTGGCAGGCGGCCCAGGGTAGAGGCCACGGCAGCCAGCTCAGCCGATGCCAGGTAGACGTTTGCACCATCACCCAGGCGGTTCGGGAAGTTACGGGTCGAGGTCGACACGACGGTGGAGTTCGGCTCAACGCGTGCCTGGTTGCCCATGCACAGCGAGCAGCCTGGCATTTCCATACGTGCGCCAGCCTTGCCGTAGATGCCGTAGTAGCCTTCTTCGGTCAGTTGGTGAGCGTCCATCTTGGTCGGCGGCGACAGCCACAGACGGGTAGGCAGCTGGCCCTTGACCTGCTCCAGCAGCTTACCGGCAGCGCGGAAGTGACCGATGTTGGTCATGCACGAACCGATGAACACTTCGTCGATCTTCTCGCCAGCGACGCTGGACAGCAGACGGGCGTCGTCCGGGTCGTTTGGCGCGCAGAGGATCGGCTCGTTGATTTCCGACAGGTCGATTTCGATGATTTCGGCGTATTCGGCGTCGGCATCGGCTTCCATCAGCTCCGGGTTGGCAACCCAGGCTTCCATCGCTTGGGCGCGACGTTCCAGGGTGCGTGCATCGCCGTAGCCTTCGCCGATCATCCAGCGCAGCAGGGTGATGTTGGAGTTCAGGTACTCGGTGACGGACTCTTTGGACAGCTTGATGGTGCAACCGGCAGCCGAACGTTCAGCCGAGGCGTCGGACAGCTCGAAAGCCTGTTCCAGCGTCAGGTCGTTCAGGCCTTCGATTTCCAGGATGCGGCCAGAGAACGCGTTCTTCTTGCCTTTCTTCTCTACGGTCAGCAGGCCAGCCTGGATCGCGTAGTAAGGAATGGCATGCACCAGGTCACGCAGGGTGATGCCAGGTTTCATCTTGCCTTTGAAGCGCACCAGAATCGATTCCGGCATGTCCAGTGGCATTACGCCAGTGGCTGCGGCGAACGCGACCAGGCCAGAACCGGCCGGGAACGAGATGCCCATCGGGAAACGGGTGTGGGAGTCGCCACCGGTACCGACGGTGTCCGGCAGCAGCATGCGGTTCAGCCAGCTGTGGATGATGCCGTCGCCTGGACGCAGCGATACACCGCCACGGGTCATGATGAAGTCAGGCAGGGTGTGGTGGGTGGTCACGTCGATCGGCTTCGGGTAAGCCGCGGTGTGGCAGAAGGACTGCATCACCAGGTCGGTCGAGAAGCCCAGGCACGCCAGGTCTTTGAGTTCGTCACGGGTCATTGGGCCGGTGGTGTCCTGGGACCCCACGGTGGTCATCTTCGGCTCGCAGTAAGTGCCAGGACGAACGCCTTTGCCTTCTGGCAGGCCACAGGCCTTGCCGACCATTTTCTGCGCCAGGGTGAAGCCCTTGCCGGTGTCGACAGGCGCTTCAGGCAGCTTGAACAGGTCGGTAGGGCCCAGGCCCAGCTCAGCGCGTGCCTTGTCGGTCAGGCCGCGGCCGATGATCAGCGGGATACGTCCGCCGGCGCGAACTTCGTCCAACAGCACCGGGGTCTTCATTTCGAAGGTGGTCAGGACTTCGTCGGTGCCGTGCTTGCAGACTTTGCCAGCATGCGGGTACAGGTCGATCACGTCGCCCATGTTCATGTTGGTAACGTCGAATTCGATTGGCAGTGCGCCGGCATCTTCCATGGTGTTGTAGAAGATCGGAGCGATCTTGCTGCCGAAGCAGAAACCGCCAGCACGCTTGTTCGGCACGTAAGGCACGTCGTCACCGAAGAACCACAGCACCGAGTTGGTTGCCGATTTACGCGACGAACCGGTACCGACCACGTCACCGACGTAGGCGATCGGGAAGCCTTGGCCGCGCATCTCTTCGATCTGCTTCATCGGGCCGGTCTTGCCTTGCTCGTCCGGCACGATGCCTTCACGCGCCATTTTCAGCATGGCCAGGGCGTGCAGCGGGATGTCAGGGCGGGACCAGGCATCAGGCGCAGGCGACAGGTCGTCGGTGTTGGTTTCGCCGGTGACCTTGAAGACGCGCAGGCTGATCTTGTCGGCCAGGGTAGGGCGGTTGCGGAACCACTCGCCGTCAGCCCAGGACTGGATCACGCCTTTGGCGTGCTCGTTGCCGTTGCGGGCTTTTTCGGCGACGTCGTGGAACGCATCGAACATCAGCAGGGTGTGCTTGAGTTGGGCGGCCGCGACGGGTGCCAGTTCGGCGTCGTCCAGCAGCTCGACCAACGTCACGATGTTGTAGCCGCCTTGCATGGTGCCGAGCAGTTCAACAGCGCGTTTCTTGTCGATCAGGGGGGAAGTGGCTTCGCCCTTGGCCAGGGCAGACAGGAAACCGGCCTTGACGTAAGCGGCTTCGTCAACGCCTGGTGGAATGCGGTTGGTGATCAGGTCAACGAGGAATTCTTCTTCGCCAGCCGGAGGATTTTTCAGCAGCTCGACCAGGCCTGCGGTTTGTTCGGCGTTAAGCGGCTGGGGAACGATACCCAGTGCGGCACGCTCTTCGATATGTTTGCGGTAGGCTTCAAGCACAGTTATTACCCTCATCAGTGGTCCCACGGGACGCTCATCCAGAAATGAACGGCACGCATGCGCTCGGGGGCTTTTTGGGCCGCAAAGCCAGCGCTGCCGCCATTTCTTACAGAAGCTGCTTTCAAAGTTTTACGCCTGCAGAACGGAGCTGATGAGGGTTGGCGCGGGCTCTGACCTACCGGGTCGAACCTGCGCCAACACCGTTCTGAAGGAACGACTGTGCTCGTGACGCTTTGAAAACAGCTTCCAGCGGATTATTGGCGCCTTACAAGGCCGGGTGATTCTACGGCAAAAAAAATCTAAAGGTAAGTTGCCTACTCAAGTTTGCTGGGTGATCAACCTTAGACAAAGGGCTAACATGGCGCACTGTTTCGCTGATTTGCGTGTTGCTGCCCATGCCCAACCAAACCATCAAGACCCCCTGCGTCGGCCTGTGCTCTACGGTCTACGGCGATCTCGTGTGCCGTGGATGCAAGCGCTTTCACCATGAAGTGATCCAGTGGAACGGCTATAACGAAGAAGAAAAGCGTGCGGTCTGGCTCAGGCTTGAGCAGCTGTTGGTGCAGGTCATGGCCGGCAAAGTGGAGGTTTTCGACCCCAAGACACTGCGCGGGCAGTTGGAGCAACGCAAGATTCGCTTTGTGCCACACCAGTCCGAGTATTGTTGGGCCTACCAGTTGATCGCCCGTGGGGCCCGGGTGATCAATAACCTGGAGGCGTACGGCATGGTGCTGTTGCCGGAGTTTCGCGACTGGGCGCTGCCTGAACTGCGCGATGCCATTGATCGCGAGTTCTTTATCTTGTCCGAGGCGCATTACCAGCGCTATATCGCGCCTGGGTTCTTGAAAGATGCGCTGGGTTAATTGACTGGCGAGGTCAATGTGGGAGCTGGCTTGCCTGCGATAGCGGTGTATCAGGAGCAAATGCGCCAGCTGACCCACCGCAATCGCAGGCAAGCCAGCTCCCACATTTGATCCACATTGCCTGAAGGTCGGTGTCAGGGCTTGGTCGCCAGCTCTTGCAGATGGTCCATGAGCGTCTGCGGTTTAAGCACCAGCACATCGCTTTGCACCGCATCCAGCACCACCTCCGCCGTATTGCCGATCAACGCGCCGGAAATCCCCGTGCGTGCCACCGTGCCGATAATGGTCACCGCCGCCTGCAAGCGATGGGCAATATGGGGGATCAGCACATCGGCCGGGCCTTCCTCGATATGCAGGTGCCTGTCGTCCACGTCGAACTCGGCCTGGAAGGCCTTGCATTGCTCGCGATAGCGCGCCTCGATGGTTTCCTTGAGCTGAAAGGTCGGGTCTGCCGCCGACAGCATGGGCGAGGGGTGAGCACTGATCACATGCAACTGCGCTTTGGCGAGGCTGGCGATATCAAAGCCATGGTCGATGATCGAATTATGCAGCGAGCGGTGTTCGCCGTCGGCGTTGCCCACATCGATGGCCGCCAGGATCACGCCGCCTGCCCAGGGGGTGGCGGTCTTGACCAGCAACACCGGCGTCGGGCAATAGCGCAGCAACTTCCAGTCCGCCGGGGTCAGCAGGGCTTTTTTCAGAGGGTTGTCGGGGAAGTGCTGTTTGATCACCAGGCCACAGCCTTCGGCTTGCTGCACATCGATGATGGTTTCATGCAGGCTGTCGTTCCAGGCCTGCTCGGTGGTGACGCTGTAGCCGTCTTCTTTCAAGCCTTCCTTGAGCAGGCTCAGCAGCGCCGAATGCTCGTGCTTCTTGTCACAGACCAGCAAGTGCAGGTGCGCGTCGGTCACTTTGGCAATCAGCTTGGCACGCTTGAGGGCCAGGCTTTCCGAATGCTCGGGTTCGATGACCACCAGGATGCTGCGGATGGCTTGCATGGTCGGGATCTCCAAAAGGGCGGGGCGTTGGATAACTATAGTTGCTGGCCGGCAGCCGTCATGTTGATACACATCAAGGCCGGTGGCTGGTGGTCTGCGGCGGGGTCGGTATAATCGGCGCCCTTTTGTGATCTTTTGCCCGTGAGCCCGATGAACCTGCCCGAAATCCATGAATTCCTCGGCTGCCGCACCCCCGATGCCTGGGTCCAGGCCGCGTTGGCCGATCAGGAAACCCTGCTGATCGACCACAAGAACTGCGAATTCAAAGCCGCCAGCACCGCCTTGAGCCTGATGGCCAAGTACTACGGTCACGTTGACCTGATCAACATGATGTCGCGCCTGGCCCGCGAAGAGTTGGTGCACCACGAGCAGGTCATGCGCCTGATGAAAAAGCGCAAGGTCGAACTGCGTCAACTGCACGCCGGCCGTTATGCCTCGGGTTTGCGCAAGGTGGTGCGCAGCCATGAGCCGGTCAAGCTGGTAGACACCCTGGTGGTGGGCGCCTTTATCGAAGCGCGCAGTTGCGAGCGTTTCGAAGCGCTGGTGCCGCATTTGGACGAAGAACTCGGCAAGTTCTACTTCGGCTTGCTCAAAAGCGAGGCGCGGCACTTCCAGGGTTACTTGAAGCTGGCTTACCAGTACGGCGACGCCAAGGACATCGCCCAGGTGATCGACCGGGTGCGAGCCACCGAGCAGGACCTGATCGAATCACCCGACGTCGAGTTCCGCTTTCACAGTGGCGTGCCAGCCTGAGGCCACGGCCACACCGATCAACGCGGTGATCCCCGCCAGCAGCAGGATCACCGTTGGCGTGCCCAAGGGTGCTGCCAGCACGGCAATCATCAAGCCCGCCAAGGGCTGGGCCAGGTTGTTGAGCAAGGTCATCACACCGACTGTCTTGCCGAAGTCCTGCACCGGAATCACCCGTTGTCGGGTGCTGCGCAGGTACACGTTGAACATCTTGTCAAAGCCGGTCAGCAGCAGGAACCCCACCGCGTAGGCCCACACGCCGGGGCTGAGCGCTGTGATCAGCGCGCCGACGGTGATCATCGAGTACGACAACCCGCCCAGTACCTTCAGCTTCAGTGATGAATGCGCCAGGTAGAACAGAATCGCGATGGTCACCAGCGCCCCGGCGGCTTGCAGCAGGGCATAGGTGTCTTTGCCCGCTGCGTAGTGGCCGGTGACCATGGCAGCCGAGGTGGCCAGCGTCACGCCGACTATCAGGTTCACGCCGACCGCCAGGACGATGATGCGCTTCAACTCCACCCGGTTGAGGATGTGGCCAAAAGCGGTGCGCAGGGGTTGCAGCCAGTTACCCGGCTGTTGTTCATGGATGTGCAGGTCCACCGTGGTGTGGCGCTGCCAGATCAGCATCGCCAGGTCCGCCAGCACAAACAGCACGGCGACCCCCAGCACCACCCAAGGCCACGCCCAGACTTCCAGCATCAGCGCCGCCACCAATGGCCCGAGCACCAGCCCGCTCTGGTCGGCGATCTGCGAATAGGACAAGGTCTTGGCGTAGGTGTAATGCTCGAAGATATGCGGCATCACCACTTCCCGCGCCATGATGCCCTGGGTGGTCAACACGCCGCATACCGCGGACAGCATGACCAGCCAATGGATACCGTCGAACAGCCCATACAGCGCCATCGCCACCACGCAGGCCACGGCCCGATACACCTGGCTGATATGCAGGATACGCACCGGTGAAAACCTGTCGCACAATGCCCCGCACACCGGAAAAGCCAGGTAGCGCGGCAGTGATTCGACAAAAAACGCCAGCCCCGCCCACGACACGCTTTGAGTGGTCTGGAATACGATCAGGGGCACGATAAACAGCAAAACCTGGTCGGCCAGCCGTGAAAGGAACAGCGAAATGAAGAACGCCAGGTAATCCTTGCGCATAGAACTCCCTGTCAATGGCGTTAAAAAGTGCAGGCTATTTGTTAAAAACTCTTAAAAGCATGAAGCTTCTTCGCTGTGGGCTGGTCAGCCACATCTGTCGGCCAGCTTGCCACCTATAATGGCCCCATTTCAATCCGCGCATCCACACTGAGAACTTATGGAAAACCTGGGTCTGGGCAAGGTCTTGCTCGTTGAGGACGATGAAAAGCTGGCAGGGCTGGTCTCGCATTTTCTGTCGCAGCATGGTTTCGAGGTACGGGTGGTGTACCGGGGTGATGAAGCCTTGGCGGCGTTCCTGGATTTCAAGCCGAAGATCGTCGTGCTCGATCTGATGCTGCCGGGTCAGAGCGGGCTGCATGTCTGCCGCGAGATTCGCAACGTGTCGGACACGCCCATCGTGATCCTCACCGCCAAGGAAGATGACCTGGACCATATCCTTGGCCTTGAATCCGGTGCTGACGACTACGTGATCAAGCCGATCAAACCGCCGGTGTTGTTGGCGCGCCTGCGTGCGCTGCAGCGCCGTCAAGTGCCCGAGCCCACCGTGCGCGGTGCCCTGGAATTTGGCCGCTTGTCGATTGATCGCAGTTGCCGGGTGGTCCGCCTGGGCGGCGAGACCATTGACCTCACCACCATGGAATTCGAGTTGCTGTGGTTGCTGGCCAGCAGCGCGGGCAAGATTCTCTCTCGCGACGACATCCTCAACCGCATGCGCGGCATCGCTTTTGACGGCCTGAACCGCAGCGTAGACGTTTACATCAGCAAACTGCGCGGCAAGCTCAATGACAACCCCCGCGAGCCGGTGTGCATCAAGACCATCTGGGGCAAGGGCTACCTGTTCAATCCGTTCGCGTGGGAGGTGTAGATGCTGCGCTTGTATCTGCGCCTCTATCTGATTCTCGCGCTCGGTCTGGCCGGGTCGATCTGGTTGGTCAACTACGGCCTGGACGCCTACATGCCCGAGTCCAACGAAACCTATAACCGTGAAGCCCTGCGCGGCCCGGCCTGGGCCCTGGTGGAGCAACTGCGCCCCGTGCAGGCAGAGGCACGCCAGGCACGCCTGGACGAGCTGCAACCGCATTACGGCTTGCGGCTCAAATTGGTGCAGCGCGACACCCAGGATTTGAGCGAACGGGAACAGAAACTCCTGGCGGCTGACCAGGTGGTGGTGCGCGAAGACTTCATGAAATTTCTCGCGCCTATCGACGACGGCCCGCAACTGCTCGAAATCAGATTGCCGGAAGAACCCAAGTGGTTATACCTGTGGGCCTATGGCTTCCTGGGCGTGAGCCTGGCCATCGTCCTGTATTTCTGGGTGCGTCCACACTGGCGCGACCTGGAGCACATCCGCCTGGCAGCGCAACGTTTCGGTGACAATGACCTGGGCTCGCGCATCTTGCTGCCGAGTCGCTCCACCGTGCGCTCACTGGCCGGGCACTTCAACCAGATGGCCGAGCGCATCGAAGGTTTGATCGCCAACCAGCGCGAACTCACCAACGCGGTCTCCCACGAATTGCGCACGCCGATTGCGCGGCTGTCATTCGAGCTGGACCAGCTCAGGCAGCAGAGTGACCCACGGCAAAGCCGAGCGTTGATCAACGACATGTACGCCGACCTCGGTGAACTGGAAGAAATGGTCTCCGAGCTGTTGACCTATGCCAGCCTTGAGCCAGGCGCTACCCAGGTCACCCGCGAGCAAATCGAGGCCCACAGTTGGCTCGACAGTGTGATCGGCAGCGTGGCCCTGGAGGCCGAAGCAGAAGGGGTGCAGTTGTCGTTGCGCACCTGCGAGGTGGACGTTATCCAGATCGAGCCACGCTTTATGGCGCGGGCCGTGATCAACCTGCTGCGCAACGCGATTCGTTATGCCGATCGTCGCGTGGAAGTGTCGCTGGTCAAGTTTGGCAGCGGTTACGAAGTGCGGGTCAACGACGATGGGCCGGGGGTACCGCTGGAGGGTCGCACCAAGATATTCGAACCCTTCCTGCGCCTTGACGCCAGCCGCGACCGCCGCACAGGCGGATTTGGCCTGGGCCTGGCGCTGGTCAAGCGTGTCAGCCAGTGGCATGGCGGGCAGGTGGAAGTGCAGGATTCGGAGTGGGGCGGGGCGTCGTTTCGAATGACGTGGGCCTATGCAGAGTAAGGCGGCTTGCCCCATGCCATCCTGTAGGAGCGAGCTTGCTCGCGAAGAACCTCAACGATAACGCGTGTTTTCTGGATAAACGCGGCGCCTGCGAGTTTTTCGCGAGCAAGCTCGCTCCTACAGAGGGCAAGTCAGATCAGAAGGTGTACTGCAGCTCCCCCAACACCGACGCCTGCAGCCGCTGCTCCACAATCGGGCTCTTGCCTGCTTCATTCGCCAGGTATTGCACATCGAGCAAGGTCGAGAACTGCGTGTGTTCGTTGATCGGCACGCTCCATGAGAGGTTCATGCCATTGCTGATATTGCCGGCACTTGCCTTGTATTCCTTGAAGCGGCTGCGGGTGGCCTGGTCGGCAGTCACGCCGTACCAGGTTTGCAGGTAGTTGCGGTCACCGAAGTGGCTGTTGATGGCGGCATCGACGGAGCCGTAGCGGCCTTCATAGAGATGGGTGCCCAGGCTCAACTCCAGGTGGGTAAAAGCCTTGCCGGTTTCCTTGTGTTTATCTTCTTCAAGCGCATGTTCCAGGGTGGCGCCGATGATCACACCGCCGAGGTTGTAGGCGGTACTTACCCCCAATTGCGGACGTGACTTGATCTCGCCCATGCCTTTGAGGCGTTTGGAGCCGGCATGCATGCTTTCATTTTTATCCTTGCGCGAATCGCTTGCGCCAACGTATGCGCTGAAGCTCAGGGCATCACCTTCGTAACCCCAGCCCAAGCCCGTATCAGTGTCGAGGAAGACGCCCCAGGGGCTGATGATTTTGCCGCCGAGCACAGGCGCCGTCATACGTTCGTCGCTGCCACTGTAGCGGGGTGCGTTGGCCATGCCGGCCTTGAGGCTGTATTGCCAGTCTTCGGCAAGCGCCGTATCGGCGGCGGCGAGCAGGCACAGTGAGGTCAATGACAGGCACAGGTTTTTTGAGTGCATCAGGGTGTTTTCCTGGTTAGAGGTTCAAGGGTGTGTGGGGTGAATGGGTGCGTTTGAACGAGTAGCCCGAAGCACTCAGGCCGTTGACCTGGCGGCTGACGGTATCGCCCAGGCCGTAGCCGTTGCCGGCCAGCACCGCATGGGCGTTGTCGATGGGCAGCAGGATGTAGTCGGTCAGCGGCTCGCCGTTTAATTGGCCGCGAATCACCAGGAAACCGTCCTCCTGGCGCACGCTGATGCCACTCAATGGCGCGTCGGGTTCATGGCTGCTGAGCACCTGGTAGGTGCCGACCGTGTTGGCCCACGCGGCGGACAAGGGCGGCGGCTCGATGCGCTCGCCGATGGCAATGCGTTGGCCGTGGCTGCGGGCGGTGAGCATTTGGCGGCCTTGTACCGTGAGGACATCCAGCTGCACGCGGCCCAAATCGCCGAGGTCCTTGCGCCAGAACCCCAGTATCTTTTTCTGCGCCCGCAGCCAGCCTTGCTCATCACGCAATAGCTGGAAATCGTAGCCGGCCAGTTCACCGCTCAAACGGGCATGCTCATCCCTGATGCGGAACACGCCCCAGGCGGTCGCATAGAAGCCGGCCAGGCGCTTGCGATCCACCGCCGCCGGTACATGGCGCAGCTTGAGGCCGTGGCTGGGGGCCTGGCAGTCGTCGGCGCATACGGGCTTGCCGGTCTGAGCCTGGAGCATCAGGCGCAGGCTGTCGGTGGTCAGCGACACCACCATGTCTTCGGCGTTGCTGTCGTTGGCCATGATGACCACGGCCAGTTGCTGATCCGGCAGCAGGGTCAACTGGGCCACGAAGTCGTCGCCGCCACCGCTGTGCTGGTAGGTGCGCACACCGGGGCCGATGGGCTCGTCACCACAGGGCGCCAAGAACCAGCCCAAGCCCATCTGGCAGTCGAAATCCAAGGCGTTGCCGGTGTTTTGCTGGGTAAACATGGCATCGATAGAAGCGCTGCCGAGGATCTGACTGCCCTTGTAGGTGCCCTTGGCAAACAGCATGCGCACGTAGCGGCTGAGGTCTTTGGGGCTGGTCCACAGGCCACCGGCGGCGAGGTCACGCACCTGGGGGTCGGTGCTGGCCTTGCCATCCTCGTAGCCGTGGGCGCGATAGCTCATTTGCGCACCGGTACCCAGGAAACTGGACTGGTTCATTCGCAAGGGTGTGAGCAGGCTGCTTTGTAACTGGGCTTCGAAGCTTTTGCCGCTGCTACGCTCAATGGCGGCGCCCACCAAGGCATAGCCAAGGTTGGAATACGCCACCTGGGAGCCCGGCAGGCTGCTCAGCCACACACCCGACACACGCATCGGCATCTGCCCCATGGCATAGGTGCTGCGCAGGTCGCGCAGGTGCTCGCTGGGCAAACCGGATTGATGGCTGAGCAAGCGCCGCAAGGTGATCGCTCGATCCGCCTCGGCCTGGTCGCTGTGAAAGCGGGAGCGTACGTAGAACTCACGCAGGGTCTGCTGGATCGGCGCATCCAGCGCCAGGTGTTGCTGCTCCACCAGTTGCAGCGCCGCCGTGGCGGTCAGCAGCTTGGAGATGCCACCGGCGCGAAACGCGGTATTGGGCGTGACCGGCACCCCCAGGTCTTTGTCAGCCAGGCCAAAGCCGCGGGCCCAGATCAGCTCCTGGCCATTGACCAGGGCAATCGACAATCCCGCCACATTGTCCCGCGCCATCTCCTGGGGAATGCGGGTTTGTAGGTAGCGGATGATTGCGCCGTAATCACCTTTTTGAATCGGCGGCGGGGCAGGCGGTTGCGAGTGGCAACCGATACTGCCCAACAGGCAACCCAATAGCGGAATACCGCGCAGTCTGCGAAACATCAAGAGCACCCGAATGATGATTTGGATGCTGGAATGCTAGGGCGGCGGGTGCTGAGAATCTTTGAGTGCTTTGTCGGGAAACTGTCAAAGACTGTTAACGGCCGCTTATAAAAACATCAGGATTTGCCCAGGGGGGCAGGCATCAACGTGGCGATCAGGGCGCGTATGGTCCCCGGCAGCGCTTCCAGCTCGCGTACCAGGATGCTGCGCTCGCGAATCGCCCAGGGCTCGTCCAGTTTCACCGTCACCAGCTGCATGGTGCGGCTGTGACGCAGGGCGGCGGACTCTGGAATGATGCCAATGCCCACGCCGGCCTCGACCATCCGGCAGATCGCCTCGAAGCTCGAGACCTGGATACGCAGCGACAATTGCTTGCCCAGACGCTCGACGTGTTCACGCAGGAAACTCAACAGCGTGCTGCCTTCATGCAGGCCGATATGCTGATACGCCAGGGTCTGCTCGAGGGTGACCGAAGGCAGTTCGGCCAAGGCATGCCCGACGGGCACCATCAGCACCAGTTCATCGGTGCTGAAATGCAACACTTGCAGGCCGGAGGCTTCCACGGGGCCGGCGATGATACCCATGTCACTGGTGCCATCGAGCACCCCGCGCACGATGTCTCGTGACAGGCGTTCCTGCAGGTCGACGGTGACGCCCGGGCGCTGTGACAGAAAGCCTGCCAGGACTTCCGGCAAAAACTCGGTGACCGCCGTGGTGTTGGCGAAGATACGGATATGCCCGGCCGAATCCACGCCGTATTGGGTGAACTCGCTTTTGAGGTAATCCACCTGGCGCATGATCAACCGCGCGTGGTGTAACAGGCGCTCGCCTGCCGGAGTGATTTCCACGCCCCGGCTGTCGCGGTACAACAGGCGCGTGTCGAGCTGTCCTTCCAGGGCCTTGATCCGCGCACTGGCGGCAGCCGGCGACAGGAAGGCGCGCTTGGCACCCTGAGTGAGGCTGGGGGATTCGGCGATATGGATAAACAGGCGCAGGTCGGCGAGATCGAAGTGCATGCAAGGCTCCCGGTATAAACACCAAACCTCATCACAATGAAGACCCAAATGTGGGAGCGGGCTTGCTCGCGAAAGCGGTGTATCAGGCAATGTATTCAGTGACTGACACTGCGCTTTCGCGAGCAAGCCCGCTCCCACAGGGATGTACGGTGTTTTCCAATTAAATTGGCGTTCAGCATAACCGAACGCTGGTTTATTGAAATGCAAATTCTCAGAACGGGCTGGCCCTTGCATGATCCTCGGCAGACACCCACTGCCTGAGGACCTGCACCCGATGAGCGCCACTGATTGGATCGGCCGAAGTGAGACCGCCTACGACCACCTGAGCCATAACCTGCTCAAGCGCATCGCCGCCACATTAGGTGAAGAGGTGCCTGCCGACGGCGACGCTGTGCCTGCGTTGTGGCAATGGTGCTTTTTCCAGGACCCGCTGCCGGAGGTGGCGTTGGGCAGCGACGGCCACCCGGCACGCGGCGGGTTCCTGCCGCCGGCCGATAACCGCAATCGCATGTGGGCCGGTGGGCGTCTTGAATTTCTGCACCCACTGCGGGCTGGCGAGGCGGCTACGCGCGTGTCGACCATCACCCAGGTCGAAGAAAAGACCGGGCGCACCGGCTCACTGCTATTTGTCACCGTGCGTCATGACTACTCCCAGGAAGGGCGCCTGGCCATCCGCGAGGAGCAGGACATCGTCTACCGCGAACCCACGCCACCCAAGCCTGGCAGCGGCGACGCGCTGGCCCGGGGCGAATGGACAGAGGCCGTCGAGCCGACGCCGACCCTGTTGTTCCGCTACAGCGCCGTCACGTTCAACGGCCACCGCATCCACTACGACTACCCCTATGTCACCGGCACCGAAGGCTATGCCGGCCTGGTGGTGCATGGCCCGCTGATCGCCACCTTGAACCTGCGTGCGTTTTGCCGAGCGCACCCTGAGGCGACCTTGCTCCGCTTTGCCTATCGCGGCGTGCGCCCACTGATTGCGCCACAGCCTTTTCAGGTCGGCGGGCGCATCACCGCCACCGGCGTCGCAGAACTGTGGGCTGGCAACACTGAAGGCCTGGCACAGACCGCCCAGGTGCATTTCGAATAACCCGATAACAACAGGCGGAGAGCCGTAGATGAATGCCCATGACAACGAAGAACTCAATGCGATCCGCGACGGCGTGCGCGCCTTGTGCGCCGAGTTCGATGCCGCTTACTGGCGCAAGATCGATGAAGAAAAAGGCTTCCCCGAAGCCTTCGTCAAGGCCCTGACCGACGCCGGTTGGCTGTCGGCAATGATCCCCGAGGAATACGGCGGTTCCGGCCTGGGCCTGGCCGAAGCCTCGGTGATCCTTGAGGAAGTCAACCGCTGCGGCGGCAACTCGGGCACCGTGCACGGCCAGATGTACAACATGTTCACCCTGCTGCGTCATGGCAGCGAGGCGCAAAAACGCTACTACCTGCCCAAGCTGGCCAGCGGTGAATTGCGCTTGCAGTCGATGGCCGTCACCGAACCCACTACCGGCACCGACACCACCAAGATCAAGACCACGGCGATCAAGCGCGGCGACAAGTACGTGATCAACGGCCAGAAAGTCTGGATCTCACGGGTACAGCATTCCGACCTGATGATTCTGCTGGCACGCACCACGTCCTTGGCCGACGTAAAGAAAAAATCCGAAGGCATGTCGATCTTCCTGGTGGACCTGCGCCAGGCCATCGGTAACGGCCTGACCGTGCAGCCCATCGCCAATATGGTCAACCATGAGACCAACGAGCTGTTCTTCGACAACCTGGAGCTGCCCCTGGACAGCCTGATTGGCGAGGAGGGCAAGGGTTTCAAATACATCCTTGATGGCCTGAATGCCGAGCGCACGCTGATTGCCGCCGAGTGCATCGGTGACGGCCGCTGGTTCATCGAAAAGGCCAGCGCCTATGCCCGCGACCGTGTGGTGTTTGGCCGGCCCATCGGGCAGAACCAGGGCGTGCAGTTCCCGATTGCCGAGGCGCATATCGAGATCGAGGCGGCCGACCTGATGCGCTGGCGTGCCTGCGAGGAATACGACAGCGGCAAGAACGCCGGGGCCAGTGCCAACATGGCCAAGTACCTGGCGGCCAAGGCGTCCTGGGAAGCGGCCAATGCCTGCCTGCAAACCCACGGCGGCTTCGGCTTTGCCTGCGAGTACGACGTGGAGCGCAAGTTCCGCGAGACCCGCCTGTACCAGGTGGCGCCGATCTCCACCAACCTGATCCTGTCCTACGTGGCCGAGCATTTGCTCGAATTGCCACGTAGCTTCTGAGGGCCTGAGCATGAGCCCTACCCAAGCCCTGTGCCGGTTCCTGGCCGAGCTGACGTACTCACAATTGCCCGAGCCCGTGCTGGCGCGCACCGAAGAGCTGTATCTGGATTGGCTCGCGTCCGCTTTGGCCAGCCAAGGCGCGCACCCGATCCCCTTGTTTGAACGCTACGCGCAGAAGATGGGCCCGAGCAGCGGCCCGGCCCAGGTGATCGTCAACGGCACCGGCACCAGCGCGTATTTTGCCGCACTGGTCAACGCCGCTTCCTCACATCTGGTGGAGCAGGATGACCTGCACAACAGCTCCGTGCTGCACCCGGCCACCGTGGTGTTTCCCGCTGCATTGGCGGCTGCCCAGGACCTCGGCAAGTCTGGCCGTGAGCTGTTGCTGGCTTCTGTAGCCGGCTATGAGGCGGGGATTCGCATCGGTGAGTTCATGGGCCGCTCCCACTACCGCATCTTCCACACCACGGCCACGGTCGGCACCCTGGCGGCGGCGGTCGCGGTGGGCAAGTTGCTCGACTTCAACGAAGAACAATTCATCAACCTGCTCGGCAGCGCCGGCACCCAGGCTGCCGGGCTGTGGGAGTTTCTGCGCGATGCCGCCGACTCCAAGCAACTGCACACGGCCAAGGCGGCGGCGGACGGCTTGCTGGCGGCTTACCTTACGGCCGATGGGCTGACCGGCGCGCGCAATATCCTTGAAGGTGAGCAAGGTTTGGCGGCCGGGATGTCCAGTGATGCCCAACCGGGCAAATTGTCTTCCGAGCTGGGCAGCCGTTGGGCGCTGGTGGAAACCTCGTTCAAATTCCACGCCTCCTGTCGCCACACTCATCCTGCTGCCGATGCGCTGCTGGACGTGATGCAGCGTGAAGGCCTGAGCGCTGCGCAGATCTCCCAGGTGCAAACCCACGTGCACCAAGGCGCCATTGACGTACTCGGCCGAGTGACGGTGCCGACCACCGTGCACCAGGCCAAATTTTCCATGGGCACGGTGCTTGGGCTGATCGCTGTGCATGGCAAAGCCGGTTTGCCTGAATTCCATGAGCTGGCGTTGACCGATCCTGCGGTCGCGGCGTTTCGCGACAAGGTCTGCATGAGCCTGGACCCCGAAGTCGACAACGCCTACCCGCAACGCTGGCTGGGCCGCGTTACCGTCACCACCACCGATGGCCGCACGCTGCACGGTGCCATTGATGAACCCAAGGGCGACCCGGGCAACACCCTGAGCCGTGCCGAGCTGGCGGACAAGTTCCAGCGCCTGGCCGACTTCAGCGGCGCCCGCACCCCGGCCCAGGCCAACCGCCTGATCGAGCAGGTGTGGAACCTGCGAACTACCGCGTCCATGGCCCATTGGCTTTGAGGGATTTGTCATGACTGAACAACGACCGCTGGACGGCATCACCGTCGTCAGCCTGGAACACGCGATTGCCGCGCCGTTCTGTACGCGCCAACTGGCCGACCTCGGTGCCCGGGTCATCAAGGTAGAGCGCCCCGGCACCGGCGATTTCGCCCGTGGCTATGACGAGCGGGTGCGTGGCCTGGCGTCACATTTCGTCTGGACCAACCGCTCCAAGGAAAGCCTGACCCTGGACCTCAAGCAGGACGAGGCGGGCGCCATTCTGGATGCGCTTTTGGCCGATGCCGATGTGCTGGTGCAGAACCTTGCCCCCGGCGCGGCGGCGCGCATGGGCTTATCGTTCGAGACGCTGCACGTGCGCTTTCCACGCCTGATCGTCTGCGATATTTCCGGCTATGGCGAAGGTGGGCCCTATGAGAAAAAGAAAGCCTACGACCTGCTGATCCAGAGCGAGGGCGGCTTCCTCTCGGTGACCGGAGGCCCAGAAGAAGAACAGATGGCCAAGGCCGGTTGCTCCATCGCGGATATCTCCGCCGGCATGTACGCCTACAGCGGCATTCTGTCGGCGTTGCTGCTGCGCGGCAAAACCGGCCAGGGCAGTCGCATCGATGTAAGCATGCTCGAAAGCCTGGTGGAGTGGATGGGCTACCCGATGTATTACGCCTTCGACGGCGCGGCGCCGCCACCGCGTGCGGGTGCCGCGCATTCGACGATTTACCCCTATGGGCCGTTTCCCACCGGGGGCGGCGGCACCGTGATGCTCGGCTTGCAGAACGAGCGCGAATGGGCGGCGTTCTGCGACAAAGTGCTGCTCACCCCGGCGCTGGCCATGGACGAACGCTTCAGCGCCAATTTCAAGCGCTCGGCCAACCGCGAGGTGCTGCGCCAGATCATCGTGGAGCGCTTTGCCCAACTGGACGTCGAGGCGGTGATCCAGCGCCTGGAAGACGCGCAAATTGCCAGCGCCCGGGTCAACGATATGCAAGGCGTGTGGGACCACCCGCAACTCAAGGCCCGCGACAGCTGGCGCGACGTCGACAGCCCGGCGGGGCCGTTGCCGTCGCTGCTGCCACCGGCCCGTAACGCCGCGTTTACCCCGCGCATGGACGGCGTGCCAGCGCTGGGGCAACACAGCCAAGGCATCCTCGATCAGCTGGGTTACTCCGTTGAGGCCATTAACCACCTGCGCGAGCGCGGCGTTATCTAATCAGGAATCAAGTGATGCCAAAGCCTTTAGTACGTTCTGCGCTGTTTGTGCCGGGCAGCCGCCCGGAGCGGTTTGCCAAGGCCCTGGCCAGCGGCGCCGACGCAGTTATTGTGGATTTTGAAGACGCGGTGGAAGAACCGCTCAAACGTCAGGCCCGGGATAATCTGGGAGCATTCCTGTGCGCCCATCGCGAGGCCCAGGTGTGGGTGCGCATCAACGCGCCGCAACATGCCGAACATTTTGAGGACGTGGCCTTCTGCAAGGCCCATGCAAATGTCGCCGGGGTATTGCTGCCCAAGGTCGAAAGCGCGGCCCAGGTGGCTGTGGTGGCCGCTACCGGCAAGGCTATCTGGCCGATTATCGAAAGCGCACGCGGTTTGCTGGCACTGGCGCAGATTGCCCAGGCGCCCCAGGTGGAGCGCCTGTCGTTCGGTGGCTTGGACCTGGCGCTGGACCTGAACCTGAGCAGTCACTCCCGCGCGGCCGAATTGGCCCTCGACCAGGCGCGCCTGGCGTTGATCGTGCATTCGCGCGCGGCGGGCCTGGCGGCGCCGCTGGACGGCGTGCACCCGGCCATCGACGACCCCGAAGGCCTGCACCGCTCGATCCGGCACGCTTATGAAATGGGCTTTGCCGGGGCATTGTGCATTCACCCCAAGCAAGTCGCGGTGATCCATGCCGCGCTGGCGCCGAGCGCTGAAGAGCTGGCCTGGGCCAGGCGGGTGGTGGAGGCGGGTGCTGATGGGGCAGGGGCTTATCAGATTGATGGGCAGATGGTGGATGCGCCGGTACTGCTGCGCGCGCAACGGCTGCTCACTGCCAGCTCTGACTGACGGAACCTGGAGCCAGCTCCCACACTGGGCGCGTTCGGCCAGGCCGAACGCAGGTATCTAAAATTCGAAATTCACGACACGCGTTACATCAGGCACCTTGCCTTTAACACAACAATAAGAAGGTGATTCCCATGCTCAAGCTTTCCCGGGCGCTGCTGTGCGCCGCCACCTTGTTTACCGCTGGCCTGGCCCAGGCGGCAGACCCGATTGTGATCAAGTTCGCCCATGTGGTGGCCGAAAACACCCCCAAAGGCCAGGGCGCGCTGCTGTTCAAAAAACTTGCTGAAGAGCGCCTGCCCGGCAAGGTCAAGGTCGAGGTGTACCCGAACTCGTCGCTGTTTGGCGATGGCAAGGAAATGGAAGCATTGCTGTTGGGTGACGTGCAAATGCTGGCGCCGTCCCTGGCCAAATTCGAGCACTACACCAAGCAAGTGCAGATCTACGACCTGCCGTTCCTGTTCAACGACCTGGCCGCCGTCGACCGTTTCCAGGCCGCTCAGGGCAAGCAACTGCTGACCTCGATGCAGGATAAGAACATCCTCGGCCTGGCCTATTGGCACAACGGCCTCAAGCAACTCTCCGCCAACAAGGCCCTGCATGAACCCAAGGACGCCCGTGGCCTGAAGTTCCGCGTGCAGGCTTCCAGTGTGCTCGAAGAACAGTTCAAGGCGATCCGCGCCAACCCGCGCAAGATGAGCTTTGCCGAGGTTTACCAGGGCCTGCAGACCGGTACCGTGAATGGCACCGAGAACACCTGGTCGAACTATGAAAGCCAGAAGGTCAATGAAGTGCAGAAGTACTTCACCGAGTCCAACCATGGCCTGATCGACTACATGGTGATCACCAACGCGAAGTTCTGGAATGGCCTGGCGCCGGATGTGCGCAGCACCCTGGAGCAGATCATGGCCGAGGTCACCGTGGAGGTGAACAAGCAGGCCGAAGCGCTGAACCAGTCGGCCAAGCAGAAGATCGTCGACGCCAAGACCAGCGAAATCATCGAACTGACCCCCGAGCAACGTGCGCTGTGGCGCGAAGCCATGCGCCCGGTGTGGCAGAAGTTCGAGGGCGAGATTGGGGCTGACCTGATCAAGGCGGCGGACGCTTCCAACCAGTAAACCTCTGTGGGAGCGGGCTTGCCCGCGACTGATCGTTCCCACGCTCCGCGTGGTAATGCATCCCGTGACGCTCCGCGTCGCCTTACGCACGGCGTGATACAGGACGTGGAACGTCCGGGGCGGCATTACCACGCGGAGCGTGGGAACGATCTACAGGTTGACCTGGTTTTTACCTATCTCTGCCTCGTGAGGTTTTGCCATGCAAACGCTAAGGCGCGTCTGGG
The DNA here is from genome assembly GCF_001907715.1 of Pseudomonas sp. BTN1. Classification (NCBI taxonomy): domain Bacteria; kingdom Pseudomonadati; phylum Pseudomonadota; class Gammaproteobacteria; order Pseudomonadales; family Pseudomonadaceae; genus Pseudomonas; species Pseudomonas sp. BTN1. The sequence goes on along the minus strand of NZ_MPBM01000038.1, from coordinate 306,798 downwards.
AGCACCTGGAGGAAGGCTTCATTGCTTTCCTGCTGGCCGCCATGACCCTGGTGACATTCGTCTACGTCATGCTCAACAACGTCTACACCCTGTTTTTTGCCCTGGCCGACAAATGGGCCTGGAGCAGCGCCTTCTTCAATGCCCTGGGCGACGGCACCATGGCCTGGGCCCAAGAGATGACCTGGAGTGTGGCGCTGACCAAGGCCATGTTCGGCTGGTTGATTTTCTTCGGCATTTCCTACGGCGTGCGCACCGCTGGCCACCTGGGCGTGGACGCGCTGGTGCGGCTGACCCGGCGCCCGGTGCAACGCCTGCTCGGCATGCTCGCCTGCCTGTGCTGCCTGGCCTATGCCGGGCTGTTCATGGTGGCCAGCTACAAGTGGGTGAGTGCGGTGATGACCGCGCATATCGGCGCCGAAGACCTCGACCAGTTCGGCATCGATGTCGGCGACATCGTGGTGATCGTGCCCATTGGCTTTGCCTTGGTCTTGATCCGCTACCTGGAAATTTTCTACCGCATCTTTACCCACCGCCAGGTCGGGTTGGGCCTGGCCGACGAGGCCGGCGAGGCCAGCAAGTTGGCCGGCAGCCATGAGGAGCGTCACTGATGGCCGTGCTCTGTCTGTTTCTCCTGTTGTTCGTGTTCATGTTTCTGGGCGTGCCAATTGCGATTGCCCTGGGGTTGTCCGGTGCGGTGTCGATCCTGATGTTCAGCCAGGACTCTGTGAGTTCCCTGGCGATCAAACTGTTTGAAACCAGCGACGCCTATACCTTTCTGGCGATTCCGTTTTTTCTGTTATCCGGCGCCTTCATGACCACCGGCGGCGTGGCCCAGCGGCTGATCGACTTTGCCAACGCCTGTGTCGGGCATATCCGCGGTGGCCTGGCGATTGCGGCGGTGCTGGCGTGCATGCTGTTTGCGGCGCTGTCCGGCTCATCACCGGCCACGGTGGCAGCGGTGGGCTCGATTGCCGTGGCGGGCATGGTGCGTTCCGGTTACCCCAAGGAGTTTGGGGCGGGCATCATCTGCAACGCCGGGACCTTGGGCATTCTGATTCCACCGTCGATCGTGATGGTGGTGTATTCGGCGGCGACCGAAACCTCAGTAGGCAAATTGTTCATGGCCGGGGTGATTCCGGGCTTGCTGCTGGGCCTGATGTTGATGGTCGCGATCTACATCGTCGCCCGCATCAAGAAGCTGCCGGCGCAACCCCGGGCGACATTCCGTGAGTGGCTGAGTTGTGCACGCCGAGCGTTCTGGGGGCTGTTGCTGCTGGTGATCATCCTCGGCGGCATTTACAGCGGCATGTTCACCCCGACCGAAGCGGCGGCAGTGGCAGCCGTGTATTCAGCATTCGTCGCGCTGTTTGTCTACAAGGACATGAAGCTGCGCGACTGCCCCAAGGTGCTGTTGGAGTCGGGGCGCTTGTCGATCATGCTGATGTTCATCATCGCCAACGCCATGCTGTTTGCCCACGTGCTGACCACCGAGCAGATCCCGCAGGAAATCACGGCCTGGGTGATCTCCGAAGGGCTGACGCCGATTGGCTTTTTGATCATGGTCAACGTGGTGCTGCTGATTGCCGGCAGCTTTATGGAGCCTTCGGCCATTGTGCTGATCCTGGCGCCGATCTTTTTCCCGATTGCGATGAAGCTGGGGATTGACCCGATTCACCTGGGCATCGTGATGGTGGTGAACATGGAAATCGGCCTGGTGCACCCGCCGGTGGGGCTGAACCTGTTCGTGACCTCGGCGGTGACGGGGCTGACTCTAGGGCAGACCATTCGCGCCGCGATGCCGTGGCTGATGATTCTGTTGGTGTTCCTGATCATGGTCACCTACCTACCGTTCATTTCCCTCGCGCTGCCGCAGTGGCTGGGGATGTGAGGCCGCTAGACGGTGGGAGAGGGCAGCCCTCCCACCGCTGAGGGATGTCAAACCTTGAACTGACGCAAAAGCCCATCAAGCTGTTCACTCAAACCACGCAACTGTGCACTCGCCACGCTCGATTGCTCCGCTGCCAGCGCGGTGCTGTGGGACAGCCCCGCCGCTTGGGTGACGTTCTGGTTGATGTCTTCCACCACGTGGGCCTGTTGCAGGGTGGCGCTGGCAATCGAGGCGTTCAGGCCGTTGAGGTTGTGCAGCGCCTGGCCGATGGCGGTGAGGCTTGCGCCCGCCTGGCCGGCTTGTTCAATGGTCAGTTGCGAGGCGCTGTGGCTGTCGCTGATGACCTTGACCGCCGCTTCGGAGTGGCCTTGCAGGCGCTCGATCATCACCTGGATCTCAGCGGTGGATTTCTGCGTGCGCTGGGCCAGCAGGCGCACCTCATCGGCGACCACCGCAAACCCGCGGCCTTGCTCGCCCGCACGGGCGGCTTCGATGGCGGCGTTGAGGGCGAGCAGGTTGGTCTGGTCGGCGATGGAGCGGATCACCTCCAGTACCCCGCCGATCTGCGTGCTCTCGCTGGAGAGCGTGCGGATCACCTCCACGGCCTGGCTGATAGTGGTGGAGAGCTGGTCGATCTGCTGCAAGCTGCCGTCGATATTGACCTGGCCCTGCTGTGCCTGGGCCTGTGCATCGCGCATTTCGCTGGCGGCGTGCTCGGCATTCTTGGCCACGTCCTGCACGCCGTAGGTGACTTCGTTGATGGCGGTGGCCACCAGTTCCATCTGCTGCGACTGCTGCTGGCTGCGGTCATGGGCCTGGCTGGCGTTGTGGCCCAGCTCGCTGGACGACTGGCCCAGCGCGTTCGCGCACACCTGCAACTGGCCGACCACCTGGCGCAGCTTGGCGGTGAAGCTATTGAAGTGCTGGGCCAGTTGCGTCAATTCGTCACGGCCGTGGGTATCGAGGCTGTGGGTCAGGTCACTTTCGCCACTGGCAATATTGCCCATGGCATTCACCGCGGCCTGCAACGGCTGCACGATGCTGCGGGCAATCAGCACCACCAGCACGGCCATCATCAGCGCAATGCCCAGGCCAATGGCCGAGGCTTTCCACACCTGGCCCCTGAATTCGGCCTGCACATCGTCCACGTAGACCCCGGAGCCGATAATCCAGCCCCAGGGTTCGAACAGTTGGATGTACGAGGTTTTCTCTACCGGCGCTTCGGCGCCGGGCTTCGGCCAGCGGTAGTTGACGATGCCGGCGCCCTTGGCCTTGGCCAGGCTCACGAATTCGTTGAACACGGCGAAACCGTCCGGGTCGCGGATCGCCGAAAGGTTCTGGCCGTCGAGCTTGGGGTTGGCCGCGTGCATGATCATCACGGGGGTGAGGTCGTTGATCCAGAAGTAGTCATCGTGGTCATAACGCAGCCCGCGCACCGCGCTCAGGGCCTGTTGTTGCGCGGCGTCGCGGGTCAGTACGCCGGTTTTTTCCAGGCTCTGGTAATAGCTGAGTACGCCACTGGCGGTCTGCACCACGTGCTGGGTTTGCTGGCGCTTGGCCTGGTAGAGGTCGCCGTGGATCTGGTTGAGCATTAACAGCCCCAAGGCCAGCAGCATCAACACGGCGACTATCAGGATCAGCCAAAGGCGGCGGCTGATCGACATGCTGCGCAAACTGTTCATCGTCCTGTCACTCCCTGCTCTTTATAATTGTGGTGCTGCTTCGAGATTTCCGGCGTGTCTGATAGGCTTTCGGCCCGGAATCGAAAAACCTGAGTACTGCCTGATTTTTCACGGAATTTTTGCAGACCGGCGTTGAGAATCAACTGCGGGCGCTTGTGTGCGCTCGTCGTCAGTGAACTTAAAAAAGACTAAGAGGCATGCCACGCGCATGACCTTTGGAGACAGCATGGATTTTTGGACCGCCATACAGGCATTGATTCTCGGCATCGTCGAGGGGCTTACGGAGTTCTTGCCGATCTCCAGCACTGGCCACCAGATCATCGTCGCCGACCTGATCAATTTTGGCGGCGAGCGTTTCGAAGCCTTCAACATCATCATCCAGCTGGGCGCGATCCTGGCGGTAGTCTGGGAGTTTCGGCGCAAGATCTTTGACGTGGTCATCGGCCTGCCGACCCAGCCCAAGGCCCGGCGCTTTACCGTCAACCTGATCATCGCCGTGTTGCCGGCGGTGGTATTGGGGGTGATTTTTGCCGACCTGATCAAGCACTACCTGTTTAACCCGATCACTGTAGCGACTGCCCTGGTAGTGGGTGGCGTGATCATGTTGTGGGCCGAGCACCGCCAACATGCAGTGCGGGCTGAAACCGTCGACGACATCACCTGGAAAGACGCCCTCAAGGTCGGCCTGGCCCAGTGCCTGGCGATGATCCCGGGCACTTCGCGCTCCGGTGCAACGATCATCGGCGGCCTGTTGTTCGGCCTGTCGCGCAAGACGGCCACCGAATTTTCATTCTTCCTGGCCATGCCGACCATGGTTGGGGCGGCGGTGTACTCGGGTTACAAGTACCGCGATCTGTTCCAGCCGGCGGATTTTCCAGTGTTCGCCATTGGTTTTGTCACCTCGTTCATCTTCGCGATGATTGCGGTCAAGGGCTTGCTCAAATTCATCGCCAGCCACAGCTACGCGGTGTTTGCCTGGTACCGGATTGCCTTTGGCCTGGTCATCCTGGCGACCTGGCAGTTCGGCTGGATCGACTGGACTGCGGTCAAGCCATGACTATCCAGCACCCACGCCTGAAGGCGCTGATCTTTGTACTGCTGTGTGCCGCGCCGCTGCTGGGCTCGGCCTTGCTGTGGTATCGCGGCGAAACGGCGATTCCGTTGATGGCCTACGGCGTGGTCAGTGTGGTGGCGTTCTTTCTTTATTGGAGCGACAAGCGCAAGGCGCAGACCGAAGGCTGGCGCACCCCGGAAAACATCCTGCATGCGGTGGAGCTGGCGGGCGGTTGGCCGGGGGCGTTGATTGCCCAGCAGGTGTTCCGGCACAAGACGCGCAAGGTGTCTTACCAGGTGCTGTTCTGGGTGATTGTGCTGTTGCACCAGGTGTTCTGGCTGGACCAGCTGTTTCTTGGCGGCACCTTGCTGTCAATCCTCTAGCCACAAGCCAATCTGTGTGCGCTTGGGCAGCTTGCTCACCACCAACTGGTGGGAGCGCTGCAACAAGCCACGCAGTTCCTCTGCGCCCAAAGGGTAGGGCGTGTTCATGATGACCCACTGCGCCCTCGCCAGGTAAGGCGCCGGGTGAATGCCCGGGCGGTCGACGTGACCCAGGAACAGTTCTTTGTCGACCTTGAAGGCCAGCGACTCACCGCGCAGGTTCTGCAAGGCGAACATCTTGTTGCCAGCAACCGAGAACACCCGCACGCCGCCCCATTTATAGTCTTCCCGTGCGCCTGGCAGGCTCAGGCAAAAACGTGCGACTTGTTCTTCCGTCATGCTCATAACAGCCGATCTCCACAGCCTTTGAAGCCTTCTTCCAGGTAGTCGATCCAGGCCCGGATGGCCGGCAGCACGCCGCGCCGGTGCGGGTAGACCGCTTGCAGCCAGCCGCCTGGTAATGACCATTGCGGCAGCAGTTGCACCAGGCGGCCGCTGGCCAGTTCTTCTTCGCAGTACATCATTGGCAGCACCGTAAAACCCACGCCCATCATTGCGCTGGCCTTGCGCACGATAAAGTCTTCGATGCCCAGGCGCGCCTCCATCACTAGCTCGTGCATGTTGCCCTGGGGGTCGATGATGCGTTGGTGCACCATTCGGTCCGCCTCGAGTGCGCCAAGGATTGGCAACTGCTTGAGGTCTTCCAGGGTTTCGACCCGCCGCTCACGCATGAAAATGGGGCTGGCCACCAGCACGGTATGCGCCTGGCGCAGGCGTTTGGTGACCAGTAACGGGTCTTCGTCGCCCAGTTCGCGTACGCGCAGCGCTACATCAATGCCTTCGGCCACCAGGTCGACGCGGCGATTCACCAGGGTCATGTCCAACTGCACCAACGGGTGCGCGGCCAGAAAACCGGCTACCAGCTCTGGCAGAATCTGCTGGGCCAGCCCCACCGGGCAACTGACCCGCAAGCGCCCCCGTGGCTCGCTGGACATGCTGGCCACGGCCTCGTCGGCCATTTCCGCCTCCAACAGCATGGCTTGGCAGTGGCGCAAGTAGCGCTCGCCCACGGCGGTGAGCGTCAGTTGCCGGGTGGTGCGTTGCAGCAGGCGTGCACCCAGGCGGTCTTCCAGCTCGGCAATGCGCCGCGACAGCCTGGATTTGGGAATGCCGAGTAGCCGGCCAGCCGCAGCAAAACCGCCGGCTTCGACGACTTTGGCGAAATAGTAGAGGTCGTTGAGGTCTTGCATGGTGGGCCTATTGTCCTGTCAGTGGGACAAACTATCGCATTTCAGGTGGCTTATCGACCATTGGTTTCATGCGTAGCATCACTACCATCTGATCGCCACTGTCGATCCCACCTCGGAGATCCATCATGAAACTCTTGCACATCGATTCCAGCATCCTCGGCGACAACTCGGCCTCCCGTCAGCTCAGCGCCGGTGTGGTCAAGGCATGGCAAGCCGCCCAGCCGGGTGTGGAAGTGACCTACCGCGACCTCGCCAGCGAAGGCATCAAACATTTCTCCGGCGCTACCCTGGGCGCCTTGGGCACTGCCGCTGAACTGCGTGATGCGGCGCAAAAGCACGAGGCTGAACTGAGTGCATCGTCGCTGGCTGAGTTCCTCACCGCCGATGCCGTGATAGTCGGTGCGCCGATGTACAATTTCACCATCCCCACCCAGTTGAAAGCCTGGATCGACCGCATCGCGGTAGCCGGCCAGACCTTCCGCTACACCGAAGCCGGCCCTGAAGGCCTGTGCGGCAACAAGAAAGTCATTATTGTTTCCACCGCCGGTGGCCTGCATGCCGACCAGGCCTCGGGCGCTGCCCACGAAGGCTACTTGAAGCTGCTGTTCGGTTTCCTGGGCATCACCGACATCGAGATCGTGCGCGCTGAAGGCCTGGCCTACGGTGACGAAGTGCGCAGCAAAGCCATAAGCGACGCCAACGTGCGCATCAACGAGCAACTGTTCGCCGCTGCGTAAGGCTTATGTAAATGTGCCCTGTCCTCGGTTTCATTCTGAAACCGAGCGCCTAAACTCTGTATTCTGATCGCCTGAACGCGAGCGGAGTACGGAGTTTTTTCGTTGTGGCCCAGGTTATGCAGACATCCATTCGATACCCTGGACTTTTTATTCGACAGGCCGGTTCTTATGCAGCAAAGGTGGACATCCCCATGATGCGTCTTTGTGCTGTTTTGGTTCTTTCGCTGTTGGGCGGCGTGGTTTCAGTGCACGCCGCACCGGCACCGCACCCCCATTGGAGTGTGGGGTTTCATCGCATGAGTTTTCTCGACCCGCTGGATGCGCAGCCGATGAAAGCCATCGCCTTCTATCCCTCTACCGATGCCGAGCGCACTACCGCGCTGGGCGCCTACCATGTGGCGGCCAGCGAAGATGCCAAGGTGGCGATCGGGCGTTTTCCGATGTTGATGTTGTCCCACGGCAATACCGGCACGCCGCTGGCCCTGCATGACCTAGCCACCGCCTTGGCGCGCAAGGGGTTTGTGGTGGTGGCGGTTCTGCATCCTGGCGACAACTATAAGGACCACAGCCGCCTGGGCACCGTGAGTAATCTGTATGGCCGGCCGATCCAGATCTCTCAGGCGATCACCGCCGCCTTGGCCGAGCCGATGCTGTCGCCCTTTGTGGATATCGATCAGATCGGCGTCATCGGTTATTCAGCCGGTGGCGAAACGGCATTGATCCTGGCGGGCGCCAAGCCGGATTTCGAACGCCTGCGCCGCTACTGCCAAGAGCGCCCCGAAGACCGCGACGCGTGCACCACCAAGGGCGAGTTGGTGGTCGATCGCGACGACTTGCAACCCCAGGCTGACCCGCGTATCCATGCGTTGATGCTGATGGCGCCGCTGAGCTTGATGTTCGGCCGCCACACTCTGGCGGATGTGCATGTGCCGGTGCTGCTCTACAGTGGCGATGGCGACCAGTTGGTGGCAGTGGACAAAAACGCCGCCGCCCTGGCGCGCAAACTGCCAGAGCCGCCGGACTTCAAGCTGTTGGCCGGGGCAGGGCACTTTGTATTCATGGCCCCGTGCGACAGTGATCAGCTGGCGACAATGCCAGGCATCTGCACCGATGCCGATGGTGTCGACCGTGAAGGGATTCACCGCGATATGGTCTCCGAGGCCGGGCGCTTTTTCAGTCGCACCCTCGGTGAGGCAACGCGTGCCGGCCTGCAGACGGCTGATCAGTAGGCGCGGCGCCTGAGCAGTACGGTCAGGCCGAGCGCGCTGACCGACAGCAACGCGGCGCAGAAGAATATCCAGCCGTAGCCAAGATTCAACGCCACGGCGCCCATCAACGGCCCGGCGATCGCCAGGGCCAGGTCGAAAAACACCGCATACGCACTCAGCCCCGCGCCGCGGCTGCTGTCCGGCACTTGCTTGATGGCTTCCACGCCAAGCGCCGGGTAAACCAGCGACAAACCAAAACCGGTCAACCCGGCGCCGATCAAGGCCACGCCGGTAGACGGTGCCAGCCACAACAGCGTCAGGCCCAGGGTTTCGATGAGCATGCAGGCGATGGCGGCGGTGAACCCGCCAAACCGGCTGATGGCTGAGATAAACACTAGGCGCGAGAGAATAAAGCACACACCAAATACCGTCAGGCAATACGCCGCACCGGCCCAGCCACGATTCAGGTAATACAGGGTGATAAAGGTCGTCAGCGTGCCGTAGCCAATCGAGGCCAGGCACAGGCTGGCGCCGAACGGCGCGATACGTCCAAACACAGCCCAGAACGGCAGCCGTTCGCCGCGTACCACCGGCACCGAGGGTTTATTGCGGATCAGCACCAGGCCCAACGCCGCCAGCACCGCCAGGGCAAGGCCGAGGCTGGCGTAGCCATAATCAGCCACCATCACCACGCCAAGTGGCGCACCAATGGCAATGGCGCCATAGGAGGCGATGCCATTCCAGGAAATCGAGCGTGCGGTGTGTTCGGCGCCCACTGCGCCCATGCACCAACTGATGGTCCCCACGCCAATCAGGCCCTGGGCCACGCCGAGCAACAGGCGACCGGCGATCAGAATACCCAGGCTCAAGCTCGGCAGGCTGTCCAGCAGCGTGGCGATAAAGGTCAGTACACCGCTGATCAGAATACCCGCCAGGCCCAGTACGATTGCACGCTTGGTGCCGACGTTATCCGACATTCGCCCGGCCATCGGGCGGCTGAGCAGCGTGGCGAGGTACTGCGAACCGATGGTCACCCCGGCCACCACGGCGCTGAAGCCCAGTTGCTCGTGCACATAGCCTGGAATCACCGCAATCGGCAGGCCGATGCAGATAAACGCAATGAAGGTGTAGAACACGATGGAAACGATCTGCAGGGTGATCGACAGGGAGGAGGGGGCGGCAGGCATGAATACTCAATCGCTGGCGGGCGGTGAAGCATCATGGCATATCCCGCACGACTGTAGGAGCGAGGGGACGCCTACAGAGACCCCTGGGGGAGCGCGCTTGCCCGCGAAGGTGGTGTGTCAGTCACTGAATCTGTAGCTGAACTACCGCTATCGCAGGCAAGCCAGCTCCCACACGGGTTATGTATTGCCTATAAAATCAGCGCCTGGCACCGATTCCCTGTGGGAGCGGGCTTGCCCGCGAAGGTGGTGTGTCAGTCACTGAATCTGTAGCTGAACTACCGCTATCGCAGGCAAGCCAGCTCCCACACGGGTTATGTATTGCCTATAAAATCAGCGCCTGGCACCGATTCCCTGTGGGAGCGGGCTTGCCCGCGAAGGCTGCCTGTCAGTCACTGCATCTTTAACTGAACCACCGCTATCGCAGGCAAGCCAGCTCCCACACTGGTTATGCATGGCCCATAAAATCAGCGCCCGGCACAGTGCGGATGCAAAAAGCCCTGTCACAGGGACAGGGCTTTTTTTGCAGCTTGTAGCTTGCAGCTCAGTGCTGCTCTTAGAACACCACACCCTGGCTACGCAGGTAGTCGTCATAGGTGCCGCTGAAGTCGATCACGCCGCTAGGGCTCAACTCGATAATGCGGGTGGCCAGGGACGATACGAACTCACGGTCGTGGCTGACGAAGATCAGCGTGCCCGGGTAGTTCTCCAGCGCCAGGTTCAGCGCTTCGATGGATTCCATGTCCAGGTGGTTGGTCGGTTCGTCCATGATCAACACGTTCGGCTTTTGCAGGATCAGCTTGCCGAACAGCATGCGACCTTGTTCACCACCGGAGATCACTTTGACCGACTTCTGGATCTCGTCGTTGGAGAACAACATACGGCCCAGGGTGCCGCGAATCATTTGCTCGCCTTGGGTCCATTGGCCCATCCAGTCGAACAGGCTCACGTCGTCTTCGAAGTCGTGGGCGTGGTCCTGGGCGTAGTAGCCCAGCTCGGCGGCGTCGGTCCACTTGATGCTACCGGCGTCCGGGGTCAGTTCGTTGACCAGGGTGCGCAGCAGGGTGGTCTTGCCGATACCGTTGGGGCCGATGATCGCCACGCGCTCGCCGGCTTCAACCTGGAAGCTGAAGTCCTTGAACAACGGCTTGCCGTCGAAACCTTTGGCCATTTTTTCGACCATGACCGCCTGGCGGTGCAGCTTTTTGTTCTGCTCGAAACGGATGAACGGGCTCACACGGCTCGACGGCTTGACTTCGGCCAGCTGGATCTTGTCGATCGCCTTGGCACGGGAGGTCGCCTGCTTGGCTTTCGAGGCGTTGGCCGAGAAGCGGCTGACGAAGGATTGCAGTTCGGAAATCTGCGCTTTCTTCTTGGCGTTGTCCGACAGCAATTGCTCGCGGGACTGGGTCGCCACGGTCATGTACTCGTCGTAGTTGCCCGGGAACAGGCGCAGCTCGCCGTAGTCCAGGTCAGCCATGTGGGTGCATACGCTGTTCAGGAAGTGACGGTCGTGAGAGATGATGATCATCAGGCTGGAGCGCTGGGTCAGGATGTTTTCCAGCCAGCGGATGGTGTTGATGTCCAAGTGGTTGGTCGGTTCGTCGAGCAACAGCACTTCCGGGTCGGAGAACAGCGCCTGGGCCAGCAGTACGCGCAGCTTCCAGCCGGGGGACACTTCGCTCATCGGGCCGAAATGCTGTTCCAGGGGAATACCCAGGCCCAGCAGCAGCTCGCCGGCGCGGGATTCGGCGGTGTAGCCGTCCATCTCGGCGAACTCGGTTTCCAGCTCGGCCACGGCCATGCCATCTTCTTCGCTCATTTCCGGCAGCGAGTAGATGCGGTCGCGCTCGGCCTTGACCTTCCACAGCTCCTCGTGGCCCATGATCACGGTGTCGAGCACGGTGAATTCTTCGTAGGCGAACTGGTCCTGGCGCAGTTTACCCAGGCGCACATTCGGCTCGAGCATGACCTGCCCGCCGGACGGGTCGAGGTCGCCACCGAGGATTTTCATGAAGGTCGACTTGCCGCAACCGTTGGCACCGATCAAACCATAGCGGTTGCCGGCGCCGAACTTGACCGAGACGTTCTCGAAGAGCGGCTTGGCGCCGAACTGCATGGTGATGTTAGCTGTGGAGATCAATTACTTTACCTATCAATGGGTTGCGAGCGTGACGGCAGGTGCCTTCAGGCATGCGTCAACAGCGACATCAAGGCGCGAAACCCGGTCGCTGAACACAAAATTTGGGATGTGTGTTGGAATTTGGCGCGCATTGTCGCATATGTCAGGCGACAGTTGTATGGCGAGCGAAGGATGGTTTTGCCAAGGTCTCCGGCATCGCCAGCCACAACAGCATCAAGGCAGCGGCTGCAACTGCCGCCAACGTCAGGAACGCCGCGTTGTAGCCAGCCTGCTGCACCACGAAACCGGCCAGGCTGCTACTGAGCGCCGCGCCGAGGCCAAATACGGTGGAGAGGGCGCCCAGGCTGACGTTGAAGCGCCCGGTGCCTTGGGTCAGGTCTTTGACGATCACCGGGAACAGGGCGCCGAAAATGCCGGCACCGATACCGTCGAGCATCTGCACCGCCACCAGCCAGTAGGGGTCGCTGGATAAGGTATAGAGCACGCCACGCAACGGCAGTATCAGGAAACCTACAAGCAACAGCGGCTTGCGTCCCCAGACATCGGCCTTGAGCCCGACCAGCCAGGCCATCGGCACCATCACCAATTGGGCGGCGACGATGCAGGCTGAAGTCAGCGGGGTGGCCATCTGCAAATTGATCTGCGCCAGTTTCTGGCTGACCAGCGGCAGCATTGCGGCGTTGGCCAAGTGAAACAGTGCGCAGCAGATGGCGAACAGGAGTAGCGGTTGGTTGGTCAGCAACGCTTTCAGGCCCGAGGGTTGTTCGTGGTCGGTGTGATGGGCCGGATCGAAACCACGGGCGACCTCATGATCAATTGCCTTGGCCGGCACGCAACTGACCGCAATGACACTGGCAACCGCCATAAACGCCATCAGGTAGAACACCACCACCGGTCCGAACAAGTAGGCCAGCCCGCCGGCCAGCAACGCGGCCACAGCATTGCCAGCGTGGTTGAAGGTCTCGTTGCGCCCGGTACGCCGGGTAAAGGCGCGGGGCCCAGTGATCCCCAGCGAAATGGCGGAAATTGCCGGGGCAAAGACAGAGGCGGCTACGGCGCTGGCAGCCTGGGTCAACGCTACCCAGCCAAACGAACTGACGAAGGGCAGCATCAGGCAACTGCCCGTCACCAATAGCGCAGCAATGGCAACCACCGCGCGTTTGTTGCGAGTGCGGTCGATCAGCGCACCCGCGGGGCCTTGGGTCAGCAAGGCAGCGATGCCTGCCAGGGTCATGACCACACCAATACTGGCCGGCTCCCATTGATGCACGGCCAGCAGGTAGATCGCCAGGTACGGTCCGAGACCGTCGCGTACATCGGCGAGAAAGAAGTTCAGGCTGTCCAGGGATAAAGCGATACGCAGGTCTGAATGACGGGCCACGATGCGACCTTCAAGAGCGGCGTTCAGGGGCTGAACACGCGTTGGGTTAATGACCTGTGGGCTGGGCGATAAGTTTCGCGGTGAACGAGGGTTTCAGCACGCAAAAAAAAGCCCGCGAGGAGAGGGCGGGCCAAGGGATTCACTGGAGTAGGTAGGCTTCACCCTATAGGTGGAAAAGTGAAGACCTTGTGAAAATGCCGTGATCAAATCGGATGGTCACGTCACCGCCTATCTCCCTGACGCCCCGCGTTCCAACATGTGGGAGCAGGCAAGCCAGCTCCCACATTTGATCAAGACCGCCGCACAAAGGTGCGCATGGTTTGCCCAGGGCCGGTGCTGAACACGGTGGGCCTGGGCATGCCTTCATCCGCTGCGATAAATACGAAATCATCGCCGTCGAGCCGGTAACTGGCGGGGAGTTGCTTGCCTGCATCATCGCCCATGTCGTCCGTCCAGGTAATGCTTTTGGGCGTGGTACTGGCGTCCAGTACGAAGCGTCCCGCCAATAATACTTCGCCACTGACCGTGGTCACTTCGAAGCGATCCCCCGCAATTGTCGTCGTTGCTCCCGGCGCGCTGTGGGCATCCACGGGGTTAAGCACGCCACTGTCTTCCAGGGCTGTTTGTTCCCAAGTGCCTTGCAGTGCGCGAAAGTCCGAAGCGGAAAGGGGTGACATGCAAACTCCTTATTGCTGTTCAAAAAAATGTTCAATTGTATTGAGGCTGACACTGTTCCGCCTGTAGGCGAAATTTTTTTCTTTATAAGACAGCTATTTGACAGCTTTTTCATGTTGTATTGACTACGCTTGCAACCAGATCAGTCTGACATGGCTGTGTCATTTGGCTTACTCACCGAAATGAAACCGAAATAATCCCTAAGTTTGTGGGATATTTCAGGGGACTGAGTGGTCACATCGCCATTGGTCTGCCGTATCCAGGGCGTTGTCCCTGATTTTTGAAGTCTTTTAGACTTCCGAGAGTGATGGCCTTTTAGTATTATTTTAAGGTGTTCTTATTTTGAATCGTACTTCCCCGCTTCCGCCTTCCGCAGCGTCTGATGAAATTGATTTATTTGAATTGTTTCACGCCATCTGGCGACAAAAAAAGCTGGTGATCGGGTGTACGCTTCTGGCCGGGGTATTAGGCGCAGGTTATGCCTTCCTGGCACCCAAGACCTATGAAGTCAGCAGTGTGTTGCGGCCTGCTGCAATCAACGAGCTAGACGCCTTGAACCGTTCGGAAGTGTATAAGTTGCCGCCTGCCGATGCGCTGCTCAAAGTGGGCGCGCAGTTGGACTCTTATGATGCACGCCTGGGGTTCTTCAAGGATCATGAGGAGTTGTTCAAGGCGTTCAAGAAACCGGGGCAAACCCTTGAGCAGAGCTTTGAGGCGTTCAACCGCAATTCGGTCAATCTGATTTTGCCTGACCCCAAGAAATCCGATTCGTTGAGCAGCTATATCCGTCTGGAACTGCAATACCCGACCGACGTCGATGGTGTTGCGATCCTCAACGGTTTTGTGGACTACGCCATTGCCGCCGAGCGCCAGCAAGTGGGGGCCGACCTCAAGGTGATCGTCAATAACCGCTTGAGCGAGCTCAAGGGCAAGATCGACGCCGCCCGCGCCAACTACGATACCGATAAAGAATCGAAAATCGCCAAGCTGCTGGAAGCGGACCGGCTCAAGCGTGCCCAACTGCAGGATGAACTCAGCGCCCTGCGCCTGCAGATGAAGATGGAACGCACCAACCGCCTCGCCGAGTTGGCCGAAGCCATCAGCATTGCCAAGTCCATGGGCATTCGTACACCAACAACGCCGTCCTCAATGGCCGACTCCACCCGCACGGGTTCGAGCCAGGTCATGCGGACCGAGGTGAACAACCAGAAGATCCCGCTGTATTTCATGGGGACCGAGGCGTTGGAAGCCGAACGCGCTGCATTGCAGCAGCGTACCAGCGACGATTTCACCAACCCGCGCATTGCCGAGATCGGCAAAGAGCTGCAACTGCTGGAAAGCAACCGCGAGGTTGAGGTGCTGCGCAAGCGTGGCAATGAAGACATCTTCTTGCAGGACGTCGAGCCGCTTCGCGCTGAAGTCGCCAGGTTGCGTGGTTTGAATATCGATATGAGCAACCTCAAGCTGGTGACGATTGACCGTCGAGCCCAGGAGCCTCTGTCGCCGATCAAGCCGAAAAAACCGCTGGTTATCGCGTTGAGCCTTGTTGGCGGCCTGTTGCTGGGCCTGATGATTGCGCTGATCCGCTACTTCGTTCGCAGCCGCACTCAGGCCGTGCCCTATACGGCATTAGGGGATCGCCGCGAGGGTAACGACTCGCCGCTGTAACCCTTCCAGCGCCCTCAAACAGGCAGGCTCAAGGGCCTGCCTGCTCCTACCCCCAGCACACTCAGTAGACAGCTTTTCACAATTCTTAGTTAACCTTTGGTTACAAAGTGTGGCTAAATAACTGCCAATGGTCGCACGCAGGCGGTTATCCGCCGGCCGTGTCGCCTGTATGTGAATTGTGATTTCAGGTGCTGCTTATCCATCCTCGGCCGTTGTGGGCCCGCAGGAGCAGCCTGTTCTCTCCCTGACGTGTGACGAATCCCTTGAAACTCATCATTGTTGCTCTCTACGTTGCTTCCATTGCGTATGTACACCTGCGCGGTCGGGTGCGACACAAGCTGGGTCGCCAGCTTAGCGATCACTCGACGTTCCTGGCGCCGATCAACTGTTTCCTGTACCTGTTCTCCAAGCAGCCCAGCCGTCCCTACCTCTCGCCCAGCGACTTTCCAGACCTGAGCCCGTTGCAGGAGCACTGGGAAGAGATCCGCGAAGAAGGCCAGAATCTGATGCGGGCGGGTGAGATCAAACGCTCGGAGCAATACAACGACGTAGGGTTCAACTCGTTTTTCAAGACCGGCTGGAAGCGGTTCTACCTCAAGTGGTACGGCGACAGTCACCCCTCGGCGATGAAGCTGTGCCCACGCACCACCGAGCTGGTGCAAAGCATCGGCTCGATCAAGGCGGCCATGTTCGCCGAGCTGCCACCGGGCTCCAAGCTGGTACGTCACCGTGACCCGTATGCGGGCTCGTACCGCTATCACCTGGGGCTGGATACCCCTAACGATCCAGGTTGCTACATCAATGTGGATGGCGAAAGCTATTACTGGCGCGATGGCGAGCCGGTGATGTTCGACGAGACCTACATTCACTACGCGGAAAACACCACCCAACAGAACCGCATCATTCTGTTCTGTGATATCGAACGGCCGATGAAGTACCGCTGGGCAGCTGCGTTCAACCGCTGGTTCAGCCGCAATGTGATGGCGGCCGCGGGTTCGCCCAACGATGAGGGTGACAAGACCGGCGGCCTCAACCGTGCCTTTACCCGTCTGTACAAGATTCGCCTGCGTGGCAAAGAGCTCAAGAAGCGCAATCGCACGCGCTACTACCTGGAAAAGTGGGCGATCTTTGCCGGTCTGGCGCTGATCTTCATTCTTATCTGACCTGGCTCAAGGCGCGGATCACCCAGGGGGTTGCGCGCCCAGCTTGTCCCACATCTTTTTGCTGATCTTCTGTCGATTGGCATACCCCGCCCAGGGGTCATCCTTCAACGTTTGCAGCCGCTGATGCAGGTTCGCCACTGTCCACTGCTGGGCGCCACGCAATCCTTTCAACTCCTCTCGACTCACCGGCACCGACACTGGCAGGCCTGGGCGGGCCCGCACGGAATACGCCGCTACGGTACTGGCGCCACGGGCGTTGCGCAGGTAATCGATAAAGATCTTGCCGACGCGGTTCTTGGGGCCACTGGTGGCGGTAAAGCGTTCGGGCAGTTGCCGGGTCATGAATTGGGCAATGGCTTTGGCGAACGCCTTCACGGTGTCCCAGCCGTCGCGCCGGGCCAACGGCACGATCAAGTGCAGGCCCTTGCCGCCGCTGGTTTTGACGAAAGCTTGCAAGCCCAGCTCATCGAGTACCGACAGGGTCAGTTGGGCCGCTTCCAGCATGGCTTTCCAGGGCAGGGCCGGGTCCGGGTCGAGATCGAGAACAAACAGGTCAGGCGTTTCAATCTTGTCTGCAGTGGCGCCCCAGGTGTGAAACTCGACCGTCCCCATTTGCACGGCGCCGACCAGGGCCTCCACGCTGTCTATTTCCATCAGGCGCGCATGGCCTGGGTCCAGCGCCTGGTCCAATTGCTTGATGTGGGGGATGGCCATACGCTCTGAGTGCTTCTGGAAGAACTGCTCACCTTCGATCCCTTCCGGCGCCCGCAGCAATGACACGGCACGTGCGCGCAGGAAGGGCAGGATCCATTCGCTGATATCGGTGTAGAACTGCGCCAGTTGCTGTTTTTGCGTGCCGCTGTGCTTGTCGATAATGCGCTCGGGGTGAGTGATTTTCACGCTCTTCACCGTTGCCTGCGCTTTACCGGCTTTCGACGTTTCGGGTGCCTTGACCGACTTGGCCGCGCGCGGCTGTTCATGAATGATCTGCGAGGCTGGCTTGTCGGTGCGCAGGCCCACAAACGCGGCTTGGCGCACCACGCCTTCGCGGGTCCATTCGGCAAATTGCACCTCGCCGACCAGGCTCGGCTCAACCCAATGCACGCCACGGGCCTGGGCACTGGTCAATGGTTTTTGCAGGGGCGAGTCCTTGCGCTCAAGCGGGGTGAGCTTGGCATAGATACTTTTCAGCGCCGCCTGGTCAAAGCCCGTGCCCACGCGCCCGGCATATACCAGGCCGGTGTCATCGTTGACCGCCAACAGCAGCGCCCCAAAGCCGCTACGCGAACCTTGGGGGCGGGTGTAGCCGACAATCACGAACTCTTGGCGCAGGCGGCATTTGAGCTTGATCCAGTCGGCACTGCGCCGCGACACGTAGGGGCTGCCGGCGCGCTTGCCGATCACGCCTTCGAGCGCCAGGTCACAGGCGCTCTCGAAAATATCGCGCTGGCTGGCGGCAAAGGCTTCGGAGAAGCGCAGCAGTTTGCTTCGGCTGGCGGACAACGCAGATTTAAGCGCAGCCCGACGCTCTTCGACCGGGTCTTCACGCTGGTCGCGGCCGTTCAAAAACGGTGCGTCGAACAGGTAATAGACAATGTCCAGGCTGCGGCCGATATCGAACGCGTTTTGCAGCGCCTGGAAATCCGGCAGCCCGTCGCCATTGAGGCTGACCACTTCGCCATCCAGCCAACTGTCCTTGAGCTTGAGGGCTTGCAAGGCTTTGCACTGACGTGGCAGGCGTTCGGTCCAGTCGTGGCCGTTACGGGTGAACAGGCGCACTTCGCCGTCGCGAATGCGCGCCATGATGCGGTAGCCGTCGAACTTGATCTCGTAGCGCCAATCACCTTCGGGCGCCCGGTCCACCAAGGTTGCCAATTGGGGGGCAAACTCATCCGGCAGGGCAGCGATGCGCTTGGGCGTTTTGGCTTTTGGCGCGGCCTTGGGTTTGGCCTTGGCCTTTGGCTTACCCACCACCGCATCGCTGAGCACGCTGGCGGGCTCGGCCTGGACGATATCGAACTCAGAGGCCGGGCGCGCCTGCTGATCGTTTTCCTTGATCAACAGCCATTGCTCCTTGTCGCCGCTGCCCTTGAGCCGGGTGCGTACCAGCGCCCAGTCACCGGAGAGTTTTTCACCGACCAGGGTGAATTTGAGCTTGCCCGCCGCGTAGGCTTTGCGCGGGTCATCGTGGGGCTGCCAAATGCCTCGGTCCCATACGATCACATCCCCCGCACCGTATTGGCCGGCGGGAATGCTGCCCTCGAAACTGCCATAGCTCAGTGGGTGATCTTCAACATGCACCGCCAGGCGTTTTTGGCTCGGGTCCAGGCTTGGGCCCTTGGGCACCGCCCAGCTCAGCAGCACGCCATCGAGTTCCAGGCGAAAGTCGTAGTGCAGGTTGCGCGCATCGTGCTTTTGAATCACGAAGCTGAGGGCCGAGACGTTGCGTTTGCTGGCGGGTGAGCTGCCGGCGGGTTCGGCGGTGATCTTGAAATCGCGCTTGCGATTGTACTCACTCAGGGGCTTTGCCATGTCATTCTCCCGTCAATGGCAGGCTCAAGAGGCCTTGTTATTGGACTTTTTCGCGGTGCTTTTTTTCGCCGCAGGTTTACCCGCCAGACTGCGTTTGAGCAGTTCGGTCAGGTCGATGACATCCGCGGATTTTCGCTCTTCGCCGCCTTCGACCGTTTCCACATCTTCGATCTTGCCGGCCTTGGCCTTCTTCGCCACCAGCGCCCTGATCTTGTCCTGGAAGCTGTCACGGTATTCATCGGGCTGCCAATCGGCGCTCATGTCTTCCACCAGGCGCTTGGCCATGTCCAATTCACCTTTGGCCAGGGTCGGCTTTGTCACATCGCTGCCCAGTTCCAACTCATCCAGGCTGCGCACTTCAGCGGGCCAGCGCAGCATGACCAGCACCAGAGCCGATTCCAGCGGCATCAACGCGGCCAGGTGTTGCTTGGTGTGCAGTACCACATTGGCCAGGGCCACCTTGCCGGTTTTTTTCAGCGCTTCGCGCAGCAGTGCATAGACCTTGCCGCCGCGTTTATCCGGAGCGAGGAAGTAGGGCGTGTCGATGTTTTGCAGGGGGATCTGGTCGCTGGCGACGAAGGCGATGATTTCGATGGTCTGGGTGGACTTGGGGTGGGCCGAGCGAATTTCGTCTTCGCTGAGCACCACGTAGCGTCCTTTTTCAAAGGCCACGCCCTTGACGATATTTTCCTTGGTGACTTCCTTGCCGGTGGTTTTGTTGATGCGCTTATAGCCCACCGGGTCCATGCTGCGCTTGTCCAGCCAGTCAAAGTCGACGCCTTGTGAAGAGGTCGCCGAGACCAGCGATACCGGGATGTGAACCAAGCCGAAACTGATGGCGCCTTTCCAGATTGCCCGTGGCATAGGTGTGATTCCTCAACGAAGAGCCTGTGTGCTGGTGACTCACAGGGCAGGGCAAAAGTTTCGGCGGATAGATGCTCGGACAGATCGTGTTACACCTGATGAGAAACTATTTAGTGTCACAACGCGAACCCGCGGCGTAGCGTGTTATCGAAAGCACGTAGTACTTGGCATAGAGAGGTTTGGCCATGAACCGTTGTGTACGTCATCTCGCAGCACTGGCGCTGGGCCTGGCCCTTGCGCCATTGGCCCAGGCGCAAAACCTGCCGGGGCGTAGCGACCACGGCCCTATTCACCGGGCCAACCCCAATAGCATGCAGGGCACCCAGCCCAATGCACCGGCTGTTCGCAGTATCCAGCCCGTCCCGGCCAACCCGCGGCCAACGCTGGAAAACGGTGGCATCGGCAACCGCTACCCCAAGCAGGAGGCGGCCCCCAGCCGCCCAGCCACCGCACCCAAAGCGCCCACCTATGATGCCAACGGCAATCGCCGCTGAGGATTTCGCCTTATGTTTGTACGTAAAACCCTGCTAGCCGCCCTGTGCGCCACCGCGTTGCTGCCGTTGAGCGCGGCGTATGCCGTCGATAGCCAACAGTTCCCCACTGAGCAAGGCAGCATCACCGCCACGCCGGTCGCCAAGGGCCTGGACCATCCATGGGCGCTGGCGTTTTTGCCGGACCAGCAAGGTTTCCTGGTGACCGAGTTACCTGGGCACCTGCGGTTTGTCAGCCCGGACGGCAAGCTGTCTGCGCCCTTGAAGGGCGTGCCGCAGGTATGGGCCAAAGGGCAGGGCGGGTTGCTGGATGTGGTGCTGTCGCCAGACTTCAAGCAGGACCGCCTGGTGTACCTGTCGTACGCCGAAGGCGGTGGCGAGGGTGGCAAGGCCGGCACAGCCGTAGGGCGTGGGCGCTTGGCCGCTGACTTGAGCGGCTTGGAGGACTTCAAGGTGATCCTGCGCCAGGAGCCCAAGCTGTCTACCGGCAACCACTTCGGCTCGCGCCTGGCCTTCGACCGTGATGGCTACCTGTTCGTGACTCTTGGGGAGAACAACGACCGCCCCACGGCCCAGGATTTGGACAAGTTGCAAGGCAAAGTGGTGCGCATCTACCCGGATGGGCGCGTGCCGGATGACAACCCTTTCGTCGGTCAACCCGGCGTGCGTCCCGAGATCTGGTCCTATGGGCAGCGTAACCCGCAAGGGCTGGCCTTGAATCCCTGGAGCGGCACGATCTGGGAAAATGAACACGGGCCCCGTGGCGGTGATGAAGTCAATATCATCGAGCGCGGCAAGAACTACGGCTGGCCGTTGGCAACCCATGGCATCAACTATTCCCTGCTGCCGATTCCCGAAGCCAAGGGCAAAACGGCAGAGGGCACAGTGGCGCCCCACCATGTGTGGGAGAAGTCGCCGGGTGTCAGTGGCATGGCGTTCTATGACGGCGACCGGTTCAAGGCATGGCAGCACAACCTGTTTGTCGGTGCGCTGGTGAGTCAGGAGCTGATTCGGTTGCAGTTCGAGGGTGACAAAGTGGTCCACGAGGAACGCTTGTTGGGCGAATTGAAAGCGCGGATCCGCGATGTGCGACAGGGGCCGGATGGCTTTCTGTATGTGCTGACCGATGAGGATGATGGTGTGTTGTATCGCGTTGGGCTGAATCAGGACTAAACGTGTGGGAGGGGGCTGGCAGCAGACGCAGATCCAATTGATGCCCCGCGATCCAAGTGTGGGAGCTGGCTTGCCTGCGAAGGCGGTGTGTCAGGCGCTGAATCTGTTACTGCACGACCGCTTTCGCAGGCAAGCCAGCTCCCACATTGGATCTCATTCGGTCTGCAGAGTCGGGGTTATAGCCCCAGCTCTGACAGGCCGGGATGCGCATCCGGGCGCCGCCCCAGCGGCCAATGGAACTTGCGCTCGCTCTCCTTGATTGGCATATCGTTGATGCAGGCAAAGCGGTTGGCCATCAAGCCGTTCTCGTCGAACTCCCAGTTTTCGTTGCCGTACGAGCGAAACCAGTTACCCGAATCATCGTGCCATTCATAGGCATAGCGCACGGCGATGCGGTTATCAGTAAAGGCCCACAATTCCTTGATCAGACGATAATCCAGCTCCTTGGCCCATTTGCGGGTCAGGAACTGCTTGGCTTCTTCGCGGTTATGGGCAAATTCGGCGCGGTTACGCCAGTTCGTGTCCAGGGTGTAGGCCAGGGATACACGTTGCGGGTCGCGGGAGTTCCAGCCATCTTCGGCCAGGCGGACTTTTTCGATGGCAGAGGTGCGGGTAAACGGCGGCAGGGGCGGGCGGACTTCTTCTTGGGCTGACATGGGCGACTCCTCAATGTAAAGGTTGGGTCGAAAGTTGCCTGGGCTGTGGGTTCAAAGTTGCAGTAAGGTCCGCGCCATGCATTGCGCATTATCGGCAGCTGTTGAATCACCCATGACCAGGGCAACGGTAATGGCGCCATCGATCAGGATCAGCAGTTGCGCGGCCTGCTGCTCCGGGTCGGGGGTGCCATGTGCTTGGCACAGTTCAAGTGCGTACTCGAACAGTTTGCGTTTATGGGCCTTGGCCAGCAGGCGCACCGGGTTTTGGGCATCGCCGGTTTCACCACTGGTGTTGATAAAGGCGCAACCGCGAAAGTCTGCCGAGCCGAACCAGCGCTTGAGCGCGCTGAACAGCCCCAGCAGGCGTTCGCCGCTGTCGTCGCTGCGTTCCACTTCGCTGCGCAGCCATTGCATCCAGCGCTCGTCGCGGCGTTGCAAGGCGGCCACCACCAACTCATCTTTGTTGGCGAAGTAGCGATAGATACTTTTTCTCGACACGCCGGCGGTTTTTACCAGTAAGTCCATACCGGTGGCAGCGATGCCGTGGCGATAGATCAACTTCTCGGTGACGTCGAGAATAATGTCGCGGGTTTCATTCTGGGTTATATCGTTCATGTCGAGTACAGTAGAACGATCGTTCTTCATGGTCAACAGTCTTTTTCGATTGCCCGTTGCGAGACCTGAGCAGCCTCATGGTGTAAGCTTTGGACCTCTTCGGATTCGACCCATTGCGAGCCCTATGCCGTCGTTCTTCAAACGCTCCCTGTTGCCCAAGCTGCGCGGTTTTGCGCTGTCCAACGAGGCCCTTGAGGTGCTGCCCAGCGCCGATGCCTATCGTCGCTGCCTGCTGGAGAAAATCGCCCAGGCCACGCGGCGTATCTACATCGTTGCCTTGTACTTGCAGCAGGACGAGGCGGGGCAGGAAATCTACGACGCGCTACACGCCGCCAAGGCCGCACGGCCCGAACTGGACATCGTGGTGATGGTGGATTGGCTGCGCGCCCAGCGCGGGCTGATCGGCGCAGGCAAGCAACCGGGCAACAGCGCCTGGTACCAGGCCATGACCCAGTGCCACGCCACCGAAGTGCCGGTGTACGGCGTGCCGGTGCAAACCCGCGAGCTGTTCGGCGTGTTGCACCTCAAGGGTTTCGTGATCGATGACAGCGTGCTTTACAGCGGCGCCAGCCTGAACAATGTGTACCTGCACAAGTTCGACAAATACCGCTTCGACCGTTATCACCTGATCCATAGCCAACCCTTGGCCGATTCGATGCAGCACCTGGTGGAACACGGCCTGGTGGCGTCCAAGGCCGTGCATCGCCTGGACCTGCCAAACCCGCCCACCACTCGCAGCCTGCGCAACGACATCGGCGACCTGCGCAGCCGTCTCAAGCATGCGACCTACGACACCACAGCCGGGCAGTTGCCCAATGGCCATCTGTCGGTCAGCCCCTTGCTGGGCGTCGGCAAGAACAACCCGTTGAGCCGGGTGATCCTCGAACTCATCGCCAGCGCCCAGCAGCAACTGACCATCTGCACGCCGTATTTCAACCTGCCATTGCCGGTAACCCGCGAGATCAACCGTGCCCTGGCACGCGGTGTGAAGATCGACATCGTGGTGGGCGACAAGACCGCCAACGACTTCTATATTCCGCCCACTGAACCCTTCAAGGTGATTGCGGCGTTGCCGTACTTGTACGAGATCAGCCTGCGGCGCTTTGCCAAACGGCACCAGCCGATGATCAACAGCGGCCAGTTGAACCTGCACCTATGGCGCGACGGCGATAACACCTATCACCTCAAGGGCATGTGGGTGGATGAGCGCTACACCTTGCTCACCGGCAACAACCTCAACCCGCGGGCGTTTCGCCTCGACCTGGAAAACGGCTTGCTGATCGACGACCCTCAAGGCCAATGGCTGGGGCCGCGAAGCGCCGAGCTTGCGAATATTTTCCAACACACCACGCGTATCCAGGGTTACCAGCAATTGCAGACGCTGGTGGATTACCCGCCCGCTGTCGGCAAGTTCCTGCGGCGTGTCAGCCGGGTGCGGATCGAGCGCTTGCTGTACCGCATTCTCTAACTGAGCAACGTGCCGGCAAAAAAACACCCAGGCCCCTCGACAGGGACTGGGTGTTTTTTTGTGCGCGGCAGTTAGTTCAAACCCAGCTTGCCGCGCAGGGTCGAGAGGTCTTCGGCCAGGGTGTTGACCGGGCCGACCAGGGCCTTGCGGTCGTTGTCCTTGACCTTGTCATAGGTCTCGAAGCCGCCATCCTTGGTTTTGTACTTGGCCAGGATCTTGTCGACGCTGGCAAAGTTCTTGTCGACTTTTGCCAGGAAGGCCTGGTCCTGCTGCCCGATCTGGCCACGGAACAGGTCAACGATTTTCTTCGCGCCGTCGATGTTGCCCTGGAAGTCGTACAGGTCGGTGTGGCTGTAGCGGTCTTCTTCACCGGAGATCTTGGTGGCCGCGACTTCTTCAAGCAACGCAGCGGCACCACCGACGACTTTTTCCGGCGGGAAGGTCAGGCCGTCGACGCGGGTCTTGAGGTCATTCACGTCCGCGTTGAGCTTGGCCGTCAGTGCTTGCAGGCCCTGGGTCGAGTTCTGCGAGAACAGCGCGTATTCGATCCGGTGAAAGCCCGTGAAGTCTTCGGCCGTCACGCCTTTTTCATGGTCGTCGACACGCGAATCGATGGACGCGTCGAGGTCGCTGAACAGCTCGGCGATCGGCTCAATGGACTCATAGTGCACGCGGGTTGGCGCATAGAGTTTCTTGGCCGTGGCCAGGTCGCCTTTATTGATAGCGTCGGTGAACGCCTGGGTCTGGGTGACCAGTTCGCCGATTTCTTCGGTGACGTAGATCTTGTAATCCGACACCGGGCCCACCAAGTCCAACGGCGCAGTAGCGGCGAAGCTTGCCAGTGGCGAAAGGCTGAGTAACAACAACGCGATAGACGACTTCTTCATGGGAGACATTCCGCTCTGGTGTGTTTTAGGTCTTGGCAGGATTTTGAGAGTGCGTTGCCGCGAGCAGCGTGCGCCCGATGAAATCCTTGGGGCCGGTGACCCCTGGCAAGGTGAAGAAATACCCGCCACCCACGGGCTTGAGGTACTCCTCCAGCGGCTCGCCGTTGAGCCGGGTTTGCACGCTGATAAAGCCTTTCTCCAGGTCAGCCTGGTAGCAGATGAACAACAAGCCCATGTCCAGTTGACCGTTTTTGTTGACGCCGTTGGAGTAGTTGAACGGCCGCCGCAGGATCAGGTTGGCCTGGGTCTGCGGGGTGCGTGGGTTGGCCAGGCGGATGTGGGCATCGAGCTTGGTCAACTTGCCTTCAGGGTCCTTGCTGTAGTCCGGGACCTGGGTTTCATGCTGGCCGTCCATGGGCGCGCCGGTGGGTTTGACGCGGCCGATGATGCTTTCCTGTTCTTGCAGCGGGGTGCGATCCCAGCGCTCGACAAAGTTACGGATGATGCGCACGGCCTGGTAACTGCCATGGGCGGCCCAGGCCGGTTCTTCGCTGGTGGGCTGTACCCAGACGATCTGGTCCATGGCCTTGTCATCGTTGGAATTGGGGTTGGCCGAGCCATCACGAAAGCCCAGGAAATTGCGCGCACTCTGCGCCGGCTCACCGGGTTTGGTCGGTGCCTGGGGCGGCACGCTGCCTTCTTGCTTCCAGCGCACCAGCAGCAGGTCGGGCAGGTTTTTGACGATGTCGCGCAGCGCGTGGATATTGGTGTCTGGCGTATTGGAGCTGAACTGCAGGCTCAGGTCGCCGTGGCACTGCGTCGGTTCCAGCGCATCGTTGGGAAAACCGACCATGCGGCTCAGGCGCTTGGGTTTGGCCGCCGCGAGGCCGAAGCGTTCGTCGAACAACGACTCGCCGACCGATACGGTAATGGTCAGGTTATCCGGCGTGACCACCGGGCCAAGGATGCCGGAATCGGTAGGCGGCAATTTCGGGTCGACCTGGGGCACGGTGCCGCCGGTCATCAGGAACGCGATGCGTTCGTTGAGGGTGCGGAACAGGCGTTCCAGGTCTTCGCGGTCGCTGGCCAGTACATCGAACGCCACGACCATGCCGCAGGCCGGGCGCGGGGTGACGATGCCGCTTTGGTGCTTGCCGAAAAACGCTTGGTGGTCCTGGGTCTTGTCGCTACGCGGGGCCGTGGTGACTTGCTCGGCCGCTGCCGCCATCGCCGGGCAGCTCAGGCTGCTGCCGGCAATCGCAGCGCCGGTGGCCGCCATGCCCAACAGGACGCGGCGACGTTGGAGGTCAAACTGTTCTGTATCACTCATGTGTGCGGTCGTCTTCACTGCAGGCCGGAAAGGCCAAGGGCGGGGTCGATTCCATCGAGTGCAACGGCCAGTGCCTTGGCCTTATCGGCGATCTGCTTGCGCTGATCGGCTGTAACCTTGTCGTAGGTTGGGTAGCGGTCATTCACCTTGAGCCCCTCGAGTTCGGTGTCGAAGGCGTTGAGCGCGCTGTCGATAGCGGGCAACAGGTCGGCGGCGGACTTGCCCAGTAACGGGCGCATCAGGTCGACCACTTTGCGGGCCACCTCAAGATTGGCGGCAAAGCCGTTCAAGTCGATGTGGCTGTAGCGTTCCTCTTCACCGCTCGCCGCGCGAACGTCTGCCAGGCTGTCGAGGTTGCGTACCACAATGCTCACCAGTTGCTCTGGTGGCAGGGACTGGGCCAGTAACTGTTGCTTGAGCGTGGTGACGTCGGTAACCAGGCGTTGGGCGACCGGCGCCAGGCCATCAAGGCTGTGTTGCTGGAACAGGCTGTATTCCAGGCGATGGAAGCCGCTGAAGGCGGGGTCTTGCTCGCGCTTTTCAAAGTAGTCGGCGCGGGCGTTGATCGCGTTATCCAATTCGGCCAGGCGCTGGGACGCCGGCGCCAGGCGCTGATACGCCTCACGGGCCGGCACATACAGTGCCTGTGCCTGGGCCAGATCACCGGCGGCGATGGCCTGTTGCAGGGCCGTCACGGCCTTGACCAGCGCACCGCTCTGGCCGCTCAGGTACACGCGAAACTCCGACAACGGGCCAATAAAGGCCACCATCGACGGCTTGGCCTTGGCCTGGGCGTCAGACTCTGCCGTGGGCGTGACATGCAAGGTGCCACGCGGGTTGCTCAACAGGCCACAGGTAATGGCGTAGTCACCGGGCAACAGGTTGGCATTGATCACCTGGCTCAGGCCCGGGGCAATATTCTCCCGTTCTTCGACCACCAGCACGCCGTCGAGGATTTCCCACTCCACCGCACGGTCGGAGCGGTTGATGATACGAAAGCTTGCGCGCCCGGCCGGCACGGTGAGAGCGTTGGGCTCGCAGGCGTGACTGTGAATCGTGACCGCGATTTCATTGTGGTTGGTCTGGCGCTTGGTCGCGGCCAATTGCGACGCGTAGTAGAACAGGCCACCGGCGGCGATCATCACCACCACCGAGCCGGCCACGCCCCAGCGCAAGGCGCGGGATGGCGGGGCCGATTGAGGGGTTGGGTTGGACAAGAGACGGTCCTTACTGGCTGGAAACGGAAGAGGTATTGGCAACGGGCTGGGTAGGGGCCGAGGGCAGGAAGAACATCACCAGGGCCACCACCAGGTAAATCAGATAGGCGCCCAGGGTGCTGACGGTCGGCGCCTCCTGGTAACCGAACATGCCGGCCAGTACCGAGCCGAGCGGGCTGTCCATGGGTAATGCAGCGCTGAAATCGAACAGCACGGTCTGCCAGTGGTTCCACACGCCGGCCTCGTGCAGGGCCTGCACCGAGTTGGCGAGAATGCCGGCCGCAACCACCAGGATGAACAGGCCAGTCCAGCGGAAAAATGCACCGAGGTTCAGGCGCATGCTGCCGGAATAAATCAGCAAGCCGACGACAATGGCCAGGACCAGGCCGAGCAGGGCGCCTATCGGAGCGCCTGGGCCTTCACTCTGCTGAAACACCGCCAACAGGAAGAACACCGTCTCCAGTCCTTCGCGGGCCACGGCAAAAAACACCATGGCGATCAGGGCAAACACCTGGTGCCTGGAGCCGGCCAACGCATGGTCGAGAGATTCATGCAGCGAGTGTTTAATCGAGCGCGCCACTTTGCGCATCCAGAACACCATGGAACTGAGAATACCCACGGCGACCAGGCCGACGACACCTTCAAACAATTCCTGCTGCTTTTGCGGGAACTCCGCACTGACCAATTCCAGGCCGCCGCCCACCAGCAGCGCCAGCGCGGCCGCCAGGAACACGCCGATCCACACTGCAGGCATCCACTGGCCACGCCCGGTCTGTTGCAGGTAACTGGCGATAATGCCAACGATCAATGCCGCTTCAATGCCTTCGCGCAGCATGATTAAAAAAGGAACGAGCATCGGGCACCCGGGCGCAACTAGTTAGGGAGCTAAGTTGTAACATAATGATACTCATTGCTAAACAAGAAATATTGACCTTTGCTGAACGTGGGCTGAACAGTGGTGGCGAAGCGCAACCGCCTTTATGATGCGGAGCAATCAGACCGCAGCCGGATAGCTCAACGCCCCATGTCGGAAAAAGACACCATCTCCATCCACCTCGTGCGCGAAGCGCTGTCGCAGAGTTGCGCGCCGGGAGCGGCCACCGTTGAGGCATTGAGCAAAGTCGGGATTGATCCGGCGTTGCTTGAGCAGCCTGACGCTCGCGTGGCGGCCACGGCCTATGCACGCCTGTGGCGCTTGCTGGCGCGGCGCAGGGACGATGAGTTTTTTGGCATGGACCCGCGCAAGCTCAAGTCCGGCAGCTTGGCGTTCCTGTGTCGCGCCGCCGTGGCGCAACCCAGCCTGGCAGCGGGCCTGGAAACCGGCCTGGGGTTTCTGTCGTTGATGCTGGAGCACATGCCAGCCCAGCTGGTGCGTCAACAGAGCCTGGCGGAAATCGTCCTGCTCGAACCTGAGCATGATCCCAAGCGTGCGTTTACCTACTTCACCTATTGGATGATCGTCCACGGCGTCGCCTGCTGGCTGGCAGGGCGGCGCATTCCGATCCTCGCCATCGAGTTGCGTTGCGCGCAGCCGGACTTCTGTGACGATTATCAGGTGATGTTTTCTGACAACCTGCGCTTTGATCGGCCACGCACCCGCATGATTTTTTCTGCCGACTGCCTGGACCTGCCGATCAAGCGCAGCCCGCAGGAGCTCCAACGTTTCCTGGCTCATGCACCGGCTAACATCCTGGTGAAATACCGCGACCCGGAAAGCCTCGCCACGCGCATCAAGCACGACTTGCGGCAGATGCCCCCCGACACCTGGCCGGAAACCGAGGGGCTTGCCGCCAGGTTGTGTATTTCTGCGTCCACACTACGCCGTCGCTTGGCGGAAGAGGGGCAGACCTATCAGGGCCTCAAGGACAGCGTGCGCAAGGAACTGGCGATTGTGTGGTTGGCCGAGCCGCAGATCAGTTTTGCCGAGATCGCCACGCGGCTGGGGTTTGCCGATGCGAGTTCGTTCTACAAGGCCTTTCGTAAGTGGGTGGGATCGAATCCGGGGCATTACCGTAGCCTGATTCTGGGTGAGGCCAGCTAAATCCCACACGAAAAAAAGCCCCGCGACCGAATGGACCGCAGGGCTAAAAATTGGCTGGATGCGACCAACCAAAGGAGCTCTTTACCTCACCGGTTGCTGGCGACCACCGTATCCGGCTGCCAGCCACCACCCAAGGCCTTGTAGATCGCCACGATGCCGCGATACAGATCCACTTCGGCCTGGGCCTGGGCGTCTTCGGCGGCCAGGCGTTCGCGCTGGGCGTCGAGCAGTACCAGGAAGTCCACGGTGCCTTCGCGATAGCGGATCGCCGCGAGGTCGGCGGCGGCGCGGCTGGATTCGCTTTGGCGGATCAGCGAGACCAGGCGTTGCTGGCGCTTGCCGTAATCGCTGAAGGCGTTCTCGGACTCTTCCAATGCCAGCAACACTTGCTGTTCATAGGTCGCCAACGCGCCATCGGCTTCGGCATTCGCGCCACGCAGACGCGCACGCACGCTGCCCAGGTCAAACGCGGCCCACGTGATGCTCGGGCCCAGGGACCAAGCATTCGCCGCGGCGGAGCCGATCTGCGAACCGCGCCCGGCGGTGAAGCCGAGGAAACCGCTGAGGCTCACCCGTGGGAACAGGTCGGCCTTGGCCACGCCGATACGTGCGGTGGCGGCGGCCAGTTTGCGTTCGGCGCTGAGGATGTCCGGGCGTCGTTGCAGCAGTTGCCCCGGGTCGCCAATCGGCAACGCCTTGGCAATCGCTGGCAGGTCTTTCGGGCTCAGGTCCACGCTCAGTTTGTCGGGGCGCTGGCCGAGGAGGGTGGCGATGCGGTTGCGCTCGCGCACTTGTTCGGCCTGCAGTTGCGGCACGCTGGCTTCAACTGCTGCCAGGCGCGCGTCGGCACGTTCCACGTCGAGCTGATCACCGACGCCGGCATCACGCAGGCTGACGGTGATGGTGCGCGATTCCTGCTGGTTCTTCAGGTTGTCCAGGGCAATGCGTTCACGCAGTTGCGCTCCACGCAGTTGACCGTAGGCATCCACCAGTTCGGCAATCATGGTGACTTGCAGTTGGTACAGGTCGGCTTCGGCCACCTGTTGGTCGGCGTCGCTGGCTTCCAGGTTGCGGCGGATGCGCCCGAACAAATCCACTTCCCAGGCCATGTCCAGGCCCAGGTCGTAGCGCTCGCTGTTGACACGCTTGGTGGTCTGCCCGGGAATCTGGCCCTTGCCCACATCGCTGCTGGCGCGAGAGGTGACCACCGGCATGATGTCGTTGGCCGCGTCATCACGGATAGCCCGTGCCGCCCGCAGGCGGGCAAAGGCTACGCGCAAATCACGGTTGCCGCTCAGCGACTGGGTTACCAGCTGGTTGAGCGTGGGGTCTTCGAACTGCTGCCACCAGATGCCTTCGTACTTGGCATGGTCGTAGCTTTTGCTGTCGGCGGCGGCCGTGATATTGGCCGCCTCCAGTGGCTGGGTCTTGTAGTCCGGGCCTACGGCACAGGCGGCGAGCGCCAGCACCAACAGGCTCGGCAGGAATACTTTCACACTCATTGCTGTGTCTCCAGCTTCAAGGCCTTGGCCGCTTTGCGCGCTTCACTGCGCTCGACATAGCGACGGATCAGTACGTAGAACACTGGTGTCAGCAACAGACCGAAGAAGGTCACACCGATCATCCCGGAGAACACCGCCACGCCCATGGCATGGCGCATCTCGGCGCCGGCACCGCTGGAGAGCACCAACGGCACCACACCCATGATGAACGCGAACGAGGTCATCAGGATCGGCCGCAGACGCAGGCGGCAGGCTTCCAGTACTGCGGCGAGCGGGTCGAGGCCTTCCTGCTGTTTATCCTTGGCGAACTCGACGATCAGAATCGCGTTCTTGCACGCCAGGCCCACCAGTACGATCAGGCCGATCTGGGTGAAGATGTTGTTGTCGCCGCCCGAGATGATCACCCCGGTAATGGCCGACAGCAGTGTCATCGGTACGATCAGGATCACCGCCAGCGGCAGGCTCCAGCTTTCGTATTGGGCGGCGAGCACCAGGAACGCCAGCAGTACGCAGAGCGGGAATACGAACAGCGCGGTATTGCCCGAGAGGATTTGCTGATAGGTCAGGTCGGTCCACTCGTAGGTCATGCCGTTGGGCAGTTCATCTTTGAGCAGCTTTTCAATCGCGGCCTGGGCCTGGCCAGAGCTGTAGCCCGGCGCGGCGTTGCCGTTGATTTCTGCGGTGATGAAGCCGTTGTAGTGCATCACACGGTCCGGGCCCGAGGTGTCGCTGACCTTGATAAAGGTCGCCAGCGGGATCATCTCGCCTCTGTTATTGCGCACTTTCAATTGGCCGATCTGGTCGGAGTCCTGGCGGAACTGCTGCTCGGCCTGCACGTTGACCTGATAGGTACGCCCGAAACGGTTGAAGTCGTTGGCATACAACGAACCCAGGTAGACCTGCAGGGTGTCGAAGATGTCGCTGATCGCCACGCCGTGAGTCTTGGCCTTTTCGCGGTCGATGGCCGCGTCCACTTGCGGCACGTTCACCGTGTAGCTGGTGAACAGGCCGAACAGTTCAGGCACGCTGTGACTCTTGGCAATTACGTTCTGCACTTCTTTGTACAGCTCGTCATAGCCGAGGTTGCCACGGTCTTCGATCTGCAGGCGGAAGCCCCCGATGGTGCCCAGGCCTTGTACCGGCGGCGGCGGGAAGATCGCCATGTAGGCCTCTTCGATATTGGCGTATTGGCCGTTCAGTGCACCAGCAATCGCACCGGCGGACATGCTCGGGTCTTTACGCTCATCGAACGGCTTCAAGGTCACGAACACGATGCCGCTGTTCGGGCTGTTGGTGAACCCGTTGATCGACAGGCCCGGGAAGGCAATCGCAGCTTCCACGCCGGGTTGTTTCAGGGCGATCTCCGACATGCGCTTCATCACGTTTTCGGTGCGGTCCAGGCTTGCGGCGTCGGGCAGTTGGGCGAAGGCCACCAGGTATTGCTTGTCCTGGGCCGGTACGAAACCGGTCGGCGTGTGGGCAAACCCGAAGAACGTCAGCACCATCAAACCTGCGTAGACGAACAAGGCGATACCGCTGCCGCGAATCACTCGGCGCACGGTGCCTACATAGCCATGGCTGGCCTTTTCGAAAAAGCGGTTGAAGGGACGGAACAGCCAGCCCCCGAAGACCTTGTCGAGGAACTTGGAGAAACGGTCCTTCGGCGCGTCGTGGCCGCGCAGCAGCACAGCGGCCAGGGCAGGGGACAAGGTCAGGGAGTTGAACGCCGAGATCACGGTTGAGATCGCGATGGTCAAGGCGAACTGCTTGTAGAACTGCCCGGTCAAGCCACTGATAAAGGCGGCCGGAATGAACACCGCACACAGCACCAGCGCCGTGGCGATGATGGGGCCGGTCACTTCACTCATGGCTTTTTCGGTCGCCGGGAACGGCTCAAGCCCCAACTCGATATTACGCTCGACGTTTTCCACCACCACGATGGCGTCGTCCACCACAATACCGATCGCCAGCACCAGGCCAAACAATGACAGGGCATTGAGTGAGAACCCGAACAGGTGCATCACCGCAAAGGTACCGATCAATGAAACCGGCACCGCCACCAACGGGATGATCGAGGCGCGCCAGGTCTGCAGGAACAGGATCACCACCAGCACCACAAGGATCAGTGCTTCAAACAGGGTATGCACCACCGCTTCGATGGAGCCGCGTACAAAGATGGTCGGGTCATAGGCGATGCGATAATCCATGCCCGCCGGAAAGCTCTTTTTCAGCTCGGCCATCTTGCTGCGCACATCGTTGGAGATGTCGATGGCATTGGAGCCGGGACGCTGGAAAATCGGAATCGCAACGGCCGGCTGGTTATCGATCAGCGAGCGCAGCGCGTATTGGCTGGAGCCCAGTTCGACCCTGGCGATGTCCTTGAGGCGCGTGATTTCACCGTTGGCGCCGGCGCGAATCACGATGTTCTCGAACTCTTCTTCAGTGACCAGGCGGCCCTGGGTATTGACCGACAACTGGAAGCTGGTGTCACTCGGCGCAGGCTGGGCGCCCAGGGCACCGGCTGCCACCTGGCGGTTCTGCTCGCGGATCGCCGTGACCACATCGGTGGCGGTCAGGTTGCGCGAAGCGGTTTTGTTCGGGTCCAGCCACACGCGCAGGGAGTAGTCGCCCATGCCGAACAACTGCACGTCACCGACGCCGCCCAGGCGGGCCAGTTCATCCTTGATATTGAGGATCGCGTAGTTGGACAGGTACAGCATGTCATAACGCTGATCCGGGGAGGTCAAGTGCACCACCATGGTCAGGTCGGGGGAGGCCTTGTCCACGGTAATACCGATGCGTGTCACTTCCTCCGGCAGCTTGGGCTGGGTACGCGTCACACGGTTTTGCACCTGCACCTGCGCGTTGTCCAGGTCGGTGCCCAGGGCGAAGGTGATGGTCAGGGTCAGCTTGCCGTCGGCGGTAGATTGCGAGGACATGTACAGCATGTTCTCAACGCCAGTGATGGCTTGCTCCAACGGCGCGGCCACGGTTTCACCGATGACTTTGGGGTTGGCGCCCGGGAAGTTGGCGCGCACCACCACGGTCGGCGGTACCACTTCCGGGTATTCGCTGATCGGCAGTTGGAACAGCGAGATTGCACCGGCAATCAGGATCAACAGCGACAGCACCGCTGCGAAGATCGGCCGTGAAATGAAGAACTTGGAAAAATTCATCTTGAGTCGTATCCCTTAACCGCGTGGAGTCGCGACGCTTGCGAGCTTGGGCGCGGGTTTTTCCGGCGCCACTTGCTCCAGGTTGCTGGCTTCAAGCGCTTGTCGTTGTTGGGCCAAGGCGGCGAGGGTTTCCTTGCTGGCCATCGGAATGGTTTCCGGTGCGACCGGCGAGCCAGGGCGCACGCGTTGCAGGCCCTTGACGATCACGGTGTCATCCTTGGTCAGGCCGCTGCGCACGATGCGCAAGCCTTCGATTTTCGGCCCCAGTTCCACCGCGCGATAAGCCGGCTTGTCGCCGTCCATCACCAGCACGAATTTCTTGCCCAGGTCGGTGCCGACGGCTTCGTCATTGATCAACACCGCCGAATAGGTGCCGCTGCCGACCAGCTTCAAACGCGCATACAGGCCAGGGGTGTATTCGCCCTTGCTGTTGTCGAACACCGCGCGGCCACGGATGGTGCCGGTGGCCGGGTTGACCTGGTTGTCGACGAAGTTCATCTGGCCCAGGTGCGGGTTGCCGGTTTCGTTGGACAGGCCCAGGTACACCGGTGTGGTGGCGCCACGCCGGCCTTCACGGGCCAGTTCGGTGTACTTGAGGAATACACGCTCATCGGCGTCGAAGTAGGCGTAAACCTTGTCGGTGGAGACCACGCTGGTCAGCGCGGTGGTATCGGCGGTCACCAGGTTGCCGGCGGTGATTTCGGCACGGCTGACGCGGCCACTGATAGGCGAAGTGACACGGGTAAAGCTCAAGTTCAGGCGTGCCAGGTCCAACTGCGCCTGGATCCCGGCCATGGCGGCGCGGGCTTCCTGGGCGGCGGTGGTGCGCGAGTCGGCCAGTTCAGCGGAGATCGCGTTGCTCTGACGCAGGCGTTCGCCACGTTGCGCTTCGTTTTCGCTGCGGGTGGCGGCGGCTTTGGTCTGAGCCAGTTGAGCCTCCAGGCGGCGCACTTCGGCCTGGAACGGGCGCGGGTCGATCTGGAACAGCAGGTCGCCTTTCTTGACCAAAGCGCCTTCAGTAAAAGCGACTTGGTCAATCTGGCCGGACACCCGCGGACGAATCTGCACGGTTTCCGGCGCTTCAAGGCGCCCGGTGAACTCGTCCCACTCGTTGACCGGCTGTTCCAGCACCTTGGCCACGCTGACCTTGGCTGGGGGCATGGCGGCCGCTTGTTCGGGAGACTTGCCGCACGCGCTCATCACCACCACGGCCAAGATCGCCAAGGGGAAGCGCAAAAGTTTGAGTGACTGTTCCATGAGGTGCATCCGCCAATGTATTTGAGATGGGCGGATCATGCGCGGGGAGGTGCTAGGTCACGAATCGAATGAAGCAAAGGTAACTATCATTCGGAATGATATAAGCGCGGAGGCAGCCCTCTAGCATGGGGGTTTTGTTAGGGAGCTATCAATGTGATTGATGACAAAAGACTGTTGCCCAGGGTGCAAGGAACTTTCGCAGCAACGCGTGGGCGCATCACGGCGCCTCGAACGCATCGCCCAGAAAGTCGATCAAGGACCGCACCGACGGCATCAGCCCGCGCCTAGAGGGGAACACGGCGGTGATCACGCCTTCAGCGGGTTGCCATTCAGGCAATACGGCAATCAGGCGGCCATCGGCCAACTCGTCTTTCACGACGACTTGGGGCAGGTTGGCGATGCCCACGCCCGCCAGTGCTGCATTTTTCAGGGTCGACATGTCATCACTGACCAGGCGCGGCGTGTGCGCGACCTGGGCCGTCGCGCCGTCCGGCCCGGTCAGGTCCCACAGGTATTGAAGCAACGGGTTGCCCCAATGGATAGTCGCCAGCCCGGCAAGGTCAGCCGGTAGCGAGGGCAGGGGAGCGTCCTGCAAAAAAGTCGCGCTCGCCACCAGTACCTGAGGACTTTTAGCCAGTACCTTCATGACCAGCTCACTGCTTTCCAGCGGTGGGAAACACAGGTTCAAGGCCATGTCATAGCCTTCGCTGATGATGTCGACCTTGCGGTTGAAGCTCTTCACGTTCAGTTCGACGCTGGCGCATTGCGCCATGAATTGGGCGAGCATCGGCGCCACCCAGTAGTTGAGCAATGCGGTGGTGCAGCTCAGGCGGATCACGCCCCGCGGCTCTGATTTGTTGAAGGCAATCACATCTTCCGCTGACTCGGCTTCGGCAATCATCGCCACGCAATGGCGGTAATAGGCATGGCCGATATCGGTCACCTGGAATTGGCGCGTCGAACGCTGTATCAGCCGTGCCCCCAGCCTGGCTTCAAGCTGGCTGACCCTGCGGCTCAAGGTCGATTTGGGCAGGTTCAACGCTCGACCCGCCGCCGCAAACCCGCCGTGCTCGACCACCTTGGCGTAGAGGAAGAGTTCGTTGAGGTCGAACATGGGCAGTGTTCCATTTTTGAGATGCCCAAGCTTAATCCAAATCAGCCCTCACGTTGAGCGAATGTCAGCGCACTACTGATCAGTGCGTCAGTTCAGCGTATGACTGATATCCCGCAGGCGCGCGTCGCTCAGGTTGCCGGTGGATGCCAACAGGTGCAACTGGGCCATCAGGATCGCATAACGTTGTTGGGCCAGGCGTTGCTGGGTATCGGTGACTTTTTGTTGGGCATCCAGCACGTCGGTGTTGATGCGGGAACCGGCTTCGAAGCCGTGGGTCACGGCGGCAAGGTTGATCTGGCTGGAGTTCAAGGCCTGCTTGAGTGCCTGGTATTGGCTCATGCCGTTGGTGACTTGCAGGTAAGCCTGGCGCGCCTTCAGCCCGGCGTTGCGACGTGCATCTTCGACTTCGTCCGCCGCCTTGCTTTGCAGTGCATGGGCTTCGCGCACGCGACTGCTGGTGCGGCCACCGCTGTAGAGAGGAACGCTCAGTTTGACCCCGACCACGGTCTGGTTATAGCGGTTTTCCGGCAACGTCACATCGTAGACATCACCGCCGACAGAGGCGAAGCGGCCATGGGCGGCGATCAGATCCAGGGTCGGCAAATGGCCGGCCCGTTCCTTGTCGATGTCCATTTCGGCCAGGCGCTGGGCAATCTGCGCCGCCTGTACGGCAAGGTTGCCTTGTTGCGCGGTCGTGGCCCAATCATCGATGGCAGCGGGCACCGGGGCACTGAACTGCGGCTCTTTGCCTGACCACGGGCCTGCCTGTGCGGCAGTTAATTGGGTGAGCGTTTCGTTGGCAATGTCCAGTGCGCCACGGGCGGCCACCTGTTCGGCGAATGCCTGGTCGTACTTGGCCTGCACCTGGGCGAGCGCATTAGCAGTGGTAGCGCCGTCGGCCAGCAGTCGCTGGCTGCGCGTCTGGCTCTCGCGCAAGGTTTGTAGCTGTTGCGTGCGGGTGTTCAACAGTTCCTGATTGAGCAGTACGTCGAAATAAGCGCGGGCGACGCGCAGCATCAGCGCTTGGCGCGCTTGTTCGGTGTGCAGTTCACTGGCGCTGATCAACAGTTTGCTTTGGTCGTGTGCGATCACATTCTGCCAACGCAGCAGCGGCTGTGTGAGGACCACGGCGTAGGCGTTGGTGTTATTGCGATTGCGGCGATAGTCGGAGGAATCCTCGGCATCGACCCAGGCCGCGCCGCCGGTGACAGACAGGTCCGGTAGCAGGTTGGCACGGCTTTGCGGTTCCTTTTCTGCCGTGGCCAATTGCTGGGCCTGGGCGGCGGCGAACTGCATGTCGTGGGTCAACGCCTTCTGGTACAGCTGGTACAAGTCATCTGCCAACACCTGAGTGGGCGCGCAGGCGAGTGCCAGCCAATACAGCGGCATGAGCAGCGGGGTGGTGTTCAGATGCAGGCCTGGAATACGCAAGGGGTGTGCTCCACTGAAAGATTTATCGACTGATGTGGCTTCTGCGCATCATCAGCACCATGGGAATCCCGATGGCCATCACCGCTCCCAAGGTGCCGAACAGCATGCTGAACGCCAGCATTTGCCCTTGTTCGCGCGCTTGCAGGTAAGGCATCAGGGCCAGGGCTTGTTGATGGCTCGCCAAGCCCAGGGAAAGAAACAACGGGTCGCTTTCCACACCTCCCCAGCCACTGGCCACCAGGCTCGATTCGGTGACATGCTCGGAGAGCAGGCGGTAGCGTTCCCAGGAGAACCGTGTGAGCAAGGTGGCTGCGATGGCGATGCCCACGCTGCCCCCCAACTGGCGCATCAGGTTGAGTACGCCTGAGGCGCCGGAGATCAATGTCAGCGGCAGGCGACGCATCGCCAGGTTGGTCAGCGGCACGAAGATCATGCCCAGCCCCAGGCCGCGGATCACCAAGGGCCAGTACAGCGAGTCGGGGTTACTGTCGAGAGTGAACTGGGTGTGCAGGAACATCGCATAGCAGTACATGACAATGCCCAGGGTGACGAACACACGCTCGTCGATCTTGTTTTCCTGGGACAGCTTGCCGATCACCAAGGTGCTGATGGCGCTGGCCACCGCCCCGGGGAAAATCACCAACCCGCTCTGGTAAGCGCTCTGCGCCAGCAGGGTCTGCAAGAACAGCGGCACCATGAACAACGTGCTGTACAGCCCGAAGCCCACGCAGAAGGCGCAGATGCACCCCATCAGGAACTCGCGGTTCTGGAACAGCGCGACGTTGACGATCGGGTTGGCCACACGCCGCTCCCACCAGAAGAAACCCACCAGGCTGAAGCTGCTGAGCAACAGGCAGGCCACGGTCCAGTCGGACGCCATCCAGTCCCAGTGCTCGCCGCGCTCCAGCAGGATCTGCAGGCTGCCCACGCCCAGCGCCAGCAAACAAAAGCCGCTGTAGTCGACACTGGAAGGTTTTTGTTCGTTGGGCGAGTCGTTGATGCACAGCCAGCACAACAACAAGGCCACGGCACCGATCGGCAAGTTGATCAGGAAGATCCAATGCCACGACAACGTGTCGATCAGGTAGCCGCCGACGGTCGGACCCAAGGTGGGCCCCATCATCACGCCCACGCCGTAAAGCGCCATGCCGCTGCTGACCTTTTCCTTGGGGAACACGTCGTAGATGATTGCCTGGGAAATCCCCAGCAACCCGCCGCCCGCCAGGCCTTGCAGCACCCGGAACGCGACCAGTTGCCAAAGTTCGGCAGACATCGCGCAACCCAACGATGCCAGCACGAACAGCGCGGTAGAGACCAGGTAATAAGTCCGCCGGCCGAACCACGCCGACAGCCAGCCACTGACCGGCAGAATCACCACGTTGGCCACCACATAACCGGTGGAGACCCAGGAGATTTCATCCACCGACGCCCCGTAGGTGCCCATCAGGCTGGGAATCGCTACGTTGACGATGGTGACATCGAGCAGCTCCATCATCGACACCAGCGTGACGGTCAGCGCAATCAGATAAGGCGACTTCATAGCGTGTGGCCGGCGTCGTCAGGTGCGGCCACTTCGACAAACGCGCTCATGCCCGGGCTCAACAGCGGCTTGTAGTCATCCGGCACATCGTGGAGCGCGATGCGCACCTGCACGCGCTGCACCACCTTGGTGAAGTTGCCCGTGGCATTCTCCTGGGGCAGCAATGAGAACTTGGCTCCGGTAGCCGGTGCCAGGCTTTCGACGACGCCGTCGAAGGCGTGCCCGGGGAAGGCGTCCACGGTGACGCGGGCAGTCTGGCCCACGCGCACGCGGCCCACCTGGGTCTCCTTGAAGTTGGCGGTAATCCACAGTGCGTCGGTGGCGATCAGGCTCATGAGCTTTTGGCCAGCGACCACAAACTGGCCGGGTTCCACCTCTTTTTTCGAGACAATGCTGCGCATCGGCGCGGTCTGGCGGGTGTCGTTGAGCTGGATCCTGGATTGTTCCAGCTCCGCTTGCGCGGCCGCGATCCGATAGTCCTGCACCTTGAGTTCGGCTTTGTTGGCCAAGGTACTTTGAGCGGCGGCCTGGGCGTTGCTGCGCGCCACTCCCTGGGCGTGGCTGAGGGCGTCGAAACGCGCCTTGGCCACTTCCAGGTCCTGGGTGCTCAGCACGCCTTGGGCGCCGAGGCGACGGGCACGCTGGTAGTCGTTGCGCGCTTGCTCAAGGTTGGCGCTTGCTTGAGCCAGGGCCGCCTGCGCGGCCTCGCGCATGGCCACCGCGCCGAGCACCTGACTGTCCAGCGCGCCCGGCACGCCTGCGCGCCCGGCGGCGGCGAGCAATGCTTGCCACTGTGCTTCGCGCTGCTGCAACTGATAGCGGTACTCGCTGTCGCGGATCTGAAACAGCAGGTCGCCGCTTTGTACCCTGACGTTGTCCACCACCGGCACACTGATCACCACGCCCGAAAGCTTGGCTCGTACCGGGATGATCACCCCGTCGAGCTCGGCGTTGTCGGTACTCACGTAGGTGCTGGAATACTGCCAGCGCTGCCAGCCCAGTATCAGCAACCCGCCGACCACGACGCCGCACAGCGTCAGTTTTATCAACTTGCCTTTGGTCATGTGGTACTCCCTGTCGATGCGCGTTGAGGTCAAGCAGGCTCAGAAACGGTGTGGACCTCCCGCGCAGGACGGCTCACCGTCGGCTGAGCCTTGTCCAGCAGGAACTGATGCGCGCCATTCCACAGGTCAATCCGTGAGTTGATTGCGGTTTTCGCACTCTCGACCATGTGCAGGTGTTGCGCGGGGCTGGTGACGATTTCGGCGATGATGCGTTTGGCCGCCGGGCCGTGATCGTCACCATCCATCTCGATGTGGCGCTTCAAGTAATACGTGAGCATCGGTACATCGCTTTCACTGACCGACCATTGCGACAGCAGGCGACCAAACATGTCGGGGATAATGTCTTCACGCCCGAAGAAGAAGTACGCCAGGACCGCTTCGGTGCTGCCGTGTTGTGCAACATCGAGGGTCTGGCACATGAACACTTTGGCGGCCGTCGGAATCTGCGCGTCGTTGAGCGCCTTAGCCAGAGGCACCTTGGCCTGGATGGCGGCCAGGAAGCGGCGGAATACGCTGCTGTCGGCGCCGATTTCATCCATGGCGGCGAGGTACAGGTCCAGGTGGCTGATAAAACCGCCCTCGGGGTGCTCGTCGGTCTCTTCACCCACCACGATTTCGTTGATCAGGCGCGCGGCGGTGATGTGGACCGGCGGTACCCAGGGCAACTCCACGCACGTGAGGTCGCGCTGGATACGCTTGAGCAAGGTCATGAAGTCCCAGACGGCGAACACGTGAAACTCCATCAGGGTGCGTACATCTTCTACGCTGCGGATACTGCCGAACAGTGGGTGACTGAACAGCTGTTCGCGCTCGGTTTCAATGTGGTTGTCGATATCAAAAGGCATGCGTGCTCCTGCGGCCTGAAGGGTCAGGCCCAAAATCCATCGGAAATTAAGGGTGTGTGTCGTTTACCGTGTTTGTACGATAAGGATGGCGACCGGTGGCGTACCGGAAGGAGCGCACAAAGTGCTTTTCCAGCAGGTATTGCCGGCTTTCGTACCATCCCGCTTCCAGCAGTTGACGGTGTACCTTGGGCAGTCGCCAGCAAGGCACCGCGGGGTAAAAATGATGTTCCAGGTGAAAGTTCGAGCCCGCGTGCAGCCAGGTGTTGAGACGCGAAGTGCGTGAACGCGCTGGCGGCAACAGATG
Organism: Pseudomonas sp. BTN1; assembly: GCF_001907715.1. Lineage (NCBI taxonomy): Bacteria > Pseudomonadati > Pseudomonadota > Gammaproteobacteria > Pseudomonadales > Pseudomonadaceae > Pseudomonas > Pseudomonas sp. BTN1. Next base: position 264,875 of record NZ_MPBM01000038.1, on the reverse strand, counting down.
GCCTGTGTCGAAAGCATGTTCCTGATAAGCGTTGACCGCCGACAGCAGGAACGCCACCGCCAGGCTCAAGGAAAACCCCAACAACAGGCCGTCGACTAGCCAGATAGCCAGCCCATACAGGCTGAGCCATACAACCTGGCAGGCGATATTGCAGCGGGCCAGCCATTGCACTTGCGCCGAACTCAACGGCAGCGCCGAAGGATTGACCAATGGCCCGAACGCCAGGCGCCAGGTGGTCTGCAGATAACGCAGGGTGGCAATCAAGCGCGACAGGGTGATGCGGCTCGCCAGTGTGTGATAACGCGAAAAGAGCTGGTAGTCCGGGTCTTTCGCGCTGTTGCTGTACCGGTGGTGTTGCCAATGGTCGACGAAGTAACCGGTCACACAGAACCCCGGCAGCAGCGAACTGGTAGCAATGCCCAGGTAGCAACTGCGCATGGGGTTCCCGCTCAGGTTGAAGTGGAAGCCTTCATGCCCAAGGATCGCTTGCAGAAATAACCCATATCCCGCCAATACCACCAATGGCAAACACACCAGCGTCCACAGGGTGGAGGCTGTGTTGGCCACCCACACAAACAGCGCGAGTGGCAGCAGGTACAGGCTCAAGGTGTAGGCGATGATCAGCAAGGATTCCCTCGATCGGGCCTTGAACAAGGCACGGTCGAGACGGACCTGGGGCTTGGGGTGTAGATGGCTGGCCATTGGCGAGGGCTTACTCGATCAGTTCAGGGTTGAGCACCAGATGACCGCCACGCGTGAGCGTACGCAGGCGCATGGCGATAAAGGCATCGACCACGCTCGGCACGCTGCGCGCGGTGTACATGGCCAGCGTGCCCATGAACGTCAGCCCCCGGTTGCGCAGGCCATTTTTCTGGCAGGCGCGCACCAGGCCGTTCGCGGCGGCATCCAGTTTTTCTTCCAGGGACAGCAGGGTCTTGTCACCCCACTTGAAGGTCACCAGGCGTTTGACCGACAGGCCCACACGCTGCGCGGGCAAGTGGATCGCCGTGTCGATGAACCCCGGGTACACCGTGACCACGTCAAGCTTCCCGCGATACTGCATGCGCAGCACATCCGAATAAGCGCTCAGCGCGCGTTTGCTCGCAGCATAGGCGGCCACGTAGGGCGCATTCACCAGCGCGAACAATGAGGACACGTTGACCACTTTGCCGTGCTTTCGCAGTAGCCCCGGCAGGAACCCCGAAGTCAGTTGCCAAGGCGCGAACAGGTTGACGTCCACTGCGCGGGTCACCTCATCGGTGACCCCGGTTTCGCCGCGTTCCAGTGTCAGGGTGCCGGCGTTATTGACCAGAATGTCGATGTCGCCGAAATCGGTGCTGATAGCGCTGATCACGTTGGCCACGGCGTGGCGGTCACACAGGTCGACTTGATAAAACGCGTCCAGCAGGCCGCTGTCTTGCGGTGCGAGGATATCGAGGCCAATCACGGTGGCGCCCAGTCGCTTGAGCTTGCTGGCCGCGGCGAAACCCAGGCCGCGCGCGGTACCGGTGATAACAATGGTTTTTCCGAGCAGGTTCATGAGTGCGCTCCGGTCATGCTGAAGGTTGATGCGGACAGGTAGGTGTCAAGGTTGGTCGCCATCGAGATCCTGGCCGGTGGATGAAATTGCAAGCCGCGGCAGGCCATCAGTCCGTTGGAACTCAGGTTGCTGGTGATGAACGCCATCCCGCCCAACATGGCGTGGGCCTGGTCGGAGAGCTGGGCAAGCCGTTGCTCGATGCCATAACGCACCAGCAGCAGACGGGCCAACACGTTAGGCAAGTCCTGTGGGTTACGCTCGATATCCAGGGCCGCGCCTTCCAGGGCACTGATCGCCAATTGCAGGTCGGCTGCCAGGTCCACGCGGTGATGCGCGGTCCAGCGAGCGGCGTCTGTGACCGACTCGATCAGGCTGGCGCAGGCACCCACATAAGATGCGCAGATCAACAGTTCGAACCAGATGAAACCCACGGTTTGCACGTCGCCCAGTTGGTGCGTGTAACCGGCGGAAAACACCATGCGCTCGGGCACCAGCACTTCGTTGAGGCGTACTTCGATGCTTTCTGCGCCGGCCAGGGCGCTGTTCTGCCAGAAAGGATTACGGCTGATGCCCGCTGCAGTGGCCGGAATCAATGCGACCATCAGCTCTTCGCCACCAGGGGTTTGGCGGATATAGCTGGCGGTGAGCAAGTCCATCGACTGCCCAAGGCAGCAGGGCTTCTTGCTGCCGCTGAGTAACACCCCGTCTGGGGTGTGCACTGCCTGCATGGCCGAGTCGAGAATGCCCGCTCCGGAGGTGCCCTCGGCAAACCCCGAAGACAGCAGCAAGCGGTTTTGCGCGACGGCGGCCAGCAACAGGCCTTCGGCGCCGCCGCCGTTTTGCGTGAGTGCCAATAGGCTCGCCACGGAAAACTGGTGCATGGTGCTGGCCACCGCCAGCGAGGGCGAGCGGGCGCCCAGGGCGATCTGCACATGCACCGCGTCAAGGATGTTCGCGCCCAGCCCGCCGGCTTCACGGTTGACCAGCAGACCTACCGGGCCATGTTGCTTAAACAGGGCGATGACCTCGCTCTGTGGCGCTTCGCGCTGGGCACTCGGAATGGCCGCCAAACGCTCGTCAAAACCCGGGGCGTAGCGTTCAAGCAAATCGCGTGAGCGATTGAGTAACGACAGTGACATGGTTCAGGCCTTCAAGTAGCTCGCCGGAAACAGGCCGGTGATGATCGAGTGGATGTTGTCCCGGATAGCTTGTTTAGCCACAGGGTCGAGCATGTCCGCGAGCATCGGCAGGCCCAGGTCGAAGCGTGATTTAAAGGTGATGATCGCGTCTTTGCCATCCGGCAAGACGTGCCAGGTGCCGGAGAAGTGATCGACGTCGCCGGCCATCTGCTCGAAATGAATCTCTCGGGTGTCGGCATTGAAGGTGTCACGCTCCTGCCACTTGAGAATGCCGCTGTGGAAGTTGACCTCCCAGGACGTGAACGACACCTGGTCGCTGACCTTGTTGATGCTGATATTGCGCACCGATTCGCAGAGCTCGACGTAGTTGCTGAAATCGCTGATCACCGCAAATACTTCATCTGCGCAGGCATGGGGGATATGGGCCTGCACGTTGACTTCTTGCATGGGGGAAAACTCCATTTAAAGGGATGGCATCGAAGTGGTCAGCGCCTGGGCGAAGCCTTCGATCAGCCAGTTGCAATCCTGGGCCGTCAGCAGTGGCGACGGCGTGAGCCTTAGCACCCGATGATCATTGAGCGAGTGGCACACAATGATGCGTTGCTCGATCAGGGCCATGACCATGTTGGCGGCGATTGAGGCCTCGGCGAATTCAAAGCCCAGCAGCAAGCCCGCGCTGCGCAGTTGCACGCGTTCGGCCAAGCCCTGTTGCTGCAACAGCGCGCTGAAGCGGGCGTGCAGGTCCTGGCCGAGCAGGCGGGCACGCGTGACCAGGTCTTCTTGCACCATCACTTGCAACGTGGCCTGCACAGCCGCCATGGCCAGCGGGTTGGCGCCGAAGGTCGAGGTATGGACCGTAGGGTTGCGATTGAACGGCGCATAGATCTCGGCGCGGGCCACCATGGCGCTCACCGGTACGCAGCCGCCGGACAGGCTTTTACCCACCAGCATGATGTCGGGCACCACCTGTTCCTGATCGCAGCCCCACCAATAGCCGGTGCGGCCCAGGCCAGACTGGATTTCGTCGATAATCAGCACGGCGCCATATTGATCGCACAGTTCGCGCACGCGCCTGAGGTATCCGGATGGCGGCAGGATCACTCCCGCTTCGGCCTGGATCGGTTCGAGGATCACACAGGCCTTGTCCGGCGATGCGCGCAGTTGCTGCTCCAGCGCGACGCTGTCGCCAAACGGCACGAACTCGCTGTTGCTGAGCAACCCGCTGAAAGGCTCTCGGTAGCTCTCGCGGCCAGTGACCGCGAGGGCGCCGAGGGTCTTGCCGTGGAAGCCTCCGAGCGTCGACAGCGTGCGGCGGCAACCGTTGAGGCGGGCGAGTTTCAAGCCGGCTTCGGTGGCCTCGGCGCCCGAGTTGCAAAAGAACACATAGTCCAGGTCACCCGGGCACAGTGCGGCCAGAGCGTGGGCAGCAAAGGCCTGTTGCGGGTTGAGCAACAACTTGCTGGCCAAAGCGTTTTGCTGCAGTTGCCGAGTAACCGCTTCCACGACGACCGGGTGGCCGTGCCCGAGGAAAAACACGCCATAGCCGCCTGCATCCAGGTATTGGCGGCCTTGCTCGTCGTAGATGTAGACGCCACGGCTGGACTGCTCGATTGGCAGGTTCATCAGCGACGCGAGGCGTGCGTAGCCTGAGTTGACGTGCTGGCGCAGGTATTGGTCGACCTGTGCGGCGTCGAGAGTAGGTTCGATAACAGTGTGGTTCATGCCACGCTCGCTTCTGTGGGCGTTGTCACCGGCTGCTTGAGCATGCGCGTCAGAGCCCCCAGCTTGGGCGCCAGGTGGTTGAGCGAGAGCAGCAACTCACGGCTGACATCGCGTTGGCTGAATGCCGGCTCGCCGAGTAACTGCGGCAATGAAGTGGGCAGTGGCGTGCGCAGGCAGGCATAGCGGCACAACTGGGTGGCACGGGTCAGGGCGGCCTGGATATTGCCGCTCAGCGCCGGTAGAAATACCGGGCGGATCAACCGTTCATAAATGTCCGGCGCCATGCAGCGTGGCCGTGTGAAGGGTTGTTTCTGGGTGTCCATGGACTGGCACATCAGGTCCAGCAGACCCGTCAGATCCAGGGCCTGCGGGCCGCTGGTGAGAAAATAATCGTCGCCGATCAAACGCTGGTGCAGCGCGTTGGCGATCGCTCGCGCCGCGACGTCACGGGCGATCAGGTCGACATAGCCAGCAGGCGGGCAGGGCACGATGGGCAGCACGCCAGACATCATCAGCCCCATGGTCATATGGAAACCCTGGAAGTTGGGCATATGCCCGGTGCTGGCGTCGCCAATAATGATGGACGGACGAAAGATCGACACGTCGATGCCGGCCGAGCGCACCAGGGTTTCGGCCTGGCGCTTGGCGACTTCGTAAGGCGTTTCTGCTTGTACGCCTTCGTAATAGTCGCAGGGGTGAGTAAAGGCGGTGCTGATGTGATACAGCGGCACCTTGGCGTGCTGCACAAAGGCCACGACGTTTTCGGTGCCGAGGTAGTTCACCGAAAAAATCTGGTCGATATCACCGTCCAGGCGCGTCACCGCCGCGGCGTGGATCACCCAGTCGACACGCTCAACCAGCGCCGCATAAACGTCGCTGGCCAAGCCCAGGTCAGCGCTGCAAATATCACCCTTGAGCACTTCCACTCGGGGATCGCGGATACGGCTTTTGCGCGCCAGGCAGACCAAGTGAAAGTCCTCTGCCAGGCAGTCGATCAGTGACTCACCGAGCACCCCTGAGCCTCCAGTGAGAAGGACGGTTAATTTTTGCTGTGCTGACATGTAGGGCGCATCCTGCGGATTCATCGAAAGAATTCATGGTGCGTTTCGCCGAATCGCAGGCACAGGTGCCCCGGGCGAACACTCTTCTATTCACTTTCGGTGGCGCTGAGGTGCTCTGGGAGCCGGTGCTCAGCGCTTAACGTGGTCGCGAATAAGATGCGATTGATATTGGCGTTTTGATATCAGCGCGTCTTGAACGAAACGCTTGTCTTACGCAAAACCTCGGCGGCGGTGCGCGGCGTCATGCCAATCATGCGGCGCATCATGCGAGCCAGATGCGCCTGGTCGGAGAAGCCGCCGTCGGCAGCGGCGTCCGACAACGTCGACCCACCGGCGAGGGATTTGGAGGCGCGCTCCAATTTGTTCCAGATGATCCATTGGGAGAGGGAAACACCCATCTGGTGGGTGGCGACGCAGCGCAAGCGCGGGCTGGACAACCCCACCGCTTGGGCTGCGCGACTGACGCAACCAGGGCCGTCGCGGTCAAGGCGCAAAATATTCAGCGCTTTGTAGAGCCTGTGGTCGATCGGCGGGGTAATTGCCAGCAGCCGCGAGAGGGCGTCGACAAAGTGCGACAGGGACGTGCTACGGCGAAAACACTCCAGCAGTTCGTCACTGGCCAGGGCGATGCCATCGTCTTGCAGCAACGCATTGAGCGCACGGCCCAACGCCGTGTCCGGGCTGACATACAAAAATGCCACCGGATGACTTTCGGCCACGGCACGGTGTTCGACGTTGGGACCGATGATCACGCCTGCCGCACGGATCACTTTTCCCGGCAGCTCCAGGGTGGCGGGTTGGCCTACGCCGATGCACAGTTGGATGGCGACATGGGAGTGAGCAGTGTTTTGATCCGCACGGCCAATGTAACCGGCCCATGAGTCGCCAAAAGTAACGCTGCCATCCCACATTTGAAGTCTTCCTTGACGTGTTGGGTGATTGTTCGACGCGTGCAGGGTAGGCCTGCGCGGGTTTGGATTCAAGCGTGGAGCGGGTCGGACGCAAGACGTCGTCACTCAGAATACGGTTGTGGGCCTCGTCTGCCTTTTTGACTTGATGTCAGATAAATCCACTATATTGGGGCTAAGTCGGACTTTTTACTGATTAAGAACCGAATTCGGGGAGTTATCCGACTTAATAGGCGCTGAGGCTAATTCTATAATTTTGGGCGCTAACTGGCGCAAAAAGTGATAAGTACAGGTTATGTTGGATTTAAGCTTCAGCAAGCCGAGTGAAGTCGTCAAGCGCCTCTAGAGCGCTTGGTGCTGGACATGAACACAACTTCGGGATGACGCCGAACCTGTGACGAGGGAGCTTGCTCCCGCGACGGCCTGCCAGCCGACGCCTACCTACCTGACACCCTAACGATCCAACTGTGCGGGCTTGCCCGCGAAGGCGGCCTGGCAGTCAACACAGTTGGATTGTGTACATATCCATTGCTGCGGTAACGGCTATCAAAAGCAGATCAAGAGCAGATCAAGAGCGGCTCGCTTCGCATCGTGGTTACCGTTGAGTGCTACAGAGCTGTGTAGATACCTATGTCTTTATATGCCCACACTGAAGGCGAACAAAACGTCTTGAGTCGGTTTGTAGTTCAGAGCCGGGTGTAGTCACTCATGGTAGGGAATTTATGGCTTTTATGACCGCATCGGCGATGGTCTTTGTAATAAGCCGACGCTGACGGTGATCAATCGTCGGGCTCAGCCATGTGGGCAGGCTGTTCAGCACGGGCAGAATCGCCGTGAGCGCGCCCTCGCGCAACGGCCCGCCGGGCTGATGGCCCAACTGGCCGACCACCTTCATGAGTTCCGACTCGTAGGCTAGCCTCAATCGCTCAACGCTCGCCCGCATCGGCGCGCCCAGGCAAGTGGCGTCCATGACCGCTAACTTGAAGTGCCCGGTCATCTGTTCGTGTATTTGAAAATGGCCTTCGATGAGTTTTGCCAGGCGTTGCGCGGGCGTCAGCCTTCGGGTGTTGATCCGGTCGACGTGCGACAACAGCGCCTGATACAGCTCTGTCAGCCACTCAAACAGCATGGCTTCCTTGCTCTCTACATGGTGATAAATCGCGCCCGGGCTGATGCCAACATGCGCCGCCAATTCGCGCATGCTGACCTGGCTGAAACTACGCTCCTTGAACAGCTCCAGGGCTCTGCGCTGGAACTCCGAGCGGCTGAGCGCGGGAGCCGTCCTCATGTGTCGAGTGCCTGCTGCTTGGCAATTTCCTGGTTGCGCAGGATGAACCGTTGCAACTTGCCACTGGGGGTCTTGGGCAGGTGTTCGACGAACTCGATTTCCCGTGGATATGCATGCGCAGCCAGGCGCTGTCGGACATGCAGGCGCAAGACTTCCGCCAACTCGACACTGGGCAGGTACTCACGGTTGAGCACGACAAACGCTTTGATCAGCTCGGTACGTTGCGGGTCGGGCTTGCCGATCACCGCGGTTTCGACCACCGCCGGGTGTTCGATAAGCGCGCTCTCCACATCGAAAGGCCCCACGCGGTAGCCGGACGTGGTGATCACGTCGTCGTTACGGCCGACAAAGCTGATACTGCCGTCCTCATTGAGCTCCACGATATCGCCGCTCAAGTAGTAACGGCCCACAAACGCCTTGGTGGGCATGTGAAGGTAGCCATTGAACCAGCACAGGGGCGAGCGCTCACGATCCACCGCCAGGACGCCCGGCTGGCCTGTCGGTAATTCCCGTTGCGCATCGTCCAGCACGACAATCCGGTACCCCGGCACCGCATAACCGGCAGAACCCTCACGTACCTGATGGCGTAACCCATGGTGATTGCAGAGCACCATGCCGATTTCGGTTTGGCCGTAATGGTCGTGAATGACCACGCCGAGCTGTTCGGCGAACCAACGGATGACTTGCGGGTTGAGCGGTTCGCCGGCGCTGCTGACGATACGCAGTTGGCCACGCACGGCGTCGGCGAACTCGGCCCCGGCATCAATTAGCAGGCGAAAGGCCGTAGGCGAGCCGGCCAGGTTGCTGATCCCATACTTGGCGATAATCCGGCTGGTGCTTTGCACGGTGAAAGGGCCGTCATGGAACAGCGTGGCCCGGCCGCATGCCAGTGGCCCGGTCACGGCGTAATACAAGCCATAGGCCCAGCCGGGGTCGGCGAGGTTCCAGAAACGGTCGTCTTCGCGCAGGTCGATTGAATCGCGCATATAACTTTTGAAGGCCAGGATGGCGCTCAAAGGCACCTCCAGCGGCTTGGCCGGCCCTGTGGTGCCCGAGGTGCACATCAGCAGGAACGGCGCACCGGCGTCCAGCAGTTCAGGTGTGCAGTCGGGTTGTTGATGCTCCAGCACCTCCCAAAACGCGTAGTCGCTGGGACGCTGTGGGGTGGCGTCGGTCACGATGACGTTGGGGCAGTCGAGGAGCTCGTCCAGCTTGGGATGGTTGTGGGTGTCGGTCACGATCCAGCGCGCCTTGGAGCAGTCCAGTCGCTGTTCGATGGCCTTGGGACCGAATGCGGTAAAGAGCGGTTGGTAGACCGCCCCGATGCGCCAGGTTCCCAGGATGGCGATCACCAGTTCAACCGTGCGTGGCATCAGGCCGGCGACCCGATCTCCCGGCTGCACGCCATGGGCTCGTAGAAAGTTGCCGAAGCGCGCCGCGTGCGCCTGCAGTTCGCTGAAGGTGTACTGCGTGGCGCGGCCATCGCGCGTTTCGCAATACAACGCCACTCCATTGCCATGGGCGTGCCGGTCGCAGCATTCAATGCAGGCATTCAAGGCGCCGGGTTCGCCGTGCAAGTCCTGGGCAGCCAGCTGTAGATAATCGAAGGATGAGACTGCTGAGTCGTAATCGCGCATAACGTACCTGATTATTATTGTTGGAGTATGTGCTGTGCCCACGCAGGCTGCGCGGGCGCCTGGGTGTCGTTAGTGATCCATCATCTGGGCCGCTTGCTGGGTCGCGTGGCTGGTCCGCGTGGCCAGTTTGCGCACTTCATCGGCGACCACGGCAAACCCGCGACCGGCTTCGCCAGCTCGCGCCGCTTCAATGGCGGCATTCAATGCCAGCAGGTTGGTCTGGCTGGCAATGCCCTGGATCGTGGCGACAATCTGCGTCAGCTTGGTGAGGGTTTCCTGCATCACCCGGTGTTGTTGCGCCTGCGCCTCGCGCATCGCACTTTCTTCATGGTGGGCATGGATATCGGTGATGGCACCCACCACCCGTTGCGGCGCGCCGTCCGGTGCGCGACGGGTTTGCCCCCGGCCGCGAAACCAGCGGTAAGTGCCATGGGTGTGTTTGAGTCGATACTCCACATCGAATGGGGTCTTGCCGCTGCGGTCGTCTACATGGGCGACGAACGCGCCGATGGCCCGTGCGCTATCGTCGGGATGCAAGCGCGAGGTCCAGCTTTCCAGGGTGTTGGGGAACTCCTCCACCGTGTTGCACCCCAGCAGCCGGCGCATCTGCGAAGACCACCAAATGGTATTGTTCGGGTTCGCCGGGTCGCCGGCCACCACCTCGATATCCCAGAGCCCGTCGTGCAGCATTTCTCGGGAAATGTCGAAACGTGTGGCTGCCAGTTCGAGCGCCTCGTGGTGCAGGTACTGTTCATGAATGTCACGCACGGTTCCCCCCATGGCAAGCGCTGTGCCCTGCGTATCGCGTCGGGCGGCGCCGCTGATCCGGCACCAGCGATAGTCATTGCCGAGTGCCGACTTCATCCGCACGTCGAGCGCAAAGGCCGTACGCCCGCTGCGATCGGCAAGGTGCCGGGCGAGCGCCGTCCGATGCGCTGGCTGGTCATCCGGGTGCAGTTGTTCGCTCCAGCCGCCAAACTGGTCAATCGCCTGGGCCAGGTTCGACGCAGACCCCGTCCACGTCATCGCAGCACCCGGTGCGGGGGCGGCGGCGCCCTCCAGTTCCAGCTCCCAGAACCGTTCACCTGCACCCAGTGTGATCAGGGCCCAGCGCGCCTCCCACTGCCGTACCAGCTGGTCACGGCGGGCCAGGCGCTCTTCGAGTTGGCGGGTGTTCAGCGTCTGTGCGCGGGCCTGCTCCTTGAGGGTTCGCCGTTCTTGCAGCAGTTGCTCGACGCTTGCCAGGATGCGGCGCAACAACGGGTGGTTTGACGACAGTGGTGTGCCTGGTTGGTCAGGCTGCTCCAGTCGGTCGGCGAGCGGCGCCAATACGCGGCGGGTGGTTCGGCTGAAAAAGAGCATGGGGCACCTCTACCTCGGTCAAATGGGGTCAGCCTGCAAGGACGGCGTCGGCGCCGATAAGGCCTGCGAGTCAAAGGTTGTCGCCCCCGGCAGGGCCTGCCAGGCCGAGGGGCCGGCGGCGATTTCCTGTGTACTCAGCAGGCAATTGTCGAGTGCGCGCTGCAGCGCTTGGGTGTCCAGGCCCTGGCCGATAAAGACCAGCTCCTGCCGGCAATCGCCGACAATGCTGTCCCACTTGGCCATGATGCTCTGCAACCGATATTCATCCTGCGGCCATTGCGACTGCTCGTTGAAGTTCCACCAGTGCCCGACGTAGTCCCACTGGAACTGCCTGCCGCTTTGCACCAACAGGCCGGTTTCCAAGTGCCTGCTGGCGAGCCAGAAGTAACCTTTGCTGCGCAACAGGCGCCCGTTGTGCCAGGGCTGCTGGAGAAAATCGAGTAATCGCTGTGGGTGAAACGGGGCTCGCTCGCGGTACACCCAGGAGGTCACGCCATAGGTGTCCGATTCAGAGGCCGGCGCGTCGTCGGCCTGCATTTTTTTCATCCAGCCGGGCGAGGCCGCAAGGCTGGGCAAATCAAACAGGTGGGTACCGAGGATGGCGGATAACTCCACGTTACCCTGAGCCATCGGGATGATCCGCGCGCTTGGGTTAAGGCCGGCGAGGATCGCGTGCACGGCCTGGTAGCCGGGCTCGTCGATCAGGTCCAGTTTGTTGACGAGAATGACGTTGGCGTATTCCACTTGCTCGATCAGCAGGTCGGTCAGATGGCGCATGGGTGCGTCGTCGCGGGCCACAATGCCCGGCGATTCGAGCAATGCTTCAAAGCGACTGCCATCGACCACCGTCACCAAGGTGTCGAGCCGCGCCAGTTCGCTGAGGCTGAAACCCTGCGCGTCGAGGAAGGCGAACGTCTCGGCTACCGGCATCGGCTCGGAAATGCCCGTGGACTCAATCAGCAAGTAGTCGAAACGTTGCTGGCGCGCCAGTGCGCTGATCTGCTCGAGCAAATCGGCGCGCAGCGTGCAGCAGATGCAGCCATTGCTCATCTCGATCAACTCATCGCGACCCCGGTGCAGCGCCACGTCGCGCTGCACCTGCTCGGCATCGATGTTGACCTCACTCATATCATTGACGATGACCGCCACGCGCAGGCCGTCGCGATTGCGCAGGATATGGTTGAGCAGGGTGGTTTTGCCGGCGCCGAGGAAGCCGGAAAGCACCGTCACCGGCAGTCGGCCTGTCAGGGCGCCGCCCATCATGCGTTCACCGTGCTATCGGCGTGGTCCAGGTAGCTTTCGAACAGGTCGACCACCACGAAACCCTCATCTGCTGCGTCGCCCCAGAGATCTTTCACGCGAAACTCGACGTGGTAGGTCGGCTGATGCGCCGCGCTCAGATCACCGTGGCCGATCGCGTCAGGGAAGGGCCACTTTTGCGCGGTGCGATGCACAACCACGCCTTCTTTGCCGCGCACGTAGGCCGGCATGCGGGTATGCCCGGCCACATACTCGTTGCGCACCACCACCCGGTCGCCCACCTCAAAGGGCGCGCGGCCGCTGATCGCTGGGCGCCCGCTGGCATGCGCGGGGTTCGCCAGCTTGAAGTGCGACCCCAGGGCCTGATCGAGTTCCGCCTGGGTGATCACACCGGTTTCGACCAGCAGGGTGGCGGTTGCGATGACATAGCGTTCGTAGTATTGGGTGCCGACATGTTGGCGCACATCCAGGCGCTCCACGGCGTGGCGCACTTCGTCCACGCTGAACTTTTTCAAGTGTTCGGCGCCGACAAACATCAGGCTGTAGGCCAGGTGCTCCCAGTCCTGCTTGAACACGGGTTGGTAGCTCAGGCTGTTGATGGTGTGAGGGACTTTGCCAAAGCCTTGAAACCCACCGAGATCGTGAAAGCCATCCATTGTGAATACCTCTGAAAAATGCAAAAAACAAAGGGCACCGGTTACGCCACGTAAGGCAGCGCCACGCCGATAAGGACATCCTTGGTGATCAGTTTTCGCAGAGCCTCTTCATCCATCGATTCGCTGCCCTTGGGCCGTACAGGCAGCACCAGATAGCGGGTTTCGGCGCTGGTGTCCCAGACCTTGACGATGACGTCGGCCGGTAGCTCGGTGCCCAGCTCCCGCAGTACGGTGCGCCCTTCGCGCACCAGTCGGGCGCGGAACTCGAAGCCCTTGTACCACTCCGGCGGCAAGCCCAGCACAGGCCAATTGGTGCAGGAGCACAGGCTGCACACAATCACGTTTTTCACGCTGGGCGTGTCTGGCAGCGCAACAATGTATTCACCCTGGGGGCCGGTATAGCCAAATTGGGCACACGCCGCGGTGCCGTCTTTGAGCAGCAGTTCGCGAAACTGTGGGTCTACCCAGGCCTTGGCCACCACTCGAGCCCCGTTCTCCGGGCTCCATTGGTGCGCCATCAGCTGTGTCATGTGTTCGATGTAACCGTCGGGGATCAGATCCTTCTGTTTGAGCACCTGCAGTAGTGCTTGCGCGCGTTCGCCCGGTGTTGATGTGCTTGCTTCGTGTGCGCTCATTAGTTGACTCCTCATCGTTGAGCTTCTGGGCAGCGCCTGGCGGCTTGTTCTTTTTGCGCTGCGCGGGATTACCGGCTAACAGTTTTTCCAGTCAACCGACGCCTCGAACGCTGCGGCGGCCTGGTAAATCGTGCCTTCGGCATAGTGCTTGCCGACTAGCATCAGCCCGACAGGTAAACCGTCTACCAGGCCGCAGGGAATCGACATGGCCGGATGGCCGGTGATGTCCTGGGCGGAGGCATTGCCGATCATTTCCAGTGCACGGGCCACGTACTCGGTAACCGAGCAACCCGGCTGCGGGTGGGGCTGGGCGATGATCGGGACGGTGGGCATCACCAGCAGGTCATAGCGCGCCAACGCGGCGTCATACCCGGCGCGCGCCACGCGCCTGAGGTTTTGTGCCTTGGCGTAGAACCGCCCGTTGTAGCGCTCCAGACCGTATTGCCCGACGAACATGCACAGCTTGAGAGAGGCGGACAGCTCATTGGCCTGATCGCGCCATCCGGCTTGCTGATCCAGCAAGCCGACGTCATACAGCCCTTGCCAGTTAAAGCCGGCCCCATTGCCGTGCATCATCTGCATCATCAAGCCTTCGCAGCCAATGGGGTGCCACAGCGAACCGGCAATGCTGTGTTCAGGCACCGACACCTCCTCGACCTGCGCGCCCAGCCGCGCAAACGCTGCAATGGCTTGGCGTACGCACGAGGCCACACGTGGGTCCTGGTTGGCCAGTTCAAATCCTTCGCGCAGGATGCCGATCCTCAGCCCGCTGACACCGCGCTCCAGGTAATCGCTGTAAGCGTCGACCTGCGGCGCGGCTTGTCGCGGATCGAGCCCATCGGCGCCGGCCATGACCTCCAGCATCAAGGCGTTGTCGCGCACGTTTGCGGTAATGGGGCCGGCGTGATCGATAGTCGCCTCGATGGCCATGATGCCGGTGTAGGGCACCAGGCCGTGGGTCGGCTTCATGCCGTAAGTGCCGCAGAAGGCGGAAGGGATGCGGATTGAGCCGCCCTGGTCACCGCCGACGGCCAGGTCGACCTCGCCGGCGGCAACCAGCGCTGCGCTGCCGGAAGACGAGCCACCCGAGGCAAACCCCTGGCGATAGGGGTTGTGCACCGGTGCAGGATCGGAGGTGTGGCTGCCGCCGGACAGGCAGTAGTGTTCGCACGTTGCCTTGCCCAGAATGGTCGCGCCGGCATCCAGCAAGCGAGTGACCACGGTGGCATCGAAGGCGGGAACGAAGCCTTCAAGCGGCTTGGCACCATTCATCATGGGCACGCCAGCCAGTGAAATATTGTCCTTGAGGGCGACCGTTTTACCTGCCAGCTTGCCTTCGCGTGCACCGTTGACTTCGGTGCGGAAGTACCAGGCGTTGAGCGGGTTGTGTGCGGCTGAGGGGCGGTAGCCCGAGCTGCGTTCATAACGCACCGGCGGGATGAAGTCCGGCAGCTCGTCAACCAGGTCATAGGCATCGAAGCTTGCCTGCATAAGTGCCAGGTATTCATCGGCTTGCTGCGCACTGAGTTGCATGTGCAGGCTGCTCGAAATAGCCAATAGCTGTTCAAGGGTGGGGCGAGCGATTGCCATGGTTGGCTGTCCTTATCGTAAATGGCCGAAGAGCACTGCATGCTCACTGTCAGCGGGCCTGGGGCTCAAGATAGTCCGCGCAGCCAGCCGGTGGCTTGGTTGAGAAAGACATCGACTTGGCTGAGCCGGACACCCTGGCGCCAGGGGCGCGCGGTCGCAGTTTCCGGCGTTAAAAAATGTGCGCGTAACGCAGGTTCATGCGGAAGTCTTCGCGGGTGCCGTTGTCCACCGAGAGGTCTTTGCCCAATTGCAGTTGCACCTGGTCGGTGGGGGTGACGAATTTGGTGGCGGTGAGGCGCAAGTTGGTGGTGCCCAACTCGTTGTCTTGATTGACATGCTCGATGTTCGTCTCGCCTCCCCAGGTACGCCCCAAGCCAATAGCAAAGGTGGTGGTGGCGTCCGGCATGTAACGCCCCATGATCTGCGCGGCGTAGGACACGTCCTGCTTCAGGCGGTCGGCATTGGCACCGTAATCGGTGTTGTCGCCATACCAGGTCGCGCCGCCGACCAGGTCCATCGCCCATTTTTCTGTGAAGTGCTTGACGTAGGCACTCTGCAGTTCGAATTTCCAGCGATTCTCCCCGAGGTTGAGCGCATCGTCCTTGTCATACGTGCCCGAAGGCACATACACATAGGGGGCGATACTGAGGGTGTCGCGGGCTTCGTTGAACCGCCATTTCACCGGCGCGGTGAGGATCAAGTCGCCCACGCCGCGAGTACTGCCCAGTGCTGAGGCGTCACCTACGCCGGAGACGTGCCCGAAAGGCAAAAGAAATTGCGGGTCGATGGTGACCGTGTCGCTGAGTGCATACACATGGAGCAGACGCAGGATGCCCACGTCGGAGGTCACCCTGAAGTCAGAGCTGGCCTTGTGGCCGTTGGCGTAAGCCGAGTCCGTAGTGGCGTGCTGGTAATAAATCGCCCCGATAGTGGCACCGACCGGATATTGCTCGTAGTCGCCAGGCGCGACTTCACCCGCGTTCGCGTGGAGGGCGGGCAACAGGGTGGAGAGGGTCAGCAGGCGGATCTTATTCATCGTTTATTCCTCGCACAGGGGACCGGGCCACCCGTGAAGGGTGGCAAGGCGGTAGAAACTGGGGGTTAAACGCCGAGGGCGCTCAGGCTGTGGGCGGCAGGGCGTCGCGCAACATCCCGGTTTGCGCGTGACAGTTGATGTACTCGAAGACCTGGCTCTTGGCGTCGGACACGGACACCTCGTGGTACAGCCTCAACTTCTTCAAGCCCGCGGCCACGCGAAAGAACGTCACGAAAATACGCAGGTGGGTCGGGTGGGATTCGGCCCAGCGTTCGAGTTTCTCCACTGAGCGCCAGTGACCGATGTTGTAGCTCAGGTCGAGAACGTTGCCGTCCAGGTCGATATTGCGCACGAACCTGTTGCTGTAGCAGCCCAACGGCTGGCCGTTGTCACGCAGGAAGTCCATGCCGTCCTGCAACGTCGGTAAAATTTCGTCGAGGTAGAGCGAGCGTTCCTCTGCCTCGGCATCCGCCCAGTCCTGGCCGGAACGAATCAGTGTGAGGTTGTCGTGCCCCAGCACCACCACGCGTCCGCCCTTGGCGGGGTCGCCCGCGACCACTTGCAGCTCGCTCGTGGGCTTCATCCAGTCGGTCTGGGAGATAGGGAAGCGGTCGCGCATCGAGCCCCAGTAGCCGTGCTCTTCGATCTCGCCACTGGTGGCATCCATAACTGCGCCGACCCCGGGCAGGTTCTCCTGAAAGGCGTACAACGTCTCGAACTGCTCGGCACGCGGCGCGGTGATTTCGCGGAAGTAACCCAGGCCTTCGACCAGGCGATCCGGCGAGCTCCACCAGTCATTCACCTGGGGTGAACGCAACCAGCGGCAATGGGCGACAGGGTCTTTCCAGTAGCCGACCACAATCAGATTATCAAAGCCGCTGCTGTCGGTGTGCTGAGTCAAATCGTAGTTCTGCGGGCCGTCGGGGTGGCTGAAACTGCCGACGATGTGACGCATCGCCTGCAATGCAGCCTCGCGCTGGGCATCGCCTTGAAATTGCACGCCCAGATAAGCCATCACCACTTGTTGCAGCTGCTCGTCAGCGCGCGCCACCCACATCGGGAACGGCGGTTGATACTCCTCGGGCACGCGGCGGGACAGGGTGCGTGGGCATTTGAGATGTGTGTCGATTGCAGATTCCATCTTGAGCTCCTCGTTATTTTGGTTCAGGCCTACGGGTGGGCGTCAGCGCGTCGGCGGCAGGGGGCGCTTGGCGACCTGCCGTCGATGCAGCAGCTGCATGGTTCCCCATTCAATCAACCAATAAGCCGACTCCTCAGGCGCGAGGTCGCGCCGTTGCAGAAGCCAGGAGGAATCAGCCAATCGGGGTGAAGAGTGTCGATGCATGGCGTGCCTCATCAGCGGGGTATGAGCTGCTGTGAGGTGGAAATTAGGCCGGCAGAGGAGGGAGTGCTTTGTTCGGTGAGACAACCGCTTGGTTGGCAAGGACAGGCCGGCTACGGAGGTTTACCTGTGGTCTGCGTTGGTGCACATGGGCTGATGATGTGATGTGCTGTGCCCTTAAACGGGCCACGACTGCGGTGCGACGCGGGCCAACTGTGGGAGCTGGCTTGCCTGCGATGGCGGCCGGACAGGCGGCGAGGGGGGACAAGACCGAATACATATCCATTTCTGCGGTAACGGCCACCTAGGGTTCCGTTTTGAGCGGCTCGCTTCGCATCGTAGTTACCGGGGGTAACCTAAGCCGGCCTGCCGACTGCATTTGGCGTGTTAATTGCTTTGATGGCTGACAATCGGCCGCTCGTTACAACTTCTCGCGCGCCTATTGCATCGTTGTCGAGGTCAGCGTCATGAACCCGAACACTCAGTATTCGACCCTTGCCGTCCCTGCAACACGTCGGTTTGATTATTGGAAAGAAGTGGTCTGTCGCCATTGCCTGGCGGCCGATAGCAAACCCTTGTCCCAGAGCCGCTTTGATGGCTCGCTCACCCTCAATACAGTCGGCGCGCTGGACATTTGTACGCTGTCTTCGCCGCTGCATTACTGGGAGCGTTCCGAACAGCACCTGCGCAGCGGCCCGGCAGAAGATTTATGGTTGGGTTTCGCTCGAAAGGGCCATGGGCAAATCGAACAAGGCTCAAGAAAAGCTAACCTGGCAACGGGCAATTTGTTTCTTTATGACGCAACACAGGCGTTTCGCTTCAGCCTGGGTGGTACCGAAAACCACTTGATCCGTATTCCCAGAGCGTTGCTCACCGAGCGCCTGCCGCGTATTGCCGAGTACACCGCGATGGTCCTCGACGACCGGCGCCCAGGTGTCGTGCCCTTGCGCGAAATGCTGCACCAGGCCGCGAGCACGCCTGCGTCGCTGCAGGATGAGCGCATCTCCAATCGTTACTCAAGTGCTGTGCTTGATCTGCTTGTCATCAGCCTGGAACTGCAGGACCTGAAAACCAGCCATCAGG
This sequence comes from Pseudomonas sp. BTN1, assembly GCF_001907715.1. Lineage (NCBI taxonomy): Bacteria > Pseudomonadati > Pseudomonadota > Gammaproteobacteria > Pseudomonadales > Pseudomonadaceae > Pseudomonas > Pseudomonas sp. BTN1. Next base: position 246,616 of record NZ_MPBM01000038.1, on the reverse strand, counting down.
AAATGGACCTCTACGGCCGCATCATGCAGTACATCCAACGCCACTTGACCGAGCCGGACCTGTCGATTGAAGCCATCGCCAAAGCCCACAACGTGTCCACCCGCACCGTTACACGGGCCTTCGCCCGCTACCAGAAAACCCCCGTTGCAGAGATCTGGAAAGAGCGCCTGAACGCCAGCCGAGAAGCAATCGAGCGTGGCCAGGTACGCAGTGTGTCTGAGGCGGCACTGGACTTTGGGTTTTCTGATTTCTCGCATTTCAGCCATGCGTTTCGCAAGGCGTTTGGCGTGGCGCCGAATACGCTTTTGCGCCGGGATTGAGATTGGCGGGGGTATTAAATGGCTTTTGCCGGGTAGCGAGCCTCTGAAAAGCCAGGAATGATCAGCCTTCCCGGCGACGCCTAGAGGATATCCGGATCCCCGTAGAACATTTTGACTTGGCCCTAGCTCAGTATTTTCAGGTCGGAAAAAACTAAAATATGCCCCCAGTTTTGCTCCTAGGAGCGCGGGTTATGCGGGCGATCGAGATTGGCGATCTGTGAGGCGGAGCAGGGTGGTCGTCGATGGCTTTTTGTATACGTCAGCTCGGCTTGCTGGATGATTGGTCGCATAGGGCAAGGCACTAAGAGCCTGGTAGGACACCAAATCACATTCGGTGTCCGGTGTGTCATAGCTCAACGACAGATATTACGGCTAGCTGCTTACGCTGCTAGCCGTAATATCAGTGTTGGGAGAAGTCTATTGATAAAAGAGCGTGCCTGCACTCGCCCCTATAGTTGAAGACTAGGCGTGCGCCGCAACGAATGCTAGCGTCCGCCTCGTAGATCTAGGCAGTCTAGCTCCTCAAGAGTTTGGACAACGACCTCGACAAGTTCCCCGTCAAAGTCATCGCGGTCTGCCTCCTCAGGAGTGTCTTTGTTCAGGTAGGTCCAGATAAGATTACTGACTGGAATACTGGAATACCGCAAAATGCGGCCATACGCAGCAAGAAGTGGCTCTCTGTTCGCATGGTCGAAGGTGTGGGCTCTCCCAATTTCTTGACCAACGCTTCGCATAGATTTCTTAATACAGGCTTGGCACCGACGCCAGCCAACATGAAATTCAACACGCCTTGGTCATGACTTCCAAGCCACCGCCAAGCTTTATCGCTCAGCATCTCCAAGGCTTGGCGAGAGGCAGCGAGCGTATCCCGGTCGTTGAGCGCTTCTCTTGCTGCCCTGGCCTTGGCGATGTAGTTCACACTCGGTACGTTGCCGGTAACTCGAGGTTGATAGTTGCCATCGTGATGTCGGAGCAGGTAGACCTGCCATGCATTTCTGCAATGGGCAGGAAGGTGTTGTTGGATGTCTTTGATGAACTCGTTGCTATGACAGGTGACGATTAGTTGGATTTGAGCGAAGTGGTCGCCCTCAAAGATCGCTTCTCGGATTCCGTCTCGATGGTCATGGCCGATGGTATTGATTGCGTCGTCGAAACGATAACTGGGCAGCCGATGCTCTTCGCTTTGGTCATCAAAATGGCAAGGCCGGGACAGCGTATATGCCCCTCGCTCAGAGCGTGAAGCGCATCGACGGGGATCTCAGGGTTTCCTCGAAAGCTGATTTCGATTTTTTCTTCGCTAGTCAAAGGCAGATGCAGCGCTGATAGCTTGCCCTCGTCGCGATCACTGCGATTGAACGCGTAATTCGGTATGAGGTGGTGTCATGCTATTCCGCCGGAACATCTGCTTCGTCGGATTTGCGGAATATCCTCTTTTTCAAGTCATATAGCAAAATAAAAATTGCGTTGATCTGAGGGCGTATGCCCGCTGCAGCTTTTGCGAGTTTTAACGACAGTGCGAATATTATAATGTAAGGCCAGTAATAGAGCTGAAATCTGTAGAAGGCAATATCGACTTTTGATTTGGCCGCCCTAAGCTCTATATTTTGCCTATCGATTATCTTCAGAGTACTTTCACTTTTTTCCTTCCATTCGTTTACGGCTTTCAGTTGATCCATATCTGCCGCCATGCATGGTAATAAGCCTTGCAGCATTGAGCTTGCGTTTCTGATTTGCGCTTCACGGGTTTCCTTAATAAATTGGCCTACGTTCGAGCGGGAATATACAGCCTTGTCTAGCATCTGAAGATCTTCGAGGCTGGCTTGCTCAAGCTCCTGTTGAGCTTTTGGTATAGCACCGTATGCGCCGATTCCCAATTTCTTCTGCGAGATCTCCCTAAAGCCCTTGATCAAATAGTTAGTGGTGCTACTCAGCAACTCGCCTTCTTTTTCAAATTCAAGTAGCAGATTTTGCGCTGCGTTGCAGGTGCTGATAATTCTTTTTTCAATAGCCTCTTTTCTGTGAGGGGCTATTTCATTGATAAATTTCTCAATCGGTGGATTAATTGTTCTGGCTGCCTCGCACTCAGGTGAGTAAAAACTACCGCAACTTTTATTCATTATTGAAGAGAATGTCAAAAGCTCCAAGGATGTCCTGTATAGATCTTCGCTAACATTATAGCTCATGGCGGGCTGATTTTTAGCGAGCTCACTATACCGCAATTCTACTTCTGTCTTCTGTTCATTGATTTCTATGACTTGACGCTCGCCAGCATTGTTCTGAAATAAGACCCAGACGCTGACTGCAACCAATGGATAGTATAAGCAGTCCACCCAAAGCCAAGAGCTAGGTTTGTGGAACCGGAGGCCAATACATGCTGCTAGCAACATTACAGAACATGCAAATACTGATAGTGGAAACAATTTTTTACTCGGCTTACAGAGGCTTATGGTGCAGGCATTATGCCATGATTTGCAGGGTTTGGAATATGTCGCGAACGGTTTATATCCCGATTTTAGAGGGTGCGAGATGAAATGAGACGTCGGAGTATACCGGGTGAACATTAGTTTTCAGATCTTGTTTTCAGTGTGACAAGAGTAGGTGTCGATTAATTAACCAAAAGGACATATAGTTAACTGTTGCTATGCGCCGGCAGGATAAATAATTACCAAAAAGTTTAAGCTGGAAACGTTGGCGGTACTATTGGGTGTTGGAGTGACATCAAAAGTCTAGACTTTGTCAGTTAAAGGCTATAAGGGTCCCCGCAACATTTGACTAGGCTCTAGTTCGATAGTTTTAGCCTGAAATAAACGAATTGCGCACCGGTTTTTCCCCCATCAATATAGGGGGCGCGAGCGTTCGTGAATAGCGATTTCCTACGGGCTCCAATGTGACAGTGGCTCGAATAGGTGCGGCTCGGTAGGCTGGATGAGCTATTAGTATTTGGTAAGTCCTAGGTTGTTCGGAAGAGGACATGAGTAATGAGTCGATATCCTTAAACGGAGTCGTCGATTCTGTTTCTTCAACAGATATCCTTACATTGATACGCGAGATACTCGTGCTCTGCGTGATTTTGCCAGTGGGCATCGATCCTTGTCTCCATCGACAGCTGGAGCGTAATGCCGGGTGCTTGGTCACGGAAAACGCCTAACAAGCGATTGTCCAGTATTGAAGTGGTACTCAAACTTTCTGGTCTTGGGTCTCGATAGGCTGGTTGGACCCAGAGCCTCCCTCTTCAATTGGCCGACAAGTGGGTTGCCAACGAGGGCACTCTGGTTGAGATGCAGAGGGAGAGCCTTACCTGAATTTACAATTGTTCGTGACAAAGACGAATTTTAGCATTTAAATGTCGTGTCGAGATTGTTGGGTATAAGCGCAACGAATCATGCTTTGCCGTGCTTGGCTAATTGCTTGATTCCTAGTGCTAGTCAAATATTTATCTTGTGGTTTCCATAGAGCTTGCAGTCGTGATCTCGTCTAGCTCAATTAGTCTGTTATTCGGGACGGTTAGCTCGGTAACTGACGTCCATTTTTCATTTTCTACCAGTTTGGCGAGTGCGAATAATTTATCCTTGAACCCGACGAAAATTCTTCGTGCTTCTTCGTAAACCTCTATGAACAGATTTCGCTGGGTTTGGTCTGCTTCTATTTTTATTGCAGTTGGTTCGGTTCGAATGCCGGTGAGTATTATCATTAGCTCGTCAATCCTTCCTTTGTCAGTAAGGCCGGAAGTGTCAATGACACCGTTCTCATAAACGTCATTGATGTTCTCTGTTTTAAAATTGGGGGTATTTTTCACATACCATTCAATCTCAGCGATCACTCCAGCGCATAGCACCATAATTCTATTCGTCAGATATTCTTCAACTGCTTGTGCTGAAACTAGCTTATTAGAAGGTTTTGGAAATACAGTTGCAGCACCTGCGGCCTTTCCGCGGTAGGTGTCAACGCAAACGCCTCCGATCTTGAATCCTACCTCTCGGGCCATCAGCCAGTGTCCTAGCTCATGATGAATGACTCGCCTCACGTCTTGTTGCTCGCTCAGCTTTGGCAGTGCCATAAACAGTCCTTAATTCATCGAATGTCGTATTACAGTCAGGATTCTTCGACTGTGAGGGCTTTGAGATCGTGTACCTTTGGGGGCATATAATTGCTCCGCCGGATCAAATCTCCTTTGACTCGGCGAAAGCATTTGCCAGGCGCTACCAGCGCTGGGCGAGGGCAGGGCGAAGGTTCGACAAGGCAGATGGCAGCTCCTGATGACAGACCATACCGAGGTATGTCGCTGCCCGGGTGGCACCTACATACAGGAATCGCTCGAACAGAGTAGGTTTTGCTTCGACGAGCTCATCCAGCCCTATGAAGAACACGGCTTCGAATTCTAGCCCCTTGATGTGCTGGACATCAAACACCCGGATATCGGACTGGCTACCCAAAGACTGGCCATCGACACAAGGAACCGCGAGCAGACTCCTGCTCCCTAGTTTTTTGGTGAGCGCTTCGGCAACGGGTTTCACGTGCGCCTCGGATGCGACCAGGACGGCAATCGTAGGAACCGGCTCATTTTTGGAGCGGATCTGATCTTCGATCTCAAAGATCCTCTCGGCGATCCAGGTGACGACATCTTCACCCTGGAGGTTTTCCCCTAGCACCGGCGGTACGCCTTCGTGAGAGGAATGCTCCGGCAGGCTGCCTACTGCTTCAGTGTCTCCATCCATGTGTTCGAGCAGTTTGATGGCAAAGCTGTTCAATAGGCGACTCTGCCGATATACCGTGTTGATTCGCTGAGGCTTGAGGCGAGGGGAAATCCACCCAAGCTGATCGAGGTGTTTGAGGCCAACCCCTGTGATCCGTTGGTTGAAATCTCCGCAGGCGAAGAACGATTCAATAGCAGGGTCAGTCAGGCTCTCCATGCAAGCAAGCTGGAGGAGCGAGAAGTCCGTGGCTTCGTCTACTAGGACTTGCTGCAGGAATTGGCTCGAGATCCTGGCAAGCTCGGTGAAGCGAGGTTCGTCTATATGCCGCTTCACGAAATCTTGGCGGATGAGGTCGCGAGCGGATCGAAGCATGAGAAGGAGAATTGCGTCGAGTTCAGTCTCATCAATGTGAGAAGCGTGCTCTGGTCGCTGATAGCTATACCTATCAAGCGTCACGCTGTCGCGACGGAATGCTCTGTAGCTTGCAGGGACGTCAAGTACGTAGCGTCTCCATGCATTCCTGAAGCGCCTTAGTGCGTTTTGGAAGCACATCTCTCGCCCAAGCGTTTTAAGCCATTCATCGGAGGGGACTCGATCCCCAAGCCAGTCTCGTATTTGAGCTGCACGGCTTGCCTTACCTAGATTGCCATTGCGATAGCGAGTACGCGCATAGGTCTGGAGAAACGTTTGGTAAGCCGCGAATGCTTTGAGCTCTGCTGTGTGCGTGGGCGTGCCTGTTCCTTCCTCTCCGTTATCATCATCAAACTCGGTACCATCTTCGTCTTCATCATCGTTTTGACCGAGGACTTCGAGAAAGGTGGCCATCTCCCCGAAGACAGCATTGTTCCGGTTATGGAGGAGGTTACCTTGCTGTTGTATCAGCTTATCTGAGGTTGCACGACTGGCTTTGAGCATAGGGTCAATCCGCGCCTCGAGATTGTTCCACTCGGCATAGGCGCTCTGCAGTCCTTCCGGCTGAAGTCCATCGACCGTGGCAAACAGCTTGTGCACAACTGCGTCTACTAGGTTAGGAGCCGAATCCCTCAGCAGAATTGCTCCTTCCTTCAGGGAGGAGAGGAGGCGGCTTTGGTGTAGTGACTTGAAATCGGCGAACCACTGGCGCGGATCATCGTTGATGTCCATCGGGGCGAATTGGTGATCCTCCTTGAGAATGCATGTGCCACCGTTGCCCGTCTTGAGGATGCCAAATGTCGACCTTGCCAGCTCATGTCGGCGCTTGCTCCAGGTCTTGATGTGCTCGTCAGAAGCCGGGACATTCTCACGGTTGAAGGCCTCTTTGACGTAATGCTTTAAGAGGTCTGAAGGCGTGAACATCATCCAGCGCGAGCGCTTAGACTGAGGGCCCAGCAGGAGGCGTTCGTCCTGGCTAAGGGCTTCCCAATCCAGCTTCTGGCCGAGGCGTTTGATCAAGGTGGTTGTCTTGCCTGTCCCGGGAGGGCCCAGGATGATCAGTTGGTGGTCTACTGAGAGGCGAAAGATTTCGTCCTGGAATTTGTCGAGAATCGCTTGGTCTCGAAGGGCCATAGCATTTCGGATTTCGTGACGCACACCTTCCCGGATCTTCTCGGTTTCAGACTTGCCGCCAAGCATGGCGAAGAAGGCATTGCTGTCATCCGGCTGGATAACTTTACGAAGAGAAGGAATCGTCTGAGGTGCTAAACGTTCTTGTCGCCAAATGCTGTCGATTGAGTCCCAGAGCTCAGCACTCTTCTGAGGCTTCAGATCGAGTTTGTCCAAGACCCGATAGCTGACTTTTTTACCCGCGATTTCTAGATCAACGTCCTCACCAGCGCCATGAGCAGCCAAGCGACCGAACGGTGAGCGGTAGCCTGCTAGCTTGCCGTGATTAAGAACAAATCCTCCAGTCGTACGACAGATGTAGTAGGTCTCCACTTGGCCTTTGTCATTCTCAACTACTATACGTGAGACAGCTGGCTCTCGAACGAGGCTAGCAAGCGATTTGGTCACGTCGTCAGAGATGGATGCAATCTGCTCGACGGCCGCCGCGCCAGTGAAGGTATTAACGACTGCCAAGGCATCAAAGGCCTCGCGACTTCCAGTGGCGAGCTGCTTTGAAGCAATTTGTTCGATTTGGTGGAACGAATCTAATGCGTCGTTGGCAATTTCCAAGGCATCACTGGAACTCATTGAAGCTCTCCCTGTTTCGAATGGGCGTGACCTGAGCGGCAAGGCATGCGAGTGAGCAGCTTCCTATGCTCAAGATAACGATGTCTGTCGGTTAACTCATATCCTAAATCGTCGCGGCATTGGTTGCTAGCATATTGCCATGAATGGATGCATCCATGCAGTGAGAGTCATCCAATGAAGTGGTGGCAACTCTGCTGAGGTTGACTGCTTGGTATCATCGGTCGATGTGCTGTTGGAATGCGTGATGGTTGTGAAGCGGGGTAGCGGGACTCTGAGCTCCCGAGCAGCATCTTTTTGCCTTTACAGTATGCGGCGCTAGTGGCTCGACCAGGTCTCTAAGTTGGTATTGTTATGCGTCATCGTCATTGACGAGCACGCCGGCGAGAGATCGGTTCATTTTCGATCAGGCGGACAGAGCTCAACATAATCACAACGAGCCTTTCGAGGCCCGGAGTGCCGCAGAAAGCTGAATAACCAGCTTCTTGGCGTCCGTTGTCACGGGGCAGGCCATGGCTACTCCTACTGTTTCTTTCCAACGACCACTGTGGTTGTCGTTCCTGGACGGATTTTCAGGATTTCAGAGGCGCCAGAAGAACGCTTCAAATCTATAAACTGAAGTGATTTGATAGCGCTGGACAGCGGTTTGGGAGCAGCAGCGTTTAACTTTTTCGAGAAGGGGCGGATGGACCTCAGACGGGGGGGCCTTTTCGAACCATCCAAAACATGCCCTCAGATATGCCCCCAATGTAGCGATCCTCTGGAATTGGATGGATCTCCATGCCTATGAAAAGCCAGGAATGATCAAATGATCAGCCTTCCTGACGACGCCTAGAGACTATCCGGATCCCCAAAAAACATTTTGACAAGGCTCTAGGACGGTATTTTCAGGCGGAAAAAATTCAAATGTGCCCCCAATTTTGCCCCCAGTGCATCAGGTTCGCGAGTGGTGATTTCCGGCAGAGCCAGATGGATTCAGATGGCTTTCAGTAGTTCATAAGTGCAGGGGAGGGGCTCACACTGCCTACCTCTTAGTCGGGAATGACCAGCGGCGTTGGATGGGGATGTCTACAGTGCTGCGTATCTTTTCAATCGGACGCTGATCGACCTACGAACGATTGGATATTTATACAGCTGTCACGCAGACTCCGACGATTTGTACCAAAAATTGTCTCCGATCTTGTTTACCGGTACCGTCATTCGCGCTAACTTGCGGTAACGCTGGCACAGTGCCGCTATCGGTCATCCCTGACTAGATCTCACTCGCGCGCACAGCTGCTCAGCTGGTGCCTACCCTTAATCAGGGCGGGATCATTGATCGCGCGCAGCAACCGCAAGAGGATTCTGCGGTTTAGTGTTTGTAGGAAGTGTTATGGATGGCGTGAGCTTCAAGCAGGTAGACCAGTATGCCCTGTGTTGTGTCGAGAATTTTTCTGATGAGCTTAAGCTCGCGCTGAGGGAAAACCTTACTCGTATCTGCCATGGTGCTGATCAGGCCAGCAAGGACAGGGCGATCTACAAATACCCTGCGACGATTAAGCACTTCTGGAACGAGCGCTATTCCAAGAAAACTTGGGAAACCCGAATTGGTATGCTGGGTGAACTCCTGTCTCACGTCATCATTCTGAAGCTCTTCCCCAACTTCGATGTGGTCTCCCCGTTCTTCAATATGGAAGAGAAGAGTATCCGGAAGGGCTTCGATCTCCTCCTATACGAGACCTCAACCAACAACGTCTGGATCACCGAGGTCAAGTCGGGGGGCAGAGGGGCGGACAAAACTTCTTGCTCGGCCACAAGTGCGCAATTGCGTTTGGCTCGGGATGACCTCAAGAGGCGTTTGGCTGAGCCGGAGCTCAATCACTGGCTCAACGCGATAAATGCCGCGAAAAATGCGATCCACAACAAAGCTAATTACCGGGACTCGGTTATTGAGATCTTGGAGATGGAAGGTGATTTGGCTGAAGAAGACGGGGCGAGTGCTTCGGACAACAATGTGTTTCTGGTCTCTGCCCTATTCAGCGAAGTGTCCCAGGCTATCGCCGAAGATACCGTGTCAAATTTCACCACCAAGCTGGTAGCTGAAGCTGTGTTCAAAACGGTGTGGGTGCTGTCCCTCCACAAAGGCACCATGAAAAAGCTGGAAGAGTTTTTGAGGCAGGAGGCGGAGCAGTAGCATGGAAGAGCTGACTATCAGGAAACTGGGCAACACCAAGTTCAAGGATTTGTATTTCCAACTCCTCAAGGGAGACGAACTGGGTAACACACAGATTGTGAAACTTTTGGCTATCGCCGTGCTGCTCCTTAACCACAAGACCCTCGAAATTCGGCGTCTCGGCTACCGCATTATCCTGTTTTACGGTAACGCTTCGGGTCAGTACCAGGCGCTGTACGATGTAGCACTCAACAGTGGTCTGCACCCTGTCTCAGCAGTAATCAGCAGCTACTTTTCCGAGGATGATCACCGCAGCGAGTCGTTCATCCGAAACATCGTGGGCAGCTACATCGATACCTTCCGTGATCAAGGCATCGTGCTGACTGAGCAACAGGATGCCCTGCGGACATTTGTTCAGTCGGAGTACCGTAAGTCGTCAGTCGTGGTTGCTCCGACCAGTTACGGTAAATCTGAGCTCATCATCCAATCGGTGAGGGAAAATCCAGGGCAGCGGATCCTGATCCTCGTGCCCTCTAAGGCTCTGCTGGCCCAGACGAAAAAGCGGTTGATCTACGCGGACATTGAGGGGTTGGGCAAGGTGGTGACCCACCCCGAGATGTATTCGGTTGAGCGAAAGAACAGGGCATTTGTCCTGACCCAGGAGCGGCTCAACAGGCTCTTGAACGAGAACGCCGGGCTGAGCTTCGATATGGTCTTCGTCGACGAGGCCCACAACCTGCTGCAGAGCGACCGCAGAAGTGAGTTACTGGCTGCCATGCTGTGCATCCTGGGGGCTCGTAATCCGGAAACATCATTCAAGTTCCTGACTCCCTTCCTGTGCGATGAACTCAACGTCCGTGTGCGCTTCCTGGACATGATCCCGAGCGGATTCAAGATCGACGAGTACATCAAGTCTGAGCGCTTCTACATCAGGGATTTTAGGGCTGGGAGGGGCCAGGCGAAGCTCAAGCTCTATGACCATTTCCTGAATGACTGGATGGAGTTCGATCGGAGGTATGCCAACTGCTTCGAGCTCATCAAGGGCGAAGCACTGTCCAAAAACATCGTTTACGGCAACAGGAAGAAAAGCATTGAGTCATTTGCGGTTGAACTGGCAGCCGTGCTGCCGCCCGTAGATTGTCCGCTGATCCAGACGGCCTGTGCCGAGCTAGGAGAGCTTTTTGACCGACGCTACAAACTGATCGGCTGCTTGCGCAAAGGGGTTATGTACCACCATGGTTCGATCCCTGACACCATCCGTCTTTACTTGGAAAGCCTGTTCAGCAGCTCCAAGCAGATGAGGTTTCTTGTCTGCAACTCCACGCTTCTGGAAGGGGTGAACCTACCGATCGAACGACTCTTCGTCTTTGATTTTTTCAAAGGGAAGCAAAAGCTGACGCCATCTCAATTCAAGAACCTGGTCGGACGCGTCAACCGGTTCAGTGAGGTCTTCGCGCCTGGAGCTAAGGCTGCGTTGAGAAAGCTGGAGTCCAGCGTCTACCTGTTGGGCGTAAATGGCTACACACGCGACAATGCAGCGCTTGAGACTTTCTACGATAAATCCGTCAACGTCTCAAAGGTGGTCAAGGACACTGTCAGCAACGTTCTGCTTGAAGCCACCAAGATCATCGATGGGAAGGTGTCGGTTCTCTACGACGACGCCGTGGCTCGTCTTGAGAATCTGCATCCTGGCGTGGTTAAAGATCGGGAGTGTCGGTACGTTACCACTCAGGTGGGCAAGCTCCTCATCGCGAACAGTGTCAGTGAAATTGACGTGTTCTCAGAGGAGGAGGCTATTGAGCGGAAGATTAGGCGAGGTATCGAGGCGAACGGCGTCATCAACACCGTTGACAGGCTGATGCTTGCAATCTCCAAATCGTTCGTCGATCACTTCGACAATAGCCGAGAGTACAGCGACCTGGTGCGTCTCAAGCAAGAGCCTGCCCGGAATTTCTACGCCATGATCTTGGATTGGAAGCTTAAGAAACTCAGCGTCAAGCAGACGATCCGACAGACGCTCGCGTACTGGAAAAAGCTGGTCGAGACTAGCCATAGCGATCACGTGTTCGTGGGTAAATGGGGTGATACCAAATATCGCGACAGCAAGTACGAGAACTGGGTAAGGATCTCCCAAAAGGATGACGGCGAGCGTATTAACCTGGCAATCGTCCGTCTCAAGGACGAGGACGATTTCTTCGACAACAAGATCTTCAAGTTCGTCGAGGTGCTGAATGGGGTAGGTGCCCTGGATCCAGGGTTCTACAAACTCATCAAATACGGTACTGCGGATGATACCAAGATCAAGCTCATCCGCGATGGCTACAGCCATGGCCTGGCGGATCTGATGCTCGAACGGTACCCCGAAACTGTGCGTCCGACGCTCGGCGGCGAGATCGAAGTGAGCCCTCGCCTAGTCAACATGATGATCAACAACGAGGAAAGCGATCTGCTGATCTTTGAAGCCAAGATGAACCTCAAACCCATCTGATCGGGAAGACTAAGATGTGATGAGCGGACGCAGAAATTGAGTAATTTGCATCGACCCATTGGCTTTGCGAATCGCCGCTGATCTTTATATGAATCGATACAGTTTGTTGCTTTTGGCTTGATGAGGCTGCGTGCGCATTGCTCGTGATTGGAATTATACTGTTGGCAAAAATTCTTTGGTTTTCACTGGTGGAAAATAGTGCAGCTGATATTAATATTTTTTAAGCCGTATTTTTTCTTCGCATACATAGCGGCATACGGCATATCTCAAAATCTTGAGGGTATTGGTCTATTTGGCTTATTGAATAATATCCATGATCCAGATTTCCCGCTACCCATACTTAATTTAAGTCCGGTCGCGGGAGTGAAAATAATCGCAGGGCTGTTGTTTGTATTGCTTGCTCCTCTCGCGCTCATGCTTGTTAGAGGCGGATTTATTCTCGGGAAAAAGGCGGGAATAGCCATGCTCGCAATCGTACTCCTACCAGGCGTTTTGTCGTTGCTGGGTATACCTATGTCGCTGGTTTTTTTCATTCCGAATGAGTTTCATTTGGGGGCGGGTTATATTGGAGGGTTTTGGAGTAATGGTACAAGCTTTCTAATTGCATTTATGTGGGGATGGGCCGCTATTATGATGGTGGCAAATGTTTTTAAAAGCCAAAAATTCAAACACGCTTACGATCATTTATGGTGTCTCCTAACACTTGTAGGGTGTATGTATCTGGTTGTGGATTCACAGGCGAAATCTCATGAGGAAAGCAAAGTTAGAACCAATGCAATCACTGGTAAGTATCTAGATTTCTATAATGACAGATATACGGTTTTGAATTCGCTTTGTGAGGCTAACTTGGCGCTTGCTATGCAAGAAAAAAATATTTGCGAAAGGGCGCGGAGTATTTTTAATACATTGCCTCCTGAGATAACGCAATCGAAACCTGAATTTAGACGATACGGTGACTCTTGGTTGGCGAATATTCCTAGCAAGGATGATATTGAACGTTTGAATTCAAGCGTCTGTTCGCATCGCGATGGCTCGAAAATTTGTCAGGAAACGCCTGTGGAGCTTCTGATAAATAGCCAGGAGCTTGGCGATAAGGTACTCATTCCGACGTCTGGACAAACTGAAAGGCTGAGGAGGTTATACGGCAAACTTAACTCTGAAGTGGAGAATGTTACGCGCTCAAAAGAACATACGCATTTAAAATATTTTCTATTCTGTGTGATCTGTTTTATTGCTGGAGGTAAGGCTGCAACCTCCTCGATTTCGTTTGTTGGTGAGAATAATATGAAGTCGCGGTCTTGGAGTCGAAAGATTGCATTCTCAATATTTTTTAATATTTGGTTTTTTGTCTGGCTCATAAGGGGGAACTTTGGCCAACCTTCAGCTAGTAAGTTATAGTCTATTTCTGAAACGACATAGCCAAGAGCGGTTAGGCAGAGATTCTGGCGTTGGCAGTATTTCAAAGCCTTGGATGAATACTGGGGGGCTAAAATCTATATCCTTCCTGTGCAGGAAGAAGCATACTCAGTTCGAACAATAAAACCTCAGGGGGCAGATGCTCCTTGAGGTTTTATTTATTACTGGATGTTCTGCTTGCGCCAGTTTTCGACAGCAGTCGAGAGGCGGTTATCTTTGGCATTTTTTTGCCATTCATCCCAGAAATTTACCGTACCGCTATTAGGTTTGTTTGCGGGCTCGTCGATCCTGATCCTGCTCGGTAACAAGCTAGCATCACCTACGACCAGGGCTTCACCCGTATCAAGAGTCGGAAGAATGTCGCTGAAGCCGCCCAGGCTGTCAGGAAGCAGACGCTTGATAACACTTTGGTCTTCTGCGTTCGTCAGCCTCATTGAGACGAAGTTACTGCACTGACTGAGCATCGTCTTGTTAACTTCAGACGGGCGCTGGCTGATCACCACCAGACTAACACCGTATTTTCGACCTTCCTTGGCGATACGTTCAAAGATATCCAGGGAGATATCATCGGCAGAATCGGCCATGTTGCGTTGCGGCATGTAGAGATGCGCTTCGTCACAAAGGAGCGCAATAGGATGACGCATCTCAGAAGGAGTCCACTGCTGAACGGAGAACGTGACCCGCGCAACAAGGGATACGATCAGCGGCAGAACGTCCGACGGCACCTCCGAGAAGTCGATAATTTTAATGCCAGCCTTACCGTTCTCACCAGTGCTGCCGAGCACGGCGCTGGCGAATTTTTCAAGCCAGGTGAAATCCAGAACGTCTCCACCGCCGTTGAACATAAAGCCCAAGCGTCTATCGGAGATCTTGTTTTCAAGCCGAGAGATCATTCGAGCAAGCTTGCCAAAGAAATCGCCCTGCTTTTCACTGCCAGCCTTAGCGCCAGGGACCATCTCGATGTTGATCTCATTCAGTCTGCCCATCAGGAAATCGAGATCGAATGGAACCGGGCTGTCCACTGTGAAGTGTTTCAGCACATCTGTTTGGTCGTTGTCCTCAAGGTACTTTCTTTTCGCCTGGTTAATTTCACGCGCCATGATCATGGCCTGGTTAGGCGCGTTTTGGTCGCTCCGGTCGACAAACATGGAAACGAGCGCTTCGTACGACAGTAGCCAATACGGTAGGTAAAGCACACCTTTATCAAGGGTGCGTCCAGCCTCAACGTCTGCGGGGCCCGCCACTTTGAAGTGCAGAATACCGGCACCCACCAAAGGCAAATATTCGCCATGCAGATCGAAGACAATCGCGTTAGCAGAAGCCAGCCCCGACATCTGCTCAATGATTTTGGCGGTCGTCCAAGACTTTCCGGAGCCGGTGCTTCCGCCAATGAATGCATGGCGCTGGAAGAATTTGTTGCCGTTAAGATAGGCAACAGCATGCTCATCCAAAGTGTATTTGCCGAGTGTCAGGGCATTACCACCTGCGGCTACGTTAGAGAGTGTGCGCATGAATCCGGTAAGATTGTCACCCTCCAGCGAAAAGCAATTGGCATCAATTTCTGGAACGCTTTCCAGCGTACGGCGAAAAACATTCTCACGTTCTCCATCGCGGTCAAGCATGGTGCCAATCAGAGAGATACGGCACAGGTTCAACTCAGAAGGTTGATCATTGATCCCATCAATTACGAGATCGCCGATGGCCCGCTTCCGTGTCACCTGTGTAATGAGTCCGATAAGGTGTTGGCCGATCCTGCTGCTTTGAAGAACGGCCAGATGGTTCACCTGCAGGCGCTTGAGTTGGTGGACATTCTCCACTTCCACCATGACAGTTGCGGTATCGACGGAGGCCACTTTTCCAAGCGCTTCTTCATCCTTAAAATTAAAGATCGGCATATTGTTTTCCTACGTTATGAGTGACAGATAACCTTCAAGACTCCAGATATTCCTTTCTACCGTCACTGGGGTATCACTCAGAGAGGAGTAGACAATTGATTGGTCGTTTGTTGCGCCGCGCTCGATTGCCAGATAGTTTTGGGCTTTGCCTTCAAGAATTAGTCTTTTGGCAGACTCGGAAAGCGCAAAGGTTATAATTGTGACTGGTGCTTTCTGGCGAAGGCATTTCGCCATGAGCTTCGGCTGGATGTGTTCGTCATTGAAACCGTAGCCAATGCACAGATATGAGCCTGCCTCATTAATGGCCGTATCGGCGTTGTTGATGATGGAACGGAATGGCTCAAGGTGGGTTTTCTGATATTTCTGGCTGCCAGGGGTTACGATCTGAGGCTCATATTTATCAGGTACATCCTGAGTGACTGAGAAGGCAACGGTATCGTTAAGAGGGGACTGGAACCAATCAAGGGATCCATGCACCTTCCAGATATTTACGCGGCGCGCAGCGGTTATTTCCGTCGCAGCTGCAAGCTGGCGGAAATAACCATGCGTGAACCCGGTGTAGTGGTGAATCCGACCCTGATCGCAGGCGTACTCTGCCAACCGATCATAATTCGTAGTCACGATGTTAATAATTTTCAGACTGCTCATGAACATATGTTCAAGCAGCCGACTCAGGGGGAACATCGAATTGTTCTGGAGGCTATCCTGAAAGATTTTGCTGTCTTCAGAGTTTATCAGCGCCCAAGTGGACTTGATGATTCTTGCCGTGAGCGTGTTAGAAGCATCGACCTGGTGCAGGGCTGCCTCCAAGTCGACATTATCCTTCAGCAACTGACAGAATTTAGCCCACGCGTCGATCTCGGCAGTGTTCAATCCTGAAATGTCCGTATTTTCGACCAAGTGGTTCGCCAATGCCCACATTCCAGACACGCCATGTGCAGCGGACGCGCCGCTGCCCAGAATGATGACGGGGGCCTTACCATAGTAGTCCTGCGCCTGTTTTTGATAATTTAGGTCTGACAAGGCTCTGTCCCTTGCTGTCTGCAACAGCCCAAATGAAAATTTCTACTTTTGCTTCAATAATGAAGACTGCCCGGTTTATTTTCGGCTCTGTAACGAGCCGCTTGGCAAAAGTGGGCCGGCTTTTTCGTACGTATGGTTGGAGCTGATTTCCACAGCTTGTGCTTGTCCTAAATGATTGTCACCAGCGAGGTAGTCCAACTTTTGCTGGAAAGCTGCTCGAGTCAGCGCCAACTGCGAGTCTTCCGATCCGGTCTCAATCACAACGCGATTTGCATCAACGGTCGTGATACGGAAACGGGCGCTACGCGACGGTATTTGCAGTTCCTTGCCTTGCAGGCGGCTGGTCAATGCCCAGAGAGTGTTGTCGACCTGAATGATATGCTGCATGGGATAATTCCTCCGTTGCTGAACGGACGCTAGCTTTAACCTGAAGCGACTTATGGAATCTTGATCCCCAACGCATTCAGCGATGGTGTATCCATCCGGCCATTCACGGTCAGCCCACTGTCCATCTGAAAGGCCATCAACGCACCACGTGTTGCTTTGCCCATCACCCCATCAATGGTGCCTTGGTAATACTGGCGCACCATCAGCGCGGTCTGCACACGGGTGACCAGGTTGCTTTTCTGCTCATTGGTCGCGCGGCTCTTAGAAGTGCTCGAACTTGTCCCGCTGGTAGTGCCAGACGACTGATAAAGGCTGTTGCTGCTTGGAGGGCTGCTCGAAGCACTCGGCGCGCTGTAGCCTCGGGTACTAGTAGCGGGTGGGCTGTAGTAGCGAGGTGCGCTATAGCCACCCGAGCCGCTGTAGTGAGAACTGTGCGAGCTGTGGGACCGGTGAGAACTGTGCGAGCGATGCGCCGCATAGATGTTGACGGTGTTTGGCGCATTGAGCGTATCGGCAAATACCGGGGGCTGTAGCTTGTCGTTGGGTTGCCAGTTCGCATCGGCGAGTGGCAGATGGCCCGCCTGTGCCAGGGTGGTACCTGCTATTGGCAGCAGGCTGATCCCACTGATCAGGACTTTCCAGCGGTCGAGCAATTTCACTGTGCACTCCTTGCATAGGCGCTAAAGGCCTCGGTCGATAGTCGTTGTACGCCGCGGCTCTGCCAGCGGTCGGTGTGGGATTTGAAGAAGCCAGAGCAATGTTTGACGGCAGCGCATTGTTGGCAGGTATCGATGAACAGGTTCTTCCAGTCCGAGATGCTCTGGCGGGCGAAACGCGAGAGGTGGGCCGGGATCAGGCACAGGGGCAAGTTGTAGATCGAAACCGGCACTCCGCGGTTGAACAGGAAATACACGGCCTGGCTCAACGACCCTTGATAGTCCAGCGGGTCAATCCACAGTTCTTCGTAGTTTTTCCTGGCCAGGCCGGTGCTTTCGATACCCATCAGCGCAACATGCCGCACGAAGGGCAGGTTCCTGAACACGTAGTGGGCGAGCTCGGGCAAGCGTGGCGTGGTCAGGCGATTGAGTACCACGCGTATCTCGATGATCTGGTTGGCGCGCGCCAGGTTGTAAAGACCTCGCAGGGTTTCGCTGAACGCGCCTGGAGCCTGCACCACATGGTCATGGTCTTCGGCATTGTCGGCATACAGGGGGATGCCCCAGCTCAACTGAGGGTGGCTGATGGCAGAGAGCGCTGCGATCCAGCTCGGGTCGTGGAACAGACGCCCGTTGCTGAGTACATGAATGGATTTCTGTGGCAAAACGGCTTTGCACTTGGCCAGGATTTCAAGCAGGCCGTCGCGATAAAGCGTTGGTTCTCCGCCGCTGATTCCCAGATTTTCCTCGCCGGAGTCCATCAGGTCGATCAGCCGTAGGTTCTCCTCGATGTGCCAACGGTCATCGATATCTTTGGGCGGCTGCGAGCACATCAGGCAGAGGCTGTTGCAACGATCGGTCATGAACAGCAGGTTGCTGTCTGAGCCTCGTCGATAGAGCACTCGCACCAACGCGCTGCCTGGTGTGATGGCAATGACATCGCCGGGCTGCACGACATCCGCATCTTTGGGGGTGTGCAGGTATGGCCGCGCGCTGTCGAAGTCGCCGATCACTGGCTCCGGGATCAGGAATCCTCCCACTGGTAATGAGAGCAGATGCGGGCTCCGTAGCCGTTTTTCGTTTGGCAGCCAAAGCAGCAGGTCACCGAACTCGGCGCTTCCGGCACACACAGCCAGGCCTTGTTCGATGAACTCATCCAGAGTGATGACCTTGAGCAGTTTCGGCTCATTCAGGTGATGGATTTTGAAGTGGGTATCTTTGCGCAGCATTGCCATCAGCCCCTGTAACCCGGGAACCCGACATCGTTGTAAGAGCGCCTGTTCAACCAAGACAGCAGCACCCTCTGCACGTTGTCGTCGCCATCGCAAAGCAGGCCGAAAAGATGCTTCAGCAGCCCCATGTTTTTCTTGCAGAAGCTGCTGAACACTCGGTGCCCGATCGGGTCAGCTTGGCGGGCATAGTGTTCGACGGGGTCAGCGCCACAGTACGGGACAAGTGCGCAGTCGCAGCAGCCCGGCAGCGCCTCTGCTACACCACTGGCGAGCAACGCATGCATAACGGGCGATGCGAGTAATTCAGACAAGGGTTGGTGTACGGTGCCGAGCCTCAAGCCGTCTTCACCCATCTCCAGCAACATTCGGGCTTCGTCCGAGGGATAGACGTAACCGTCATAGTTGTAAACCAGCGCCGCAGTGCCTGCGCCAGCAGGGGAGCGCAGGTCTACATAGCCGGATGAGAAGGGTGTCAGGATATTCTTCAGCAACAGGCTTGTATAACTCTCTGAGAGGTATACGCCCTGTTGGTTGATACGCAGTAAATAGGCCAGTGCCTTCTTGTAGAAGGCGAGGTACTGCTCAATAGGGTAATCAAGTCGATGGGCACTTTTGGTGGCAAACCCATAAGGGCTCAGAGGCCGAAGCGAGATGCTGGAGAAGCCCTGGCTTACATACTCATCGATGATCGCTTCAGGCTGTTCGAGGCTTCTTGAGGTCAGCGTGGTCAGCGCGGAAACTGAATCATGACCAAGACGCTCACGGACCCACTGGATGCCTTTTACAGTGCGTTCGTAGGAGTCTCGTGACGGGGTAGGGCGGTTGGCATTGTGCAAGGATGCCGGCCCATCGAGCGACGTAGAAAACTGGATGCGATTTTGTTCTGCGAAGTCGAGTATTTCCTCCGTCAGGTGGTGCAGGGTGGTGGTGATGACGAACTGGATATCTCGTTGTTCGACCACGTTGCGTTCAACCACCCATTTGACAATCTGGCGGACGCGCTCGAAGGCCAGAAGCGGTTCGCCACCTTGAAACTCCACAGTCAGGGCAGGAGCATTGGATTCGAACAGGCGATCGACCGCCGCCTGTGCATCCGCTTCCGACAGGTCGTGGCCGGATCCGCCCAGAGGGGCCCGCGACACCTGACAGTACTGGCAGGTGTGGTTGCAGCGCAATGTAACCACGAACAAGTGAAGTGCAGGGCCCTGGAAGAGGAAGTCCTTGCGGCTGCGATACTGCGCGGCCATTTCCGGGAGCGGGTCGTGGCAGCCTGGCTCGTAAATGAAGTGGCGGGCCAGCAGGTCCTTGTAAAAAGTCGTACTTGCTTGAACGTCGAAGTAACTGAGGGCTCGTAATTGCGTGTCGTTCACGTGCATGTACTCACCGGTATCGGAGGTGAGTAGGATGTCACGGTCATGTCCCGTGTTCATGCGCATGAATCGAAAAGGCAGCAAGCGGTAGTGCTTGACGTCTGTCGCAATCAGTGTCAC
This sequence comes from Pseudomonas sp. BTN1, assembly GCF_001907715.1. Lineage (NCBI taxonomy): Bacteria > Pseudomonadati > Pseudomonadota > Gammaproteobacteria > Pseudomonadales > Pseudomonadaceae > Pseudomonas > Pseudomonas sp. BTN1. The sequence continues at coordinate 226,697 of NZ_MPBM01000038.1, read as the reverse complement.
TGCGAAACCCCACATCCAGCGAGCGCGGCTCGGGCTAAGACTTCGCGCAACCCTGCTGTTTCGCGGTTGATATGGTCGCGTAGGGCGAAGTCGTTCAGATGCTGGAGGATCAGCGAGTGAGCCTGCTCCGGGGAAAGCGTTAGCCTTGCTTCAGCGGGGTGGGCCGTGAGGCTTATCTGATTGGTTTCAATACCGACCTGGATCGCGACAGTGTCGGCCAGGGAATAAGCGGCGCGTTGCACCACGCTGAGCGGGTAGGCTGCGCTGTCGAGTTTCAGCCTGACTGGCCATGTCATCGGAACCTGTCCTTCAAATCCATTGGAAGCGTGTGGATTTTGCAGGTTGCCGAGGCATTATGCCATCATAATTTTTTACATTTTTACGCGTTTTCCCAGCGTGGTAGGTGGTGCGCTCACTACGGCTCGGCCAATACTACGGGGTAGGGCCGGTAGCAAACCAATGGAAGTGAATGGAGCTCCATGGTTTGTCGAAAGGCAAAAATGATCAGCTAAACTGCCTGCCCGACAAAGCCTAAAGACTCTCAGGATCGCCAAAAAACATCTGAATCCGCGACCTCAACCACCGCTCCCCCGGGTCATTATCCTGCGAACCCCGCCACGCCATATGCAGCTCAAACGAGCGCACCGGTAACGGCGGGTCCTCGGCACGCAAACCACCCGCCGAGGTCAGCGCTTCCGCCGCATAATCCGGCACCGTAGCCAGAATGTCCGTACCCGCCAGCAAGGTACCCAAGCCATTGAACTGCGGCACCGCGAGCACAACGTGGCGCTTGCGGCCGAGTTTTTCCAGCTCTTCATCGATAAACCCGCTCAAGTCGCCGGCAAAGGACACAAGCGCGTGGGGCCGTGAGCAGAAGTCATCCAGGCTCAGCGAGCCCGGTACGCTGTCGGCGCGCAGCAGTTTGGGCAGGCTGCGGCGCAGCACCTTGCGCTTGGCGTTGGCGGGCAGGTCGGCGGTGTAGCTGACGCCAATGGAGATTTCACCGGAGGCCAGCAGGCCGGGCATCAGGATGTAGTTGACGCGGCGTACCACCAGCACGATGCCGGGGGCTTCGGAGCGCAGGCGTTTGAGCAGTTGCGGGAGCAGGGCGAATTCCACGTCGTCGGACAGGCCAATGCGAAACACGGCGGTGCTGGTGGCCGGGTCGAATTCGGCGGCGCGGCTGACGGCGGTGGAGATCGAGTCCAGGGCCGGGGAGAGCAGGGCGAAGATTTCCACGGCGCGGGCCGAGGGTTCCATGCTGCGCCCGGTGCGCACGAACAGGGGGTCATCGAACAACCCGCGCAGGCGTGACAACGCTGCGCTGATGGCCGGCTGGCCGAGGAACAATTTCTCGGCGGCGCGGGTCACACTGCGCTCATGCATCAAGGTTTCGAATACGATCAAGAGGTTAAGGTCGACACGACGCAGGTCGTTACGGTTCATCTTGTGTCCTGGAAGAGTCAGCAAACTTGATGTGAGCGGTCATGTAGCAACCCCTGAGGTTCGATTCAGAGGGATGACCGGCATGAATCTTACGGGGAAAGGCTGGTACTCTGCACCGGCTAATTGATTTTTCCTACGATAGTTGAGGGGTGTTCCTCCTTCGCGGAATCAATGACAGGCATGTCGACTATTAATGGTGACCGGTGGTCTTACCCCCAAAGCCCAGATAAAGTTCATGGCATTAGAGGTTACTTTGACGAGGTTTGCGATGTCCCGCACGATCCGTTTTCACAAGTTTGGTCCGGCCGAGGTGCTCAAATGCGAAGAGCATGCGGCCGCGCAGCCCGCACCGGGCGAAGTGCAGGTGCGTGTCGACGCGATCGGCATCAGTTGGTACGACATTCTGTGGCGCCAGAACCTGGCGTCTTCCCATGCACGCCTGCCTTCTGGCCTGGGCCATGAGATGGCCGGGGTTGTGGTTGCCCTCGGCGACGGCGTGGATGACTTGGCGGTGGGCGATAAAGTGGCCAGTTTTCCGGCCGAGAGCCCCAATGATTACCCGGTGTATGGCGAGCAGATCGTCTTGCCCCGTTCGGCCCTGACCCGTTATCCGGATGTCTTGAGTCCGATTGAAGCGAGCGTGCACTACACGCCACTGCTGATTGCGTACTTTGCCTACATGGACCTGGCGCGGGTCAAACCCGGCCAGTTCGCTTTGGTGACCGATGCCAGCCACTGTGCCGGCCCTTCGTTTGTGCAGTTGGGCAAGGCCCTGGGTGTGCGGGTGATTGCGGCCACCAAAGACAGTGCTGAACGTGAATACCTGCTGTCCCTCGGGGCAGAAAAAGTCATCGTGACCGAAGAGCAAGACCTGCTGATGCAGATCAACAAGTTCACCGACAACCGGGGCGTCGACGTAGTGTTCGATGGCCTGGGTGGCCCGCAGATGTCGCTGCTCGGGGACGTCCTGGCGCCGCGTGGCAGCCTGGTGCTGTATGGCCTGCAAGGTGGCAACCAGACGCCATTCCCGGCCTGTGCGGCGTTCCAGAAGAACATTCAGTTCTTTGTGCACTGTATCGGCAACTTCACCGGCAAGCCGGAGTTGGGCATTATCCAGGATCACGTGGCGTTGCAGCGCGCGTTGCGCGATATCAACCAGCTGACAGCCGACCGGGTGCTTGTCCCACTGAAGACAACGGTATTTCCGTTCAGTCAGTTCGTCGAAGCGCACCGATACATGGATGAATGCCCTTGCCGCGAACGGGTGGCGTTGCAGGTTGAAGCTGTTTGAGCTGTAGGAGTATTCGCAAATGAATACTCCGGCGCCTGAGCTGATGAGGCAAATGCGCCATTTGACAGGGCTTAACCCGCACCGGGGTTGAGCCGCCGCAGGGGCGTTCTGCCCCGTAAACAATACTGTTATTGCCTTGCGCCGCCCTGAAATCCAGTGCGGCGCTTGTGTGTGGGCGTCATTTAAGTTGGGCAGGCAGCTCATCTGAGCTGCTTTTTGACGCTGTTCTGTATCTGTTAATCATTATTTGAGTGCCGATAATTGAGTCTTCATTGTCATCTCAAGGATTGAGCCATGATTGATTACACGGCAGTTGCGTCACGCACCTTCACAACTAACGAGGCTCGGATTGTTTTTTTCGGCAAGTGCAAAACGAATACCCTTTTGCTTTACGCGCACCCAAGGTGCGCAGGTGATTAATGTTTGTCGGACAATTCTCTAATTGCTTAGTTAAAACAGTGTAGGACGTTGTCGGAACATTCCTAAGGCTAACAGCTATTTCGCTAGAGCCCGCGCAGGCGCTGGATTCTCCGGCGGGGCGGCCATAGGCCCCCTCAATGCTCTCACCTGCGCTTTTGTTGCAAGGTGCTAATGTTGACTCAAACTTGTGCTGCGCACTGGATGACAAGCCTACAGATGTAATAAGTCGAGCAACGCTGTTTGGTAGTTGCTTGAAACTGATATTTCAACTCGGGTAGTAGAACGATGAGCACTATTCATGAACAAGCCATGAGCTATGTTTACCAGCAAGTTCTGCAACGTTTAATCGGGCACTTTACGCGTGCCGAACGAACGTCACTTCAATTGCTCGTTCAGCGCATCGTGGTGGCCGCAGGCGGCATGGAACAAGTGGGCAATTACAAAGTACTGATCGCCCACGGTGGCGGCGAAGTGAGCAGCTACACCCTCGCGTTACTGCGTGCGGCGCAACTGACCATTGCCGGCCGCTCGCCCAAGACTTTTCAGATACGGGTGGCAACATTGCGGCATGCGGGTATGACTCAAGCAACGCTCGACTGCCTGAATCAAGGCTACGCAGCGCTGTTCTTCCATGACGACCCACGGGTAGAGCTGTTGATGGTGGAAAACCATGAGGTGCTGCCGTTCAACCATCAGCGCCCGGCGTCCAGTGCCGCTCGGGAAATCAGCCAGCGTAACAAACTGATGATTGGGCACCTGACGTCCGGCGATATCCGCGCCGCCCTGTGCGATGACACGCTCCTGGCCCTGGGCGATTTCTACCAGCGGGTCGCTACCTGGAACGGCGGCGTGCATGCCCTGGTCAGCGGTGATTCAGTGCGCAAGCAAAGCCAATACATCGCGTGGCTGAAAAAAAATGCGCTGGCGACCGGCCTTGCATTTGCGCCCGGCAAGCCATCGTCGCTCAATGGGTGGTTTGCACGCATGGAGGAATGGAGCGTGGGATGCTACCGCGACCTCTATGGCGAGCACTATGCCGGCAACGAAAGTCCGGGCCGGGGCGGGCATCGTCATTTGGCCTATATCGGTATCGCTGATCTGCTCAAGGACGCCGATGTCGCCCATGCGCCACTGCTCACCGGGTTCCTCGCCTACAAACGGGACCCGTTCGAGTTCCATTTCAGCCATCCCGCCTATCCCAACCCATTGCTCATGGCGCATTTGCACGGCGTGCAGGCCCAGTGTCTGCGTGAGCTGTCCTACGAACATGGCGTCGCGGGGTTTGTTCGGCGTGCGGCAGACTTCCTGCACCGCAGGCAAGTACCGGTCGCGCTGATCAAAGAAGCGTCAGGGCCAGAGGGGCAGTTGCTGTCCACCGCCTACATTCAGGAGTTCTCCGGCCTGGACGACAGCCAGTTGACGTGCCTGTTGTTTGCGCCCTTCGTTCAACATGGCGAACGGTTGGAGAGCTTCTTGCGTCAATGCCATCCCGGCATGCTGGTGGCACTTCCTGAACTGCACAAGGCACTACAGGGCAAACCCGCTGCGGACATCCTGCACCAGTGGCTAGTGGATACCAGTGGGCTGCCGCTGCCGCTGTTGCAGCACCTGTATCGTAAGCACCCGCTGCTGGGAGGGCGCGGCATGCGGGTATGCAAACAAACGCTGGCGCGGCCCAAGGTGCGCATCGCCCAAGTGTCGGGGCGTTAGCAGCGTGTATTCGCCAATCAAAGCCGGTGATCAACAATGAACCTTCGGGGGGAGCGGCAAGTAGACTTTGCCTATCAGGCGGTGTACCGCTACATGATCAATCTGATCAACGAAGTCAGCCGGGAAACGCCAGTGAAACTGCCTTCCCTGCGGCAGTTATCGACGCGCATGAATGTGTCGATCTCGACGATTCAGTACGCCTATTCGTTGCTGGAAAAGGAAGGACGAGTGTACTCGGTGGCCAAGTCCGGCTACTTCGCCTGGCCCGTGGCTGCAAACGCGCCCCTTATGGCAGGTACAGACTTGCTCGAGCGTTTGTACACGGCCGCCCGGCGCCCGGCGATGGTGGTGCTCAGTGGCGATGAACCGGCGCTGTTGGGGTCGCTGGATGGCGCGTTGCTGGCGCTGGAACGTCAATTGGTACGCCGGTATCCCCATCACCTGCAACCTTCGCAACCTTGTGGTGTGTGGGAGTTGCGCGCCGCCTTGGCCGCACGCTATACCTCGTCGCCCACCCGTTGTTGGCAAGCGGATGAGGTGTATGTGGGGGCCGACCTTCAAGGCGTACTGGACATCCTGATTGATGCCCTGGGCCTTAAAGGCACCGTGGTGGTGGTTGAATCTCCCTGCGATTACCTGGTGTTGCGCCTGCTACAGGCCGCTGGTGTGCGGGTCATTGAATGGCCCTGGCGCGCCGACGGCCGCCCCGATTTGGCCACTTTTGAGCACCTGCTGCGCCATGAGCCGGTGCACCTGGTGCTGCTCTCATCCGTGGTCAGCATGCCCTCGGGTAACGCCATGACCGAGCCCGAGCGGCTGCACGTAGCGCGTCTGCTCGACCAGCACGGCTGCTGGTTGCTGGAGAACGATACCTTTGGTGACCTGAGCTTTGCGCCGCCCGGATCGGCCTTGCGCGGCCTGGTCAACCCAGAGCGGCTGATCGTATTTTCTTCGTTCGAAAAGGTGTTGGGCCCGGAGGCGCCCTTTGGTTACCTGCTGGCGCAGCAGATGAGCAGTGAATTGCAGCGCCAATTCTTACTGCGTTCGTTTCGATTGTCCGCTATCCGACAACGCGCCATTGCCCGGCTGTACGAAAGCGGTCGGTTCGACCAGCACCTGCAGACGTTGCGCCAGCGCCTCCATGAGCAGGCGCACGCCATGAGTCACCGCTTGGATGCGCGTATGCAAGGGCGTGTGCACTACCGCATGCCCGTGGCCGGGGCGAGTTTCTGGTTGCAGTCCATGGCGCCGGTGGACATGCGCCTGGTGTTCCAACGCATGCTCGCCCAGCAGGTAGTGATTGCCCCCGGCGAGCTGTTCAGCCTCAGTGGTTTACATCACCAGCATATGCGCTTGAGCCATACCTTCAGCGGCCATCCCAACCTGGACATCGCCCTGGATACGCTGGCGCAGTCACTACGGCAGGCGCAGACTGAGTAGTGTGTGAAATTTCTCTTTAGATCGTCGGATCGATACCGTCGCGCAGTAGTCCAAGTCCCAGTAAACTGTCATTTTTTCCGAATCCTTCTTTTCGAGGTTTATGCATGACTATCAGTCCTTTTGCGGGCAAACCGGCGCCAGCCCAGTTGCTGGTGGATATCCCGCGACTGGTCACGGCTTACTACACCGGCCAGCCTGATGCAGCGATCTCCACTCAGCGCGTGGCTTTTGGTACTTCCGGGCACCGCGGCAGCTCGTTTGAACTGAGTTTCAACGAGTGGCATGTGCTGGCTATCAGCCAGGCCATCTGCCTGTACCGCGAAGCGCAGGGCATCACTGGCCCCTTGTTTGTCGGCCTGGATACCCATGCATTGTCGACGCCAGCCGGTGCCAGCGCCTTGGAAGTACTGGCGGCCAACGGCGTGCATGTGATGCTGGCCGAGGGCGATGAGTACACGCCGACGCCGGCGATTTCCCACGCCATCATCTGCTACAACCGCGGCCGTACCAGCGGCCTGGCGGACGGCATTGTGATTACACCGTCCCACAATCCGCCGCAAAGTGGCGGCTACAAGTACAACCCGCCTAACGGTGGCCCGGCTGATACCCATATCACCAAGTGGATCGAAGCCAAGGCCAACGAACTGCTCGCCAACAAGCTGGCCGGGGTCAAGCGCATCACTCACTCCCAGGCGCTCAAGGCCGACACCACCCATCGCCATGACTACCTCAACAGCTATGTGGCCGACCTGATCAATGTGATCGACATGGACGCGATCCGCAGCGCCGACCTGCGCTTGGGCGTGGACCCACTGGGCGGAGCAGGGGTGCGCTACTGGTCGGCGATTGCCGAGCACTACCGCTTGAACCTGGAGGTGGTGAATACCGAGGTCGACGCAACCTTCCGCTTCATGAGCGTCGACTGGGACGGCCAGATTCGCATGGACCCGTCTTCCAGCTACGCCATGCAAAGTCTGATCGGGCTCAAGGAGCGTTTCGACGTTGCCTTCGCCTGCGACCCGGACCACGACCGCCACGGCATTGTCACGCCTTCCGGAGGTTTACTGGCGCCCAACAACTACCTGGCGGTGTCCATCGACTACCTGTTCCAGAACCGTCCGGACTGGCGCGCCGATGCAGCCGTAGGCAAGACCGTGGTGAGCAGCGGCCTGATCGACCGCGTCGCAGCGCGTATTGGTCGTCGCCTGTACGAAGTGCCAGTGGGCTTCAAATGGTTTGCCGATGGCTTGTTTGAAGGGTCGTTGGGGTTTGGCGGCGAAGAAAGCGCCGGTGCCTCGTTCCTGCGCAAGGACGGCAGCGTGTGGAGCACCGACAAGGACGGCCTTATCCCGGCCTTACTGGCCGCCGAAATGACCTCGCGCAAAGGCCAGGACCCCAGCCAGATCTACCGCGGCCTGACCGATGCCCTCGGTGAGCCGTTCGCTATCCGTGTGGATGCCAAAGCCACTCCAGCGCAAAAAGCCCTGCTGGGCAAACTGTCGCCGGAGCAGGTCACGTCCACGCAATTGGCCGGGGAGACCATTCAGCAGATCCTCAGCCATGCGCCGGGCAACAACCAGGCGATTGGCGGCTTGAAAGTCATGACCGAAAACGGCTGGTTTGCCGCACGGCCCTCGGGCACTGAGGACATCTACAAGATCTACGCCGAGAGTTTCGTTGGCGAAGAGCACCTCAAGCAACTGGTGGAGGAGGCGCAGGTGTTGGTTGATGGGGCAATCAGCCAATAACTGACACTCATGCGGTAGAAGTGTGGGAGGGAGCAAGCCGCCTCCCACATTAGATAGCAACAAGAGTTGAGATCAGGCCAGGTCCACCAGCACGATTTCGCTGTCCTCAATCGCCGTTACCCGCAATACCAGTTCATCCTCAACCGCCACACCATCTCGCGCCTTTGCCTGCACGCCATTGACGTCAATCACGCCCGTGGCGGGCACCAGGTACGCCCGGCGGCCACTGTCCAGCCGGTACTCCGCGCTTTCTCCAGCTTTCAGGTTAGCTGCCACCAAGCGTGCATCCGCACGAATTCGCAAGCTTTCACTGTCGCCAGCCTTGCCGCTGGCCAGGGTTACAAAGCCCTCGCGGTTGCCTTGTGGAAACGGTTTGGCGCCCCAGGACGGTGGCAAGCCGGCTTCATTGGGGATGATCCAGATCTGAAAGATCTTGGTTGGCGTAGCCTCCAGGTTGTACTCGCTGTGGGCAATGCCGGTGCCTGCGCTCATTACTTGCACGTCGCCGGCTTCGGTGCGGCCTTTGTTACCCAGGTTGTCGGCATGGCTGATGGCCCCTTCGCGCACATAGGTGATGATTTCCATGTCGCGGTGCGGGTGCTGGGGAAAGCCGCTGCCGGGGGCGATGATGTCGTCGTTCCATACCCGCAAGTTGCCCCAGTGCATGCGCTGGGGGTCGTGGTATTCGGCAAAGGAAAAGTGGTGATGAGCGTCAAGCCAGCCATGGTGGGCGCCGCCCAGTGTGTTGAAAGGTCGAAGTTCAAGCATGATCGTCTCCTGTTGATGAACCTATCATCCAGCAGCGCATGATCGAGAAAAAGCGTAAAAAATGCCTGTTTATGATTCATTTATTCGATGTTTAACCCCGGTGTTCACTTTCACTTCATCGCCTAACTGCATGACAACAAAGCATTTGGCTGGAACTGAGCGGCGTTTCCGGCGACCATGACGGCTTGGTCAAAACAAGCTCACCGCAGGAGTCCGCGTGTCGCAACAACAGCCTGATCTACCCCCCGAACTGCGCCCCTTGGCTGAAATGCCGTTGTTGAAGCGGCTTGCCGCGCGCCTGTTCGGCCATGGCCTCACCCGTTTGCGTGCGCAGCATCGATTTTCCTGGTTGCATGGCCAGGCCGACGGCTTTTGCAGTGGGCATGAGGCTGGCGTTGAGTACGGTTACCGTGAGGGTAGGGCTGATGGCATCGAGGAGGGCCGACAAGTCCTGCTGATTCGTGACTTTCGCCCCGATGAGCACCGTGCGCCAGGCATAGATGACAGCCTGTTCGACGATTGGCGATTGCCGCTCACCGCAGAGGTGAAGAAGCGCATGAAGGCCGATGTCGCGCGCCTGCTGCCAGCCCATGCGCAGCCAAGCGCGGCGCAATGGAAGATGATCTTCAGCGACACCCCCTCGACCTCGGTGATTGCGGGGGCCGGCGCTGGCAAGTCGACGTCCCTGGTGCTGCGCATCCTGCTGCTCAGCCATTACCTGGGCTTTGAACTGAGTTCGATGACTGTGGTGACGTTCACCCGCGAGTCGCGCAAGGACTTCATCAACAAACTCATGGAAATTCTCAACCTGTGGGGCCAACCCCTTGGCAGCAAGGAAGCCCAGGCGCTGGTGCGCACCTTTCATTCGCGCATCCTGCCGATGGTGCGCAGCCTGCCGGGTTTTGAGCGGCTGCAGGCCTTTGAGAACCTCAGCGGTGGTTTTGAAGACGCCGACAGCAACCCCTTCGACCTGCGTATCAGTGACGCCCAGCGCCAGCAGATGAACGCTTGTTATCACCGCTTGTATGGCCGCCATCAGCGTTTTCGCGAGTTGATTGCACCCTTGGCCCGCCATAGCCTTCAGCTCAAGGAGCTGGAGCGCGATCATCCTGACGTGCAAAAGCGTATGGCCGTGACTGAATTGGCCGCCAAGCGCGATGAAGAACTCTGTGATGTGATTGAGGACCTGTGGTTTCGCGCCGGTGCCTGGCCGATCAAAGGTATCGAACCCAGCCGTCAGACCTTTGAAATCAACGGCGCGCGATTTCATTGCCACGGCTACATCCCGGAGCTGGACGCCTGGGTGGTACTGGGGTTCGATGGGCGTGAAAACCCGCAGATCAGTCGGCCGAATTCGAAACTCTCGGTGCGTGCAGAATGGGCAGTAAAGCGCACGTTGTTTCAAGCTTTCTGTAATAAGCCACTGATATGGCTGGATAATTACAAATCTTCAAAGCGCCTTTTGAGCAGCTTGGGCGGCGATGCCACGGCCGGGCCAGGCTTTGATTACAAGGTCAAAGGCGAACTCGCTTCGGCGCCCCTGTTGGACAGTTTTGTCATGGCAGCCGGGTTTATCGAGAACCTCGGCCTGGATGTCCCCACGGCGGTTGGCCAGATGAGTTTTGCCAAGGACGACCCGGATCGGCTGTTCTTCGAGGCCCTGAGCATTTTCTGGAAGGCGCTGGAAGATCACCTGCTGGAACAATCGCCGCCGATCATGACCTACAACCGGATGTTCTCGCTGTTTGGCGAAAACACCCCGGAGAACCTCAAGCTGCTGAGTGATCCCTTGTTGCGGCCGATGTCGCACTTGATGATCGATGAATTCCAGGACGTATCGCCGCAGATCGTGTCCTGGATCCGCGCCAGCCTGCGCGAAATCCGCAGCCGTGGGCCGGCCATGCACGTCGGGCGCGCAGCCCAACGCTCATCCTTGCTGTGCGTGGGGGATGACTGGCAATCCATCTATGGCTGGCGCGGCAGCTCGCCCAAGTACTTCATGGAGTTCAACAAGGAGTTTGTTTCGCCCAGCACCACCCGCGTGATGTTGGGCGAGAACTACCGCAGCCACCAGCACATCATCGACGCTGCCGAACATATCGTCCGTAGCGCGCCGGCCATCCCGGGCAAGAAGGCCAAGGCCAGTGGCGAGCCCAAGGTATTGGTGCCCGTCACGGTGTTGGAACGTGACGACGCGGCACTGGGGCAGCGGTTGCTCGAGCACTATCAGCGGGGCGATTCAATCCTGATGCTTTATCGAAAAAGTAGCGATAAGTTATTGATTCAAGAGCATATTCAGTCTGTAGTTAATGTGGATTCTAGCTCGGCGCTTCAGGCGCGCAGGCTTAAACAGCTGACTTATCACAGTGCCAAGGGCTTGCAGGCGGATGCGGTGTTTTTGCTGGGCGATTGTCAGCATGTCACCAGCTCGCCGTATAAGAATCAGGTCTATCGCATGGCGGGCTTGGGTAAGGATGGCGACAGTGAGCCTTATGACAATGCCCAGAGAGACGAGGTGTTGCGCCTGGCCTATGTGGGGATCACCCGGGCGGTCAGCCATTGCTATTGGTATGTGGAGAAGCCGGAAGGCCAAGGCGTGAATGTGCCCAGGGCGTCTGAGCGGGTGGATGGCAGGAAGGTGTTTTTTGATGATCAGCGTGCGCCGAAGGGGGCTGGCTGACCTGCGATAAGAGCCCGACAGCCGACGCGTCTCTACCTGACAACACGGGATCGAACATGTGGGAGCTGGCTTGCCTGCGATGGCGGCCTGACAGCCGACGCCTATCTACCTGACACTCCACGATCCAACTGTGAGAGCGGGCTTGCTCGCGACGGCGGCCTGACAGGCGACACAGTTGGAACGGGGCGCCTGAGATCAAAAGCAGATCAAGAGCGACTCGCTTCGCATCGTGGTTACCGTCAGAGTGGGGCGGTTAGCCCCGCCTCACGCCCGCAACGAAACCGGCGGCACGAAACTCTCCAATTCATCCTCCACGGCCTCGATGATGCGCTCCACATCAGCCGCGTTCATCACCGTAGCGCACGGAATCCCCGCGATAGCGATCAACGTCTCGCCGCTGGCCCGGTCGAACAGGCGGGCGATCATGCTGCCGGGGGCGTCCATGCTGCCCTCGAAGCCCATGGGGTGAAAATGCCAGCGCATCAGCTGGCAGGCGTTGGGAAATGTCACTTTGTTCATGTTGCCCACCTTGTTCATTGAGCGCTTCCTTTAGCTCGCGGCAGGGGCCAGGACCTTCGCTGGTCATGACATCTAGGGCTTAAAAATAGCATTCGTTCGCAACTGCAAGGTGACTTTTTTGCGCCCGTTCGGCGGTTCTTTCGCCTGGTTTTGATATAGATCATGTCCTACAGAGGAATAGGCAAAAGGCCATTAGTCAGGCGCTCGATTTGACCATTGAAGGGGCGGGTAAACTTCGGCACTCTCAAATATTTTCTCCCGTCGTAGAGCCCAATATGCCCGACATCGCCCCAGACGATGAGTGTCAGAATTCCCACGCTACCGGCCAGTTGGTGCTGCGCCATCACCTGTGCTGGCGTCATCGCGATCTGGACGGGGTGATGGCTTACTACCATCCCGAGATCCAGTACCACGATTTTTTCCAGAACCGTGTGGTGGGCTATGCCGAGTTGCGCGAGTACTTGCAAGCCAGCATGCCCCGTGAGGCGGATGAGGCCATTGAACACACTGACCGCATCCGCGCCGATGGCGATACGGCGTTTATCCAGTACCGCATCACGTTGCGTGGCGGCCAGGGCCTGGTGTCGTTTCGTACCAGTGAGGCCATTACGGTGCGCGACGGGTTGATCTGGCGGGTGAATGAATATGCGTCCTTGGTGCACGAGCAACCCGCCCAGGCCCTGCGCCCTACGGTCAGCCGCCTGGGCCTGTCGCCCCAGCAGTTGGGTTATATGGCCAATGACCTGCAACAATATTTTGAGCGTCAGCAGCCGTATCTGGACCCGGAGCTGGATCTGCAGCGGGTCGCCAAGGCCTGTGGCTACAGTCGCAACCAGATGTCCTACCTGCTGAACCAAGTGCTGGGGCAGAGCTTCTATCGCTACGTCAACCAGGCGCGACTCCAGCATTTACTGGCCGCGCTGGACCACGCCACCGCGCCGGTCAAAGTTGATGAGTTGGCCTTTGCGGCCGGTTTCAATTCACTCTCGGCGTTTTACAGCGCTTTTCGCCAGCACACCGGGCAATCGCCCAAGGCGTACCTCAAACAAATTTCCCTGCGTGCACGCGCGCAAGACAGCCCCTGACACTGCACTCTAGGATCGGCCCTATCGAACCGAGGTAGGGGAAGCTGGCATGCCGGCATGGCGCAATATCAGTTTATGGATGGACCAGTTGGACGACCCGCTGTTAGCGCGTCCATCGCTGGAGCACGACCTGGACGTCAATGTGGCGATTATCGGCGCCGGCTACACCGGCCTGTGGACCGCCTATTACCTGAAGCGCCAGGCCCCCGAGCTGAAAATCGCGATCATCGAGGCACAGACTGCTGGGTTTGGCGCATCCGGTCGCAATGGTGGCTGGTTGATGGGCAACCTCTTGGGGGAAGACCGACTGCTGGCTGAGCTTGCCCCTCAGCACCGGAGCGCTTCGTTTGACCTGCTGCACGGTATCCCTGATGAAGTGGCCCAGGTGCTGGTCCGCGAAGGCATTGACTGCGACTACCGCAAAGGCGGCGCCTTGTATTGCGCCGCACGCTACCCCGAGCAGGAAGTCAGCCTGCGCCGCTATCTGGACAAGCTGTACGCCCAGGGCCTCACCGAAGACGACTACCGCTGGCTCAGCCCGCAGCAATTGGCCGAGCAGGTCCGCATTGCCAAGCCTTATGGCGGCATCTATGCCCCCCACGTCGCGACGATCAACCCGGCAAAGCTGGTGCGTGGCCTGGCGCGGGCGGTTGAGAATCTGGGCGTGATCATTTACGAAAACAGCCCCGTGACCCATTGGCAGTCCGGCGGCCTGCGCACCGCCAAGGCCAGCGTGCGCGCCGCCTGGGTGGTGCCTGCTGTCGAGGGTTACGCCAATACCTTGGCCCCATTGGGCCGCTACCAGTTACCGGTGCAGAGCTTGATCGTCGCCACCGAACCGCTGCCGGCCAGCACCTGGGCAGACATCGGGCTCAGTCAGGGTCAGGCCTTTGGCGAGAGCAGCCGACAGGTCACCTACGGCCAGCGTACGGCCGACAATCGTCTGGTCTTCGGCGCCCGTGGTGGCTATCAATTTGCCGGCAAGTTGCGGCACAACTTCGACCTGACCGACAGCGAAGTGGAGTTGCGTCGCTACCTGTTTGGCGAACTCTTCCCACAGCTGAAAAAGGCCAGGATTACCCATTCCTGGGGCGGCAACCTCGGCATGTCGCGCCGTTTTCGTCCGCACATGCTCTGTGACCACGCCACGGGCATCGCACTGTCCGGCGGCTATGGCGGGGAGGGCGTGGGCGCCACCCACCTCGGCGGCCGCACCCTGGCCGATTTGATCCTCGGCCGCGACACCTTGCTGACCCAACAACCCTGGGTGATTCGCGAAGGCGGCCTCAAAGCACTCAAGGCCTGGGAGCCAGAGCCGTGCCGCTGGCTGGGTTACAACGCGATCATTCGTAGTTTTGTCCATGAAGACCAGGTCTTGGCCAACCCCAACACTGCGCCCTGGCGCCGCAAGCTGGCAACTGGCGTTGCCGGTTTCATGGAAGGCTTCATGCACTGACTCGTTCCACCCACAGGGGAAAACCCATGAGTATCATGCAATTCAAAGACACGCTGAACACCCCACTGCCAGATTCATCACCGGTGGCGGTGCCCCTGGGCGAGCCCATCGCCGTGGCCTCCACCTTGAGCGTGGAGCGCAACGATGGCGTCGAGACCGGCATCTGGGCCTGCACCCCGGGGCGCTGGCGTCGGCAGATCACGTCCCAGGAGTTTTGCCATTTCATCCAAGGGCGCTGCACCTTCACGCCCGACAATGGGGAAACCCTGCACATACAAGCCGGTGACGCACTGATGTTGCCAGCCAATAGCACCGGTATCTGGGATATCCAGGAAACCGTGCGCAAGACCTATGTCCTGATTCTGTAACGCTTTGATCCTTGATCGCCTGCCATAAAAACAGCCCTAAAACCGCCAGGAAATCGAACCATGAAAGCCATTGCCCTGTTGCCCTTGATGTTGGTGGCCTCTATCAGCCAGGCCGCCGAGACCGTGAAGATCTATAACTGGTCGGACTACATCGCGCCGGACACCACCAGGAATTTCCAGAAAGACACTGGCATCGGTTTCACCTATGACGTGTACGACAGCAACGAAACCCTCGACGGCAAGCTGATGACCGGTAAATCGGGCTATGACGTGGTGTTCCCCTCCAACCATTTCATGGCGCGACAGATCCAGGGCGGCGCCCTGAAAAAACTCGACAGGAGCCAGTTGCCCAACTGGAAAAATCTCAACCCCGTGCTGCTCAAGGCCCTGGAAGACAACGACCCCGGCAATGCCCACGGTTTCCCGTACCTGTGGGGCAGCACCGGTATCGGCTACAACATCGACAAGGTCAAGGCGGTACTCGGCGACAACGCCCCGGTGGATTCCTGGGACTTGATCTTCAAACCGGAAAACATGGCCAAGCTGCAAAAATGCGGCGTCGCCATTCTCGACAACGGCCCCGAACTGCTGCCAGCCGCGCTGAATTACCTGGGCTTGCCGCACCACAGCAAAAAAGCCGAAGACTACAAGAAGGCCGAGGCCTTGCTGATGAAAGTGCGACCTTACGTGGCGTATTTCCATTCCTCGAAATACACCGCCGATCTGGCCAATGGTGACATCTGTGTCGCCGTCGGTTTCTCCGGCGACATCCTGCAGGCCGAAAGCCGCGCCAAAGAAGCCAAAAACGGCGTGAATATCGGCTACAACATTCCCAAGGAAGGCGCGGCAATCTGGTTCGACATGGTCGCCATGCCTGTCGACGCACCGAATGACAAAGCCGGCTATGCGTTCATGAACTACCTGCTGCGCCCGGACGTGATGGCGAGTATCACCAACTACGTGCATTACGCTAACGGCAACGCGGCGGCCGACAGCCTGGTAGACCCGGCGATCAAGGCCGATACCAAGGTGTATCCCAGCGCGGAAATGATGGGCAAGTTATTTGCACTGCAAGCCATGCCGTTGAACATCGACCGGGTGCGTACTCGGGTTTGGAATACCATTCGTACGGGGCGTTAAATAACAGGAAAACAGCGCCACCAGGAAGGCCGATAAGTCATCGGTACTGGGTGGAATAAATAATCACGTCATAGTTAAGACATGTGATGTCAATTATTTGGAGTGGAAAGTGTTATTGCCTGCGTGAGAGATTTCAATCCGCAACGCGTAACACTTTCACATACACTCATGATCTGACAGGTGACTTATATGTCTTCCATACAAAGCCTTCCCACTGGCGGCACGTGGACCCAACCGGAAAACAGCCCGCCCACCTTACGCGGCACAGACCAGCGTGAGCGCCTCGAAGCCAGGCGTGGCGAGCCCTCGGTCCTCATCGGCGGTGGCGGTGGCGACCAGCTGGTGGGGCGCCAGGGTGAAAACACATTCAAATATGAAAAAAGTACCGACTCCCTTAGCGATGACCCTGACACCCTGTTGAATTTCAACCCCAAGGAGGATGAAATCGATGTGGCCGGGGTATTAAAAGACCACAACATCTCAGCTATTAATATTCAGCCAGGCCCGCCCGTGGAAGTGGGGGATGTGCAACTGACTCATGAGTTTGGCGTGAGCACTTTGACTATCAAGGTCAACCCTGAAGGGCCGAACTTTTCTATACGCGTTGATGGCGTAAATCTTTTGCCGCAGCATATTAATTTCTTTCATTCGGACTAAGCCTATGGGTTCTCCAAGTCATGCCCCAACGACTGAATGAATAACGAAAACAACTCGGGTTGCGACGAAATGTCCAGCTTGGCGTACAAATGCCTGCGGTGCACCTTGACGGTGTCCGGCGAGATCTTCAGGCGTTCGGCCATGGCCTTGGAGGAGAAGCCCCGCAACACCAGCCGGGCGATTTCCAGTTCGCGGTCCGACAGTACACCGCTGCCGAAATGACTCAGGGCATCGCGAATCTGGCTGTCCATGGCCGGTGCCCGCTCGGTGCTTTGCTGCCAATGCTGCTGCATGAGCGGCAACACCCAGGCCGACAGCGTGGTCAACAGCCCGGTTTCTTCAAAGCTGAAGCGCCGTTGCATGCCCAGTGACAACGACAGGGTGCCGGCGCCTGGCAATTGCAGGATCAATTGCACTTCGTCTTCCAGCACATTGTCATGGAAATAATTGAGGAAGTACTCACTCTGACGAAAATGGTCCGGCGCCACTTCCTCCAGGCGGTATACGCCGCTGGCGTAGTTTTCCCGGCAGGCCTGGTAAAACGGGTCGAGCAGGTACAAGCCGTTGAGGTACACCAGCATCGACGCCGGCTTGCTGCTGGGCTGAGCGTCGTACTCTTCCAGGGCCTGGGGCGGGCCATCCAGCGGATAGAAAATCGCCAGGGCATTATCGAAGGGCAGGCATTGGTGCAATAACAGCACCAATTGCTTCCAGAACCGTTCGGTGCCGATCTGAGACAGGGTGCGGCCCAACCCCGCGTGCATACCGATTTCCCGGAACAGGTTCATCTCAACATCCCCACCCTCAAATGATCGGCCAAGGGTTAGGCTTCTGGGGGGCACCGTCAAGGGGAGTACGCCAATAGGGGAATTGGCCGACAGCCCCGCCAGCCGATAACGTCGTCACTGTCCAACGGGAAGCATATCCCGAGGAAAAATCATGTTTCGTTTCTGCCTCACACCAAAAACAACGACAGAGGATAACGATATGAGTGCTTCCCCCGCGCCCGATGGCGTGCTCAAGCCCACCCTGAGCGTCTTCGATGTAGTGGCCATTACCGTTTCAGCGGTAACGCCGGCCAGTTCCGTCTTCGTGATCGCCCCGTTTGCCATCCAGCAGGCGGGCAGTGGCGTGTTCCTGGCGTTTGTGATGGCGGCGTTGCTCGCGTTGATGTTTGCCTTCTGTTACGCCGAGCTCGGCCGCGCCCATAACAGCGCCGGTGGCGAGTACGTGTATGCCAAGCGCGTGTTTGGTGGCATGGCCGGTTACGCCACCTTCCTGACGGTTCTGGTGATGTTGCTGTTTATTCCGCCGGTATTGGCGACCGGTGCGGCGACTTATCTGAATAACGCTCTGGGCACGACATTCGACGCGCAAACTGTCGCCCTGGTGATCGTGGTATGCAGCTACGCCCTGGGCATCCTCAATATCAAGCTCAACGCCTGGATCACCGGCACCTGCCTGCTATTGGAAGTGGCGGCGTTACTGGTGATTGTGGTGATCGGCTTCGGTAATCCGGTGCAGCCGGCCAGTGTGTTGCTGCAGCCGCAAATCGTCGAAAACGGCGTGTTGCACCTGGCGCCCTGGGCGTTGGTGATCGGCGCCGTCGGCATCGGCCTGTTCTCGTTCAACGGCTACGGCCCGGCGGTGTTGCTGGCCGAAGACATGAAGTGCGGCGGCAAGGGCGTGCACAAGGCGGTGCTCTGGTCGTTGGGGTTGGTGGTGGTGATTGAGTTGGTGCCGATCACCGCGCTGTTGATCGGCGCGCCGTCCCTGAGCGAGATGATCAGCAGCCCCGACCCGATCGGCTACCTGTTGACCAGCCATGGCAATGAAACCCTGTCGCGGTTGGTGAGCGCCGGGATCTTCCTGTCGGTGTTCAACGCCATCGTTGCCATCGTGATCCAGATTGGCCGGGTGGTGTTCAGCAGCGGCCGCGATGCGTTGTGGACGCCTGGCATCAACAAGCTGTTCACGCGTATTCACCCGCGCTGGGACTCACCGTGGCTGGCGACGCTGTTTCTGGCGATCCCTTCGGCGCTGTTGAGCTTCAGCTCCAACCTGGCCGACCTGACCTCGTTCAGCGTTCTGCTGATCATGCTGGTGTACCTGGTGGTGGCGCTGAGCGCGCTGATGAGCCGGGTGCTGCTGCGTGATCGCGAGCATCCCTATCGCATGCCGTTATGGCCGCTGCCGGCATTGCTGGCGGTACTGGGTGCCGGTTACCTGCTGGTCACCTTGATCCTGGAGGCCTCGGTACGCGACATCATGATCATCATCGGCTTGCTGGCCCTGTCGGTGATTTTGTATTGCATCAGTGGCCGGTTGAGTCCGGCGTTTCAGAAATTGTAAGGAGTGGGTATGCGTGCACGTCAATTGGGCATCACGTTGGGGCTGGGCATGCCCGGCGAATTGAATGCCATCACCGATGTTCCCGGGGTTCGCGTCGGTCATGCCACGCTCAAGGCACAGGTCGACGGCAAGCAGGTGCGCACCGGCGTTACGCTGATCCAGCCGCGTGCCGGGGAAGCGCGGCATCAACCGTGTTTTGCCGGCTACCACGTGCTCAACGGCAATGGCGACGCCACGGGGCTTGAATGGATCAGCGAGGCGGGGCTGCTGACCACGCCGATGGCCATTACCAACACCCACAGTATCGGGGTGGTGCGCGACAGCCTGATCGCCCTGGAGCGCGAGCGCCTGGCGGACCCGGCGGTGTACTGGTGCATGCCGGTGGTCATGGAAACCTACGATGGTCTGCTCAACGATATCTGGGGCCAGCATGTTCGTCCTGAGCATGTGCGCCAGGCCTTGGATCTGGCTGAAAGCGGCCCGGTGCAGGAAGGCGCAGTAGGCGGTGGCACCGGCATGATTTGTCACGAATTCAAGGGCGGCATCGGCACTGCGTCACGGCGCTTGCCAACGGAGCAGGGCGGCTGGACCGTGGGCGTACTGGTGCAGGCCAACCATGGCAAGCGCCAGGAGCTGCGGGTCGATGGTTACCCGGTGGGCCGTCATTTGATGGACATTGCTTCGCCCTTTGCCGAGCGTGGCACTCCCGGCATGGGCTCCATCGTGGTGATCATCGCCACGGACGCCCCCTTGCTGCCGCACCAATGCCAGCGCCTGGCACAGCGCGCGTCCATTGGCATTGCGCGCACCGGTGGCGGCACCGAGGATTCCAGCGGCGACCTGTTCCTGGCGTTTGCCACCGGTAACCGTGATTTGCCGCCGGCCGACTATGGGCGCAAGGACCTGCCGCTCAGCACCGGGTTGCAGATGGTCAACAACGACCATATTTCGCCGCTGTTCAGCGCGGCGGCAGAGGCGGTGGAGGAGGCGATCATCAATGCCATTCTGGCAGGTGAAGACATGACCACTCAAGACGGCGTCAAGGTGCCGGGCCTGGCTGGCGAAACCCTCTTGGCAGCCCTGCAACAGTGTGGCTGGAGTATGTCCCGGTAATGGGGGACAGCGCACTTTAATAGTGCGAATAGTGGCTCTTTAATGTTGCTAATGACACCGTGACAATATATTGGATCCATTAATCAAGTGGGCCGCTCACTTAGAGTGGCTTTACTTGTATTTAATATTTAAATAGTGGTGTGCGCCGATTCGGCCACACAAACGCAACGGCCCCCAATAAACACTGCGTGCGTCTTCTTCAACTTGAACCTGCGTCACAAGTGTGCGATGGAAATAGATGTAGACGAAAGATTTCAAGTTGTGTCAGTTTTCTTACGCCTTCAAAAGAGGTGAGTGATAGGACTATCCTCGCCCGCGAGGTTCCTATCGAACAAAGACTGATGCACTTGCAAACAAGGAAGTACGTTTATGTCAAAAGTAAAAGACAAAGCTATTGTATCTGCCGCGCAAGCCAGCACTGCTTACTCGCAAATCGATAGCTTCAGCCATTTGTATGACCGTGGCGGCAACCTCACGGTCAATGGCAAACCGTCCTACACCGTAGACCAGGCAGCGACCCAGCTGCTGCGGGATGGTGCTGCGTACCGGGACTTTGATGGCAACGGCAAGATCGATCTGACCTACACCTTCCTCACCTCGGCTACCCAGAGCACAATGAACAAACATGGCATCTCGGGGTTCAGCCAATTCAACACCCAGCAGAAAGCACAGGCCGCACTGGCCATGCAATCCTGGGCGGATGTCGCCAACGTGACCTTTACTGAAAAGGCTTCCGGCGGTGACGGCCACATGACCTTCGGCAACTACAGCAGCGGCCAGGACGGCGCCGCGGCCTTCGCTTACCTGCCCGGCACCGGTGCGGGCTACGATGGCACCTCGTGGTACCTGACCAACAACAGCTACACGCCGAACAAGACCCCGGACCTGAACAACTATGGCCGGCAGACCCTGACCCACGAAATCGGCCACACCCTGGGCCTGGCTCACCCTGGCGACTACAACGCCGGGAACGGCAACCCGACCTATAACGACGCCACCTATGGACAGGACACGCGTGGCTATAGCCTCATGAGTTACTGGAGCGAGAGCAACACCAACCAGAACTTCAGCAAAGGCGGTGTCGAGGCTTACGCTTCCGGCCCGCTGATCGACGACATCGCCGCGATCCAGAAGCTCTACGGTGCCAACCTCAGCACCCGCGCCACGGACACCACCTACGGGTTCAACTCCAACACCGGGCGTGATTTCCTCAGCGCCAGTTCCAATGCCGACAAGCTGGTGTTCTCGGTATGGGACGGTGGCGGCAACGACACCCTGGACTTCTCCGGTTTTACCCAGAACCAGAAGATCAACCTCACTGCCACCTCGTTCTCTGATGTGGGCGGCCTGGTGGGCAATGTATCCATCGCCAAGGGCGTCACCATCGAGAACGCGTTCGGCGGTTCGGGCAACGACCTGATCATTGGTAACCAAGTCGCCAACACCATCAAGGGCGGGGCCGGCAACGACCTCATCTACGGTGGCGGCGGTGCGGACCAGCTGTGGGGCGGCACTGGCAGCGACACTTTCGTGTACGGTGCCAGTTCCGACTCCAGGCCAGGGGCTGCGGACAAGATCTTCGACTTCACCTCCGGTTCGGACAAGATCGACCTGTCCGGTATCACCAAGGGTGCGGGCGTGACCTTCGTCAACGCATTTACCGGGCATGCCGGCGATGCTGTACTGACCTATGCCTCAGGTACCAACCTGGGCACCTTGGCGGTGGACTTCTCCGGGCACGGCGTGGCGGATTTCCTCGTCACCACCGTTGGCCAGGCGGCTGCCAGTGACATCGTAGCCTGATGTAAAGCGCGCGGTGCTTCGGCGCCGCGCTCCAGGCCGGAGTTGGATATGCCACGTTTTTCCCATTTGATCGCCTGTGTTGTGCAGGTGTTGTTCGTGTCGGCAGGAGCCCACGCAATGGCTAGCAGTCTTGTATTACCCACCTCCGCGCAGCTTGCCGGGCAGTGGGAGCTGAAGCAGCAGGATCAGGTGTGCGCGCTCAAGTTAGTGGAGCAAGCCAACGCCCTGGAGGGCGATATCGCCTGTGCCGAGCAATGGCTGGGCGACAAGCCGCTGACGTGGTCGCCCACCCCGGATGGTATTTGGCTGTTTAACGCTGAAGGCTCAGGGATCACCCATTTGAATCGCCAGAAAGAGGGCGACTATCAAGCCCGCACTAAAGCGGGCGAAGTTGTAAGGCTGCAACGAAAACTTTAATTAAAAGTTATAAGCATATAACTCGATTTGTTAGGCGGCCGTACCCTACTTGGTAGGGGTGACCCTTTTGCGTAATTCGCTGCAAGGAAAAACAATTAATATGGCGAAGTCCCATGGGGTGGCGCCCTTATTCAGGGCGTTGGGTGAATACAAGAGTATTTTGATCAGCGTTGGCTGTTTCACGGCATTGATTAACCTATTAATGCTGGTGCCCTCGATTTACATGCTGCAAGTGTATGACCGGGTGTTGTCCTCCCAGAATGAAACCACCCTGGTGATGTTGACGCTGATGGTCGTGGGCTTCTTTGCGTTTATCGGCCTGCTGGAAGTGGTGCGCAGCTTTATCGTGATCCGCATTGGCAGCCAGTTGGAGCGACGTTTCAACTTGCGCGTGTACAAAGCCGCGTTCGAACGCAACCTGCAGCGCGGCCAAGGGCACGCCGGGCAATCCTTGGGCGACCTGACCGCTCTGCGCCAATTCATCACGGGGCCAGCGCTGTTCGCGTTTTTCGATGCGCCCTGGTTCCCGATCTACCTGTTCGTGATTTTCCTGTTCAATGTGTGGCTCGGCGTGCTGGCCACGGCCGGCGCGGTGCTGTTGATTGGCCTGGCGTGCCTTAACGAATACCTGACCAAAAAGCCATTGGGCGAGGCCAGCGGTTATTCGCAGCAGTCCACCCAACTGGCCACCAGCCATTTGCACAACGCCGAAACCATCCAGGCCATGGGCATGCTCGGTGCGCTGCGCCAACGCTGGTTTGGCGTGCATTCGCAGTTCCTGGGCTTGCAGAACCAGGCCAGCGACACCGGTTCGATCATCACCTCCTTAAGCAAATCCTTGCGCCTGTGCCTGCAATCTTTGGTGCTGGGCCTGGGCGCCTACCTGGTGATCAAGGGCGACATGACCGCCGGGATGATGATCGCAGGCTCCATCTTGATGGGCCGCGTACTCAGCCCCATCGACCAACTGATTGCAGTGTGGAAGCAATGGAGTTCGGCCAAGCTGGCCTATCAGCGCCTCGACGAACTGCTGCGCGAATTCCCGCCAGAGATCGAGCACATGGCCTTGCCTGCGCCCAACGGCCAAGTCAGTTTCGAGCAGGTCAGCGCCGGCCCGCCGGGGCGGCGCATGGCGACCCTGCATCAGGTCAGCTTTAACTTGGCCGCCGGTGAAGTGCTGGGCGTGCTCGGCGCGTCCGGTTCCGGTAAGTCCACCCTGGCTCGCGTGCTGGTGGGCGTGTGGCCAACCCTGGCCGGTACCGTACGCCTGGACGGCGCGGATATTCACCGCTGGAACCGCGACGACCTCGGCCCGCATATCGGCTATTTGCCCCAGGACATCGAGCTGTTTAGTGGCAGCATCGCCGACAACATCGCGCGCTTTCGCGAGGCCGACCCGGAACTGGTGGTCAAGGCCGCGCAACAGGCCGGCGTGCATGAACTGATCCTGCGTCTGCCCCAAGGCTACGACACCGTGCTGGGCGACAACGGCGGTGGCTTGTCCGGCGGCCAGAAACAACGCGTGGCCCTGGCCCGCGCCCTGTACGGCGGGCCGCGCCTGATCGTGCTGGACGAACCCAACTCCAACCTCGACACCGTCGGCGAAGCCGCATTGGCCAGCGCCATCATGCAGATGAAAGCCCAGGGCAGCAGCGTGGTGCTGGTCACCCATCGTTCCTCGGCATTGGCCCAGGCCGATAAGTTGCTAGTGCTCGGCGAAGGCCAACTGCAAGCGTTCGGGCCCAGTCAGGAGGTGTTGCGGGCGTTGTCCGGGCAGCAGGAAGCGCCGAAAGAAAAAACCGGTGTCAGCTTCAGCCGTCACTACCAGGCCGGAAGGAATCCAGGCGCATGAGCAGCCTTACCGTTGAACCTCAAATCAAAGAACGCGATGCCGGCTTTTTCGTAAAAATGGGCTGGGTGATGACCATCGTCGGTGCCGGCGGGTTTTTCCTCTGGGCCAGTCTCGCACCGTTGGACCAAGGCATTCCGGTCCAAGGCACCGTGGTGGTGTCCGGCAAGCGCAAGGCGGTACAAACCTTCAGCCCCGGCGTGGTCAGCCGCATCCTGGTGAAAGAGGGCGAGTTGGTCAAGCAAGGTCAGCCGCTGTTTCGTCTCGACCAGACCCAGAACCAGGCCGATGTGCAATCGCTGCAAGCCCAGTACCGCATGGCCTGGGCCAGCGTGGCGCGCTGGCAGAGCGAGCGTGACAACCTCTCCAGCATCACCTTTCCTGCAGAACTGAGTGCCAACCCCGATCCGGCCTTGATGCTGGTGCTAGAAGGTCAGCGCCAACTGTTCAGCAGCCGTCGCGACGCGTTTGCCCGTGAACAAGCCGGGATCCGCGCCAGCATCGAGGGCGCCAACTCTCAGCTAAGTGGTATGCGCCGTGCCCGCAGTGACTTGACCGCCCAGGCCCAATCTCTGCGCGCGCAACTGAGCAACCTGCAACCCTTGGCCGACAACGGCTACATCCCGCGCAACCGCCTGATGGACTACCAGCGCCAGTTATCCCAGGTGCAGCAGGACCTGGCGCAAAACGCCGGTGAAAGCGGCCGGATAGAGCAGGGCATTGTTGAGTCGCGGCTCAAATTGCAGCAGCACAGCGAGGAATATCAAAAAGAGGTGCGCAGCCAATTGGCCGACGCGCAACTGCGCAGCCTGACCCTTGAACAGCAACTGACCTCCGCCGGCTTCAACCTGCAACACAGTGAGATCAACGCGCCGGCCGATGGCATCGCGGTCAACCTCAGCGTGCACACCGAAGGCGCCGTGGTGCGTGCCGGTGAAACCCTGTTGGAGATCGTGCCCCAGGGCACACGCCTGGAAGTGGAAGGGCACCTGCCGGTGCATTTGGTGGACAAGGTCGGCACACACTTGCCTGTCGACATCCTCTTCACCGCCTTCAACCAAAGCCGCACGCCACGGGTGCCGGGCGAAGTCAGCCTGATCTCCGCCGACCAGATGCTCGATGAAAAGACCGGTGCGCCGTACTACGTGCTGCGCACCAGCGTCAGCGAGGCGGCGATGGAAAAACTCAACGGCCTGGTGATCAAGCCCGGCATGCCCGCCGAGATGTTCGTGCGCACCGGCGAGCGTTCACTGCTCAACTATCTGTTCAAGCCGCTGCTGGACCGCGCCGGCTCTGCGTTGACTGAGGAATGAGCATGAAGCCAGTGTTCATTTCGCTGTTGCTGGTGTGTGGCAGTGCCCAGGCCGCGATGGGGCCCTTCGATGTGTACGAGCAGGCGCTGCGCAACGACCCGGTGTTCCTCGGCGCCATCAAGGAGCGCGACGCCGGCCTGGAAAACCGCACCATTGGCCGTGCCGGCTTGCTGCCGCGGCTGTCCTACAACTACAACAAGGGCCGCAACAATTCCGAAGCGCACCTGCCCGACGGGCGCGGCGGTAGTTACCGCGACGACCGTAACTACAACAGCTATGGCTCGACCTTCAGCCTGCAACAGCCGTTGTTCGACTACGAAGCCTATGCCAACTACCGCAAGGGCGTGGCCCAGGCGCTGTTCGCCGATGAAAGCTTTCGCGACAAGAGCCAGGCGTTGCTGGTGCGGGTGTTGAGCTATTACACCCAGGCGCTGTTTGCTCAGGACCAGATCGACATCGCCAGGGCCAAGAAGAAGGCGTTCGAACAACAGTTCCAGCAGAACCGGCATTTGTTCCAGCAAGGCGAGGGCACCCGCACCGATATCCTTGAAGCCGAGTCGCGCTACGAGTTGGCCACCGCCGAAGAGATCCAGGCCCTGGATGAGCAGGACGCCTCGCTCCGGGAGTTGGGCGCATTGATCGGTGTGCAAAGCGTCAACATCAACGACCTGGCACCGCTGAACCAGAGCTTTGCCGCGTTCACCCTGACCCCGGCCAACTACGACACCTGGCATGAGTTGGCGCTGACCAACAACCCTGTGCTGGCTTCGCAGCGCCAGTCCCTGGAAGTGGCGCGCTATGAAGTGGAACGCAACCGTGCCGGGCATTTGCCCAGAATCACCGCGTATGCCACCTCGCGCAAGCAGGAGTCCGACAGCGGCAACACCTATAACCAGCGCTACGACACCAACACCATCGGCGTCGAAGTGAGCATGCCACTGTATGCCGGTGGCGGTATCTCGGCCTCCACCCGCCAGGCCAGCCGCGCGATGGAGCAGGCGGAGTACGAGCTGGAAGGCAAGACCCGGGAAACCCTGATCGAATTGCGTCGCCAGTTCAGTGCGTGCCTGTCGGGCGTGAGTAAGTTGCGCGCCTATCAGAAAGCGCTGGCATCCGCCGAGGCGCTGGTGGTGTCGACCAAGCAGAGCATTCTCGGCGGCGAGCGCGTCAACCTCGACGCACTGAACGCCGAACAGCAGTTGTACAGCACCCGCCGCGACCTGGCCCAGGCGCGTTATGACTACTTGATGGCCTGGACCAAATTGCACTATTACGCGGGCAACTTGCGTGACACCGACTTGGCCAAAGTGGACGAAGCCTTCGGCCCGGATGGAAAACTGTAGGAGCGAGCTTGCTCGCGAAAAACGTCAACGATGACGTGGACATCCTGGCTATACGCGGTGCCAGTGAGTTCTTCGCGAGCAAGCTCGCTCCTACAGGGGGAATAACAATAATAGGGAGTGTGCACATGATCACCGATTCACCACGTTTCAAACCCTTCACCGCAGGTTCCTTGCTCTTGCTGTCCGTTGCGGCACAGGCGCAATACACCGAGACCGGCCAACCGGGTAACCCCGCCAGTTGGCGCTCCGCCGAGTACCAGAGCGACTGGGGCCTGGGCCGCATGAAGGCCGATGAAGCCTACGCCGCCGGGATCAGCGGCCAAGGCGTGAAAATCGGTGCGCTGGACTCAGGGTTCGATACCAATCACCCGGAAGCTTCCAAAGACCGTTTCCACCCGGTCACCGCCACGGGCACCTATGTCGATGGCAGCGCCTTCAGCACCACGGGCGCGCTCAACCCGAACAATGATTCCCACGGCACCCACGTCACCGGCACCATGGGCGCCGCCCGCGACGGCGTGGGTATGCATGGCGTTGCTTACAACGCGCAGGTCTATGTGGGCAACACCAACGCCAACGACAGCTTCCTGTTCGGCCCCACGCCAGACCCCAAATACTTCAAGACCGTGTACACCGCACTGGTGGATTCCGGCGTGCGCGCCATCAACAACAGCTGGGGCAGCCAGCCCAAGGACGTCAGCTACCAGACCTTGGACAATATGCACGCGGCGTACGCCCAGCATTACAACCGTGGCACTTGGCTGGACGCGGCCGCGGACGTGGCCAAGGCCGGTGTGATCAACGTGTTCAGCGCCGGCAACAGCGGCTATGCCAACGCCAGCGTGCGCTCGGCCTTGCCGTATTTCCAGCCGGAGCTGGAAGGCCACTGGCTGGCCGTGTCCGGGTTGGATAAGGCCAATAACCAGAAATACAACAAATGCGGCGTCGCCAAGTACTGGTGTATTTCTACCCCCGGCGCGCTGATCAACAGCACCATTCCTGACGGGGGGTATGGGGTGAAGTCCGGCACCTCGATGTCAGCGCCCCATGCCACCGGCGCGTTGGCGCTGGTGATGGAACGTTATCCCTACATGACCAACGAGCAAGCCTTGCAGGTGCTGCTGACCACCGCCACGCAGCTCGACGGCTCGATCACCCAGGCGCCCAACGCCATTGTCGGCTGGGGCGTGCCTGACCTGGGCCGGGCGATGCACGGTCCTGGGCAACTGCTCGGGCCCATGGAGGTCAACCTGGCCGCCGGGCAGGGCGATGTGTGGAGCAACGGCATCTCCGACCAGGCGCTCATCCAGCGCCAGGCCGAGGACCGCGCCGAGCACACGGCCTGGCAGCAAACCCTGATCGACAAGGGTTGGCAAAACGGCGTGGGTGCCTCTGCCAGCCAGCAGGACCAGACTGATTACGCCATCGGCAGTGCCCGCGACCAAGCGGCGGCCCAGCGTGTGTACGAGGGCAGCCTGATCAAGGCCGGTGCCGGTAGCCTGGTGCTCAGCGGCGACAGCACCTATCGCGGTGCGACCCTGGTCAACGGCGGTCTGTTGGCGGTCAATGGCTCGCTGACTTCAGCAGTGACGGTCAATGACAGCGGCACCCTCGGCGGTTCCGGGCGTATCGCCGCGTTGTCGGTAAACAACGGCGGCCGTGTGGCCCCGGGTAATTCCGTGGGCACCTTGCAAGTGGCAGGGGACGTAAACCTCGGCGCCGGCTCGACCTATGCCGTGGAGCTGACGCCCACCAGCAGTGACCGCATTGTCGCCGGTGGCCAGGCGATTCTTGGCGGCGGCACCGTCACACTGGCGCTGGAAAACAGCCCGACCTTGCTCAGCCAGAGCGAGGCCCAAAGCCTGATCGGCCGGCAGTACTCGATTCTCGAGGCGGCGGGCGGCATTCAGGGCCAGTTCGGGCAAGTGCTGCCCAACTACCTGTTCCTCGGTGGCACCCTCGACTACGCCGCCAATGCCGTGCAACTGAACGTGGGGCGCAACGACGCCAGCTTCGCCAGCGTCGGCGCGACCCGCAACCAGCGCAACGTCGCGGTGGCTGCTGAGCAATTGGGCGCCGGCAACCCGGTGTATGAAAGCCTGCTGCAGTCGCAATCGGTTGCCGTGGCCCAGCAGGGCTTGCAACAACTGTCCGGGGAAATCTACCCGGCTGTGGGTGCGATGCTGATCAACGACAGCCTGCAACTGCGTAACGCCGTGGGCGAGCGCCTGCGCCATGTGCCAGTGGCCGGTGAAAGCAACCTGTGGTTCAAAGTACTGGGCGCCTGGGGCAAGACTGATAGCCGCACTGAAACGGCGGGGTCCACCACCTCCATCGGCGGCCTGTTGGCGGGTGTGGACGGCGCGCTGGATGAGCAGACCCGCGTGGGTGTGGTTGCCGGCTACAGCGACAGCTCCTTGAACATGGGCAGCGGTACCCATTCATCGGCGTCCATCGACAGCTACCACTTTGGCGCGTACGCCGGGCGCGAGCTGGGTGACTGGCGCCTGAGCGTCGGCGGTGCCTACAGCTGGCATCGCGGCGACGTGAAGCGCGACCTGCAATGGGGGGATGTCAGCGGCAAGCAAAAAACCAAGCTGGACGCGACCACGGCGCAGGTCTTCACCGAAGCCGCGTACCGCATCCGCCTGCAAGCGGTGGCCCTGGAGCCGTTCGCCAACCTGGCCTATGTGCATCTGAACAGCGAGTCCTTCCACGAAAAAGGTGATGCCGCTGCCCTGGAACGCGGCAGCGACCGGCGTGATGCGGTGCTCAGCACCCTCGGTGTGCGCGCCCTGAAAACCCTGGCCCTCAATGACCACCAGCAACTGGACCTGTCCGGTTCGTTGGGCTGGCAACACAGCCTGACGGCGGTGGAGTCAGAGGAACACCTGGCGTTTGTCGCCGGCGGGCCTTCATTTGCGGTGCGCAGTGCGCCATTGCTGCGCGACGCTGCCCTGGTGGGCGTGCAGGCCAGCCTGGCGTTGAATGCGTCGACGCGGGTCAACCTGGATTACAACGGCCAGCTGGGTGGGCGCGCGAAAACCCAGGGCGTGGGCTTGAGCCTGAACTGGCAGTTCTGAAGACACCGTGAACCTGATCGTTCCCACGCTCCGCTGATCGTTCCCACGCTCCGCGTGGTAACGCCTCTTGTGACGCTCCGCGTCACGCTTTGGGACGCAGAGCGTCCGGGGCCGCATTCCCACGCGGAGCGTGGGAATGATCAGCGGCGGTGTTCTGGAGAAAGTGATTTACACACGTGCAATAAGAAAACTAAGGAAGGTCACCGTGAAAAAAAGCAAGTCAGGGTTAACTACCGCCATCCACACAGGCCCGGGCTATCCGCTCAAGGCGCTGAGCTGCGTGCCATACGGCGCGTTGCTGTGTTGCCTGGCAAGCCTGGGGACCGCCCAGGCTGCACCCTATGTGGAAACCGGCAAACTGGGCGACGCCGCCAGCTGGCGCAGCAATGAGTTCAAGGCCGACTGGGGCCTGGGCGCCGTGCACGCCGACACCGCCTATGCGGCTGGCTATACCGGCAAGGGCGTCAAGCTGGGGATCTTCGACCAGCCGGTGTACGCCCAGCACCCGGAGTTTGCCAGCCCCGACAAGGTGGTGACGATTGTCACCGAGGGCATTCGCCAATACACCGACCCGTATATCCCGGTGAAGGCCGGCGACGCGTTCCGCTACGACGGCACGCCGTCCAAGGACTCCAACGGCAAGCTGGGTAACCACGGCACCCATGTCGGCGGCATTGCGGCCGGTAACCGCGATGGCGGGCCGATGCACGGCGTGGCGTTCAACGCACAAATCCTCACCGCCGAAAACGGTGACCCGGGCCCGGAAGACGGGATCATCCTCGGCAACGACGGCGCCGTGTACAAGGCCGGCTGGGATGGGCTGGTCGCCAGTGGCGCGCGTATCATCAACAACAGCTGGGGCATCGGCATCGGTGATCAGTACGCCAAGGGCGGCCGCGATCCGGCGTTCCCCAATTTCACCGTCAACGAAGCCCAGGCGCAGTTCAATACCATCAGGCCGATCCTTGGCACCCTAGCAGGTGGCGCGTACCAAGGCGCCATCGACGCGGCCCGCAGCGGTGTGCTGACCATCTTTGCTGCAGGCAATGACTACAACCTCAACAACCCGGATGCGATTTCCGGCCTTGCGTATTTTGTGCCAGAGATCGCGCCTAACTGGCTGTCCGTCGCGGCCCTCCAGCAGAACCCGAATACGGCAAGCCCCGATCCGTATGTGATCAGTACTTTCTCCTCGCGTTGTGGCTATGCGGCGAGCTTTTGCGTGTCGGCACCCGGCACCAAGATCTACAGTTCGATCATCAACGGTACCGACCTGAGCAACCTCACCACCGACTGGGCCAACAAAAATGGCACCTCCATGGCCGCACCTCACGTGGCAGGCGCCGCAGCGGTGCTGATGGAGCGCTTCCAATACATGAGCGGCGACCAGATCTCCACCGTGCTCAAGACCACCGCCACCGACCTCGGCGCGCCGGGCATCGATTCGCTGTATGGCTGGGGCATGATCAACCTGGGCAAGGCGGTCAACGGCCCCGGGATGTTTATCACCGCTGAGGATATCCCGGCCGAGTTCCGTATCGACGGCGCCTACGGCAGCGGCCAGTTCGTCGCGGACCTGCCGGGTGTCGGCGCGGTGGTGGATGCCGGCAAACCCACCCAGCGTGTGTGCGATGACCTGCACTGCGGGCGGGATGTGTGGAGCAACGACATCTCGGGCCATGGCGGCCTGACCAAGCAAGGCATCGGTACCTTGGTGCTCACCGGCGCCAATACTTACAGCGGGCCGACGCTGGTCAACCAGGGCTTGCTGGCAATCAACGGTTCGGTCACCTCCGACGTTACCGTCAGCCAGAGCGGTGTGGTCGGTGGTTCGGGGCGTATCGGTTCGCTGAGCGCGAAAAGCGGCGGCACCGTGGCGCCGGGCAATTCCATCGGCACCTTGAACGTGGCGGGCAACGTCAACTTTGAACCGGGTTCGACCTACGCGGTAGAACTGTCGCCCACCAGCAGCGATCGCATCGTCGCCGGCGGCACGGCCACCCTCAACGGCGGCACCGTGACTCTTGCCCTGGAAAACAGCCCGACCTTGCTGAGCGCCACCCAGGCCCAAAGCCTGATCGGCCGTCAGTACAACATCCTGCAAGCGGCAGGCGGCGTCACCGGTAGCTTCGCGGCAGTGGTGCCCAATTACCTGTTTGTCGGCGGCACCTTGAACTACGCCGCCAACGGTGTGCAGCTGGATGTGGCACGCACTAACAGCTTCGCCAGCGTGGCGGCTACGCCGAACCAGCGCGCCGTGGCCGCCGCCGCCGAGCAATTGGGCGCAGGCAATGGCGTGTATGAAAGCTTGCTGCTGGCACCCACGGCCGCTTCGGCTCAAGGCGCGTTCCAGCAACTGAGCGGGGAGGTATACCCGGCGCTGGAAACCGCACTGGTCAATGACAGCCGCTACGTACGCGAAGCGGTGGGCGAACGCCTGCGCAATGGCGAGATGGGCGCTACCAGCCAAGCCATCGACAGCCGTGGCAACGTGTGGGTCAAGGCACTGGGTGCATGGGGCAAGACCGACAGCCGCAACGACACGGCGGGCTACACCACCTCTATCGGCGGCATGCTCGCCGGTGTGGACGGCGCCCTCGATGAGGCCACACGCATCGGCCTGGTGGCCGGCTACAGCGACACGTCGCTGAACATGGGCAGCGGCACCCACAGCCGCGCCTCGGTCGACAGCTATCATTTCGGCGCCTATGCCGGGCATGAAATCGGCGCCTGGCGCCTGAGTGGCGGCGCGACCTACAGCTGGCACCGCGCCGATGTCAAACGCGACCTGCAATACGGCGACGTCAGCGGCAAGCAAAAAGCCAAGGTCGATGCCCACAGCACCCAGGTATTCACGGAGGCGGCGTACCGTATCAACCTGCAACCGCTGGCCCTGGAGCCGTTCGCCAATCTGGCCTACGTGCACCTGGACACTGACAGCTTCAAAGAGAAGGGCGACGCCGCCGCGCTGAGAAGTGGCGACGACAGCCGTGACCTGGTGCTCAGCACCCTGGGTATGCGTGCCTTGAAGACCTTCAATATCAACGACCATCAGCAACTGGAAGTCTCCGGCACCCTGGGCTGGCAGCACAACCTGAGCAGCACCGATTCGGAGCAGCACCTGGCGTTTGCCTCGGGCGGCCCGTCGTTCACGGTGGAAAGTGCGCCAATGGTGCGCGATGCCGCGTTGGTCGGAGCACGGGTCAGCCTGGCATTGAGCAAGGATGCGCGGGTGAACTTCGATTACAACGGCTTGCTGGCCAGCAAGGAGAAGGTGCACGGCGTCGGCTTGAGCCTGGACTGGGCGTTCTAAAGCTTCAAAAACCCCTGTAGGAGCGAGCTTGCTCGCGAAGATCATCAACGATGACGCGTTCCACCTGAAGGAACGCGGCGCACTTGAGTTTTTCGCGAGCAAGCTCGCTCCTACAGGGGGGTAACGGATAACAGGTGTTTTGGCTTTCTCTACAAATCCAACAACAGAGAGGCACTACCAATGGGTATCTTTGACTATAAAAACCTCGGTACCGAGGACTCCAAGGCGTTGTTCGCCGATGCCATGGCGATCACGCTGTATTCCTACCACAACCTGGATAACGGCTTTGCCGTCGGTTACCAGAACAACGGCCTCGGGCTGGGCTTGCCTGCCACCCTGGTCAGCGCGCTGATTGGCGGCAGCAATGCCCAAGGGGTCATCCCCGGGATACCCTGGAACCCCGACTCGGAAAAAGCCGCCCTGGAGGCGGTGCAAGCAGCCGGCTGGACGCCCATCAGCGCCAGTACCCTGGGCTACAGCGGCAAGGTTGATGAACGCGGCACCTTCTTTGGCGAAAAATTCGGCTACGGCACGGCGCAGGCCGAGGTGCTGGGCAAGTACGATGACGCGGGCAAGCTGCTGGAGCTCGGCATCAGTTTTCGCGGCACTTCGGGGCCTCGGGAAAGTGTGATCACCGACTCCATCGGCGATGTGATCAGCGACCTGCTCGCCGCCTTCGGGCCCAAGGACTATGCCAAGAACTACGCGGGGGAAGCCTTTGGCGGCTTGCTCAAAAACGTGGCGGACTACGCCAGTGCCCAGGGCCTGGGCGGCAATGACGTGGTGGTCAGCGGCCACAGCCTTGGGGGCCTCGCGGTCAACAGCATGGCCGACTTGAGCGACAACAGCTGGTCGGGGTTCTATAAGGACTCCAACTACGTGGCCTACGCGTCGCCGACCCAGAGCGCCGGCGACAAGGTGCTTAACGTCGGCTATGAAAACGACCCGGTGTTCCGTGCCTTGGATGGCTCGTCATTCAACCTGTCGTCCCTGGGCGTGCACGACAAGCCCCACGAGTCGAGCACCGACAACATCGTCAGCTTCAACGACCACTACGCTTCATCCCTGTGGAACCTGCTGCCATTTTCCATTCTCAACCTGCCCACCTGGGTCTCGCACTTGCCCACCGGTTACGGCGACGGCATGACCCGCATCCTCGACTCGGGCTTCTACGAACAGATGACCCGCGACTCGACGGTGATCGTCGCCAACCTGTCCGATCCGGCACGGGCCACCACCTGGGTGCAAGACCTCAACCGCAATGCCGAGGCGCACAAGGGCAATACCTTCATCATCGGCAGTGACGGCGACGACTTGATCAAAGGCGGCAGGGGCGCGGACTTTATCGAAGGTGGCAAGGGCAATGACACCATCCGTGACAGCAGCGGGCATAACACGTTTTTGTTCAGCGGGCAGTTTGGCAATGACCGGGTGATTGGCTACCAGACGACGGACAAGCTGGTGTTCAACGACGTGGCGGGCAGCACCGATTACCGCGACCACGTCAAGGTGGTGGGCGCGGATACCGTCATTAGCTTTGGTACGGATTCGGTGACGCTGGTGGGTGTGAGCAGTCTGTCGGGGGAGGGGATAGTCATCAGCTAACGTATTCGGTGTGGGAGCTTGCTTGCCTGCGATGGCGGCGGTCAAGACAGCCATGCGGTGACTGACAAATCGCTATCGCAGGCAAGCCAGCTCCCACATTTGATGGGGTGTTGCTAGAAGATCACTTTTCCTTACGCACCGTGGCCACATCATCGGCCTTGATACGAATACGCTTGCCGGCAATATCGGTGAACTCGTAGAAGCCGTCGGCGGTCTTGGCGTTGGGCGTGTCCTTGGTCAAATACTGCGTGCCGTTCTGCAAGGTCACCACGGTTTGCGTGGAGCAACCGGCCAATACCAGAAAAGTGAGTGCAACCAGTGGCAGACCCAAATTCTTCATGTTCATAACCCTTACCTTTAACCCTGAAAAGTCCCGCAGCGTCTGGCTGCGCGGCCATAAATATTACTTGATCAACCCCCTCATCAGATTGTTTTTTTGCAAAAAGTTGCAGGCGCCATTTATCTATTACTGATTGCAACAACCGCTTTGCCCCGGCACTCTGTATGCATAACCAGTATTTGATTGCTCTGCGCCATGGCCAACCCCCTCGAAGATCCCTTGTATTACCTGCATAACTTCCGCCAAGTGCTGGTTTGGTTGGGGCAGCGCTATGCCGATTTGCTCGATGCGCACGAACAGCATTTCATTCAGCAATTTGACAGGTTGCCTCTGGCGTCCCAGGCGTTGTTGGTGCGGATGGTGATGCGCAAGGGCGTGCATTTTCGCGCCACCAAGCTCCATTACCTGGAAATCGGTTGCCCTCATGCGGCGGCGGGGCCACTGCGTGAGTTGGGGTGGGTGGAGGATCAAAGCCCGCTGCCGTTTGCCACCCTGTTCGCCCTGCTGCAAAAAAGTGAATTGCTCGGCGCCTTCAGGCCCTGGATCGACCAACCCAAGGGCAACAAGGCCGACTGGCTTGAACCCTTGGCGGCGCAATTTACCGAACCGCGCAGCTTTACCCAGTGGTGTCCCGACGTGGGCGATGTGCTGTATAGCCTGACAGTGATGGAGTTGTGTGATCGCCTGCGCCTGATGTTCTTCGGCAACCTGCACCAGGACTGGTCGGAATTCGTGTTGGCAGATCTGGGCATCTATACCTATGAAAAAGTCGAGTTCTGCGCCGAGTCTCGTGGTTTACGCAGCCGTGACGACGTGCATGGGTTTTTATTCCTGCACCAGTGCCAGCAAGCCTTTGAAGCCGGTGAGGCACTGGATACGGTGTTGGCGCAGGTCGCCACGTTGTGTACCGACAACCCGTGGCTGGAAAAGCGTCGTGCCAAGCTGCTGTTCCAGATCGGCCAGTATTGCGAACGGTGCGCCGAGCTGGCACTGGCCGAACAGATCTACCGCAATTGCACTCATCCCGGCGCGCGGGCGCGGCTGATCCGCGTACTGGAACGTCAGGAGGATTACGCCCAAGCCATGGCCCTGGCGACCGAGGCGCAACAGGCCCCACACAGCGCAGCGGAACACCAACACCTGCTTCGCGTAGTGCCGCGCCTGCGGCGCAAACTCGGCGGGCCGGCGCTGCCCAGGGCCAAGCCCCAAGCGGTGGCACGCCTGGACCTTTCGCTGGTGCAGGAACCGCTGCTGTCGGTGGAATCCTGCGTGCTGGCGCACTTGAGCGAACCGGATGCACCGGTGCATTACGTCGAGAATGGCCTGATCAATTCGCTGTTTGGCTTGCTGTGCTGGGAGGCGATTTTTGCGCCGCTGCCGGGGGCGTTCTTCCACCCGTTCCAGCGCGGGCCGGCGGACCTGCACAGCGAGGACTTTTATCAACGCCGAGAAGCCTTGTTTGCCGCGTGCTTTGCGCAACTGGAGGACGGTCGCTACAAGGCAAGCATCCGCCAACGCTACGTGGATAAATGGGGCATCCAGTCGCCCTTTGTGTTCTGGAACCTGCTCAGCGAAGACCTGCTGGAGCAAGCCCTGGCCTGCCTGCCCGCCGAGCATTTGCGCCATTGGTTCACGCGCCTGTTGCAGGATATCCGTGCCAACCGGGCCGGGATGCCGGACCTCATCCAGTTCTGGCCGGCGCAAAACACCTATCGCATGATCGAGGTCAAGGGGCCCGGCGACCGCCTGCAAGACAACCAGTTGCGTTGGCTGGCGTTCTGCGGCGAGTACCAGATGCCGGTCACCGTCTGCTACGTGCGTTGGGCGGAGCAACCCGCTTGAGTTACAGCGTGGCCGTGCGGGCGCTGTGTGAGTTCACGGCCAAGGTCGGTGACCTCGACCTGCGCTTTACGCCGTCGCCCAGCGCCCAGGAAGGCATCGTCGGCCATCGCACGGTGGCATCCCGGCGCAGCGCGCACTATCAGCACGAGGTCACCCTGGAGGGCGATTACCAGCAGCTCAAGGTGCGGGGCAGGGCGGACGGCTACGACCCGGACGCCAACCGCCTGGAAGAAGTCAAAACCTACCGTGGCGACCTCGCTGCCCAGCCCGCCAACCATCGGCAACTGCACTGGGCCCAGGTCAAGGTGTATGGCTGGCTGATGTGCCAGAAACTCGGGCTCGATCATATCGACCTGGCGCTGGTGTACTTCGACATCGTCGGCGAAGGCGAAACCGTGCTGAACCAGCGGTTCGATGCACCCGACCTTGAGCAGTTCTTCAATCAGCAATGCGCGCTGTTCCTGGACTGGGCCCGGCAGGAGATGCAGCACCGTGCGGCACGCAACGCTGGCGCGCAGAGCCTGGCGTTTCCCCATGTCGACTTCCGTACCGGGCAGCGCGACTTGGCCGAGTCGGTCTACAAAGCGGTGACTACGGGCCGGTGCCTGATGGCCCAGGCGCCCACGGGTATTGGCAAGACCATCGGCACCATCTTCCCGCTGCTCAAGGCCCTGGCGCCGCAGCAACTGGACAAGCTGTTCTTCCTCACCGCCAAGACGCCCGGGCGCAAGCTGGCGCTGGATGCCGCCCAGGTGCTGTACGACAGCAGCCCCGAGCTGTCACTGCGTGTGCTTGAACTGGTGGCCCGGGACAAGGCGTGCGAACACCTGGACAAAGCCTGCCACGGTGATTCCTGCCCATTGGCCAAGGGCTTTTACGACCGCCTGCCTGCCGCCCGCCAGGCCGCGTCCAAGGTGCGCCTGCTCGATCAACAAAGCCTGCGCAACGTGGCGCTGGCCCATCAGGTATGCCCGTACTACCTGAGCCAGGAAATGGCGCGCTGGAGCGACCTGATCGTCGCCGACTACAACTATTACTTCGACTTTGGCGCCATGCTGTTCGGCCTGGCCCAGCTCAACCAGTGGCGTGTCGCGGTGCTGGTGGACGAGGCGCACAACCTGGTCGAACGCGCGCGCTCGATGTACAGCGCCAGCCTGGACCAGTACAGCCTCAAGACCTTGCGCGATAACGCGCCCGAGCCCCTGAACAAACCCTTGCAGCGCTTGAACCGTGAGTGGAATGCCTTGCACAAGGACCAACTCGCACCGTATCAGGCGTACGCCGCCAAACCTGACAAACTGCTCCAGGCCCTGAGCCTGTGCACCAGCGCCATGGGCGACTACTTCAACGACCACCCCGAAGCCCTCAGCGGTGACCTGCAAGCCTTCTACTTCGACGCGCTGCAATGGGCCAAAGTGGCCGAGCTGTTCAATGAGCACTTTATCTTCGATATCACCAAGCGCTCGTTCAGCGGCAAGCGCAATAGCTCGACTCTGTGCCTGCGCAACGTGGTGCCGGCCGAGTTCATCCGGCCCAGGCTGACCGCCGCGCGCAGCAGTGTGCTGTTTTCCGCGACCTTGAGCCCGCGCCATTATTACGCGGACTTGCTGGGCCTGCCGGCGGATACCGCCTGGGTTGATGTGGCATCACCGTTCAAGGCCGAGCAATTGCAGGTCAGCGTCGTTGACCGCATCTCTACGCGGTTTGTGCATCGCCAGGCGTCGCTGGAACCTATCGTGGAACTGCTCGCGCGGCAATTCGCTGCGCAACCGGGTAACTACCTGGCGTTTTTCTCAAGCTTCGATTACCTGCAACAGGTGGCCCAGTTAATGGCCGAACGGCACCCGCAGATTGCGTTGTGGTTGCAGGCGCGGGGCATGGCCGAGGCCGAGCGCCAAGCCTTTTTGGAGCAGTTCACCCACCACAGCCAGGGCATTGGCTTTGCGGTGCTGGGCGGTGCGTTTGGCGAAGGTATCGACCTGCCCGGAGCGCGCCTGATCGGTGCGTTTATCGCCACCCTGGGTTTGCCGCAGCTCAACCCGGTGAATGAGCAGATCAAGGCACGTATGGGCGCTGTTTTCGGCGCGGGGTATGACTACACCTACCTGTATCCCGGTATTCAGAAAGTTGTGCAGGCAGCGGGGAGGGTGATCCGCAGCCAGCAGGATCGCGGGGTGGTGATGCTGATCGATGACCGCTTTGGCGAATCGCGGGTGCGCCAGTTGCTGCCGCGCTGGTGGGCGATCACCCCCCTGTAGGAGCGAGCTTGCTCGCGAAAAACGTCAACGATAACGCGGGTTTTCTGAATAAACGCGGCGCCGGTGAGTTTTCCGCGAGCAAGCTCGCTCCTACAGGTTTGTGTTAGACCACTTCCAGGTAAGAGCTTTGTATCTCCCGCGCCAACTCACGCACGGTGTCGATGAATTCTGTCAGCCGAGTGTGCAGCCCATCTTCCAGAATCTCATCAATCCCCGTGTACCGCAGCCGCGCCTCGAACTCCGCCGCCAGGCGTTGCGCCGTGCGCCCATAACTGCCGGGCAGGTCGGCCAGGATATGGCTCAACTCCTCGATGCAGGCATGCAGCGAACGCGGCACATCGCTGCGCAACAGCAGCAACTCTGACACCGAGCGTGCATTCAAGGCATTCGGATACAGCTCGGTATAGGCCTCGAACGACGACAACGCGCGCAGCAGGGCGCTCCACTGGTAATAACCGCGTGCCGATACGTCGCTGACTTCTTCCGACTCCTCGCCGAACATCTCATAGCGCGCATCCAGCAGGCGCAAGGTGTTGTCAGCACGTTCGACAAAGGTGCCCAGGCGAATGAAGCGGTAGGCGTCATTGCGCATGATGGTGCCCGAGGTTGCGCCCCGAAACAGGTGCGAGCGTTGCTTGACCCAATCACAGAAGTGGCTGATGCCATGCCGTGCCAGGCCACCGGCGGCGATGCTGCGCATTTCCAGCCAGGTGGCGTTGAGGTTTTCCCACATGTCGGCGGTGATGCGCCCGCGTACCGCATGGGCATTGCCTCGGGCGGCACGCAGGCAGTTGTAGATGCTCGCGGGGTTTTGCGCGTCGAGCGCAAAGAAGTGCAACATGCGTTCGGCATCCAGGGTCTGGTGCCGCTCCAGGTAGCTGTCCAGGGTGCCGCTGCTGAGCAACGACATCGCCAGTTCATCCAGGCCATCGCTGCGCCCGGCCTGGGGCATCAAGGACAACGAATAACTGACTTCCAGCATGCGTGCCAGGTTCTCGGCGCGCTCCAGATAACGCGACATCCAATACAGATCTGCAGCTGTTCTACTCAGCATACTCAGCCCTCCACCACCCAGGTGTCCTTGGTTCCACCGCCTTGCGACGAGTTGACGACCAGCGAGCCTTCCTTCAGCGCCACGCGGGTCAAGCCACCGGGCACCAGGCGGGTTTCCTTGCCCGAGAGCACGAAGGGTCGCAAGTCGATGTGCCGGGGCGCGATGCCGTTTTCGACAAAGGTCGGGCAGGTGGACAGGCTCAAGGTGGGTTGAGCGATATAGGCATGGGGGCGGGCCTTGATGCGCTGGCGGAAGTCTTCGATCTCGGCGGCCGTCGACGCCGGGCCCACCAGCATGCCGTAGCCGCCGGAGCCCTGGGTTTCCTTGACCACCAACTGCTCCAGGTTGGCCAGCACATGGGACAGCTCATCGGGCTTGCGGCATTGGAAGGTCGGCACGTTCTGCAGGATCGGTTCCTCGTCCAGGTAGAAGCGGATCATCGCGGGTACGTAGGGGTAGATCGACTTGTCGTCAGCCACCCCGGTGCCGATGGCATTGGCCAGCACCACATTGCCGGCGCAGTAAGCCGCCACCAGCCCCGGCACGCCGAGCATCGACTCGGGATTGAACGCCTGGGGGTCGAGGAAAGCGTCGTCGATGCGTCGGTAGATCACGTCCACGGCCTTGGGGCCGTCGGTGGTGCGCATGAACACCTTGAGGTCCTGCACGAACAGGTCGGCGCCTTCCACCAGTTCCACGCCCATTTCCCGGGCAAGGAACGCGTGTTCGAAGAAAGCGCTGTTGAAGCGCCCAGGGGTCAACACCACCACATTCGGGTTATCGAGGCGGCTGGCGCTCTTGAGGGTCTTGAGCAAGAGGTTGGGGTAGTGGTCCACCGGGGCAATGCGCTGCTTGGCGAACACTTCCGGGAACAGGCGCATCATCATCTTGCGGTCTTCGAGCATGTAGCTCACGCCGCTGGGGGTGCGCAGGTTGTCTTCCAGCACGTAGTAGGTACCGTCGCCGTCGCGCACCAGGTCGACGCCCGAGATGTGCGAATAGATGCCGCGGTGCAGGTCGAGACCGACCATGGCTTTCTGATAGCCCTCATTGCCCAGGACCTGATCGGCGGGAATGATCCCGGCCTTGATAATGCGCTGGTCGTGGTAGATGTCGGCCAAAAACAGGTTCAGCGCGTTGACCCGTTGGATACAGCCGCGTTCGATCAGGCTCCACTCACTGGCGGGGATGCTGCGGGGAATGATGTCGAAGGGGATCAGGCGTTCGGTGTCTTGCTCGTCGCCATACAGGGTGAAGGTGATCCCGGCGCGATGGAACAGCAAATCCGCTTCACGGCGACGCTGGGCCAGCAGTTCCGGCGGCGTGTGGGCCAGCCAGCGAGAGAAGTCCTGATAATGCGCACGGCAAACGCCGTTTGCGTCATTCATTTCATCAAAGAAAGATCGAGCCATTCCAGTACCTTGTCAGTGCCCAGTGTGGCTTTGGGTGGCACTGCCGCTTAAAAAAACGCATGTTTTTATGAGCCCGTGGCTGAAGGTGCCAACAGACCTGGTCCTTACTTTCTTATGGGGGCGGCTCTGGGTCGGGGGGTAACGCATGCTCCTGTTTTCGGGATGGTGAATGGATAAAGCAATGCCTGTGCCGGAATGCCGTTAATCCCCTGTAGGAGCGAGCTTGCTCGCGAAAAACTCACCGGCACCGCGTTTAATCAGGCAGCCCGCGTTAGCGTTGACGTATTTCGCGAGCTAACTCGCTCCTACAGAGGGCGGCGGTCGCCCTGAATTGGTGCGCGAACCTACTTGAACTTCACAAGGCCCCGATTCTTCTAAGGAGTTTCGTCACCTTGTGGAGCACCGTCGTGTCCAGAATCATCTCCCCCCACACTCCGGAAGCGGCCCTGAACGACCACAGCGAACACAACGCAAAGATATTCGGCTCGCCCAAGGACCGCCTCGACTTTTACCGGCGCGAGATCCAGTACGAAACCAGCATCCTGGCCAACCGCACCGACGCCTACCTGACCGCGCAATCCTTCCTGGTGATTGCCTTTGTCTCCGGCATGGGCAACCTCAACCCGGAATGGGGCAAGCTGTTCACGCTGGTGGTGCCGATCTTCCTGGTTTCGCTGGGTATTCTCAGTTCGCTGAATGCCTGGCCCGGTATCCGTGCGGCGTATGAAATCATCGACCACTGGCACTACAAGCAAAGCGAATTGCTGCGCAGCGAGCCAGTGATGGGCATGGCCTACGATGAGTCGCCCCTGTTTTCCGAAGTGGAGTCGAGCCACAAGGGCTATCGCAAGTCGTTGTTGTTTTCCATGCGTGCGCCGTGGTTGTTCATGGTGTTCTGGCTGGTGTTGGGCATCTATGCGTTCTATATCCAGGTGGACAATCCACTGCGCTGACCACGCGAACGGAACTTCAGCCGTGGCCGTGACGCCTTAGCTCTATGCGGTTCAGATTTTTCATCGGCCTGCAAAGAGGTGCCTCATGACCCAGCCTAAAGATCC
Organism: Pseudomonas sp. BTN1; assembly: GCF_001907715.1. Lineage (NCBI taxonomy): Bacteria > Pseudomonadati > Pseudomonadota > Gammaproteobacteria > Pseudomonadales > Pseudomonadaceae > Pseudomonas > Pseudomonas sp. BTN1. Next base: position 183,814 of record NZ_MPBM01000038.1, on the reverse strand, counting down.
CCAGACCCACAATCGCAACGACCCCGCCATCGACGGCGGCGAGCCTGCCCCTGGCACCGCCGCCGATGCGCCCAAGGATCCAACGCCTGCGAGCGACCCAAAGGCCAAGGAAAACGACTACAGTCCAGACTTCAAGCCCGAGCGCGAGCACAAGCCTGAAACCGATGCCGATATCGATACCCAAGGCGGTTAGAGGAGACGCACATGTCAAAAGAACTGGACGATGAACTCAACGACCCCGGCAATGAAGACCCGGGTTCGTTGATGGACGATGCCGAGGTGCCGCTGAACGACCTGGATGAAGCGGCGGACGTTGGCAACACTGAAAATCAGGACTGATCCGGCGGCGGGCCCGAGGGATTGCTGAGCTTGAAGTAGACGTCTTCCTCGGCCCCGCCGTCCAGCGACACCTCCTGGCCCACCACGCGGTTATCGATCAGCGTCTGCGCCTGATCGCGGCTGATATTGACCACCGTGCTGCGCTTGCCAGTGATCACATACACCACATCCACCCCATGCTCGGCCAGAGCTGCCAGGTAGTTGGCATGGGGCAGGTCTTCGCCCAGTTCATATTGACGTTGCTCGCGGGTGGTCACGCCGCCTGCCTGCGCCAGGTATTGCTGCGAATATCCCAGGCGTTGGCGTTCCTCAAGCAATCGTTGGGCGATCTTTTTCATTAGCTGACTCGCAGTGTGGGTCTTGGCTGTTTGAAACCCCGGCGTAGTGCAGGATTCAATTTTTTTGCGCAGCCTGACGCTCATACCATGCCAGCATGGGCTGGGTACTCAGGCCATGGGCCAGGATGCTCAATGCGATGACCGACAACGTCAGGTTGACCGCCACCGCACTGCTGGTGCCTACCAGACCGTGGTTGAGCGCATAGAACAGGTAGTAAATGCTGCCGATCCCACGGATGCCGAACCAACTGACCAGGCTGCGTTGGCGATGGTCCAGCAGGCGGCCCCAAGGCATGGCGAATACACTGGCGGGGCGAATCACACAGAACAGTAACGGCGCCACCGCCAACGCGGCCCACTCCCAGTGGCTGACCAGCACGATGCCCAAGACGGTCACCAGGAACACCTCCATGGCCCGCTCCACCAGGCTGCCGAAGGCCAGCATGTCACCCATCATCACGCCTGCCGCGATCTGGGTGTCCTTCAACTGGCTGACGTCGCCGTGCAAGGCTTGCTCGGGCTCGATTTCGAGGTGGCCCACCACCGGTTGCGCCAGGTGCTCGGCGGGTGTCTGGGCGTTGCCGGTGGACTTCACCTCGGCCTGACGCAACCCCAGGCCCGCCGCGAATACCGACAGGAAGCCATAGCCGCCCACGGCTTCGGCGGTCACATAGGCAAGGGCGATCAATGCCAGTGTCAGGTAATCATTGGGCGAGAGGGTGCTGTCGGCATTGATCAGGCGCAGGCGCAACGTCACACGGCCGATACCTCGGCCCATCCAGTAGCCGATCAATAGCCCGACCGGCACCGCCCATACCAGGTTTTTCAGCACCCAACCGCCGACCCAGTCGCCATCGAAGCCGCCGTGTTGCATGAACAGCAAGCCGAAGATCACAAACGGAAAGGCGCTGCCATCGTTCAGCCCCGCTTCGCCGGACAGACCGAAGCGCAGCGCGTCGTAGTCCTGGGCATTGTTGACCTGAACCAGACCCGCCAGCACCGGATCGGTCGGCGCCAGGATCGCGCCCACCAACAAAGACACCCCCCACGACAGATCAAGCAGGTAATGCAACAACAGCCCGGTGCCGAGGATGGTCAACAGCATGACCGGGCCGGCCAGGCCGAAGGCGATGCGCCAGGTGCGATGCTTGAGCGGCAGGCGCAATTTAAGGCCGCTGACAAACAGCGAAAACAGCACTGCCACTTCGGTCAGGTGCTCCATCCAGCGCGCCGACCCCTTGATGTCCAGGTGCAGCAGGTCCACACCCAGCGGGCCGATGGCGATACCCAGCAACAGGCACACCGCCGAAGTGGTGACCGGCATCCAGCGCAGATAGGAGGACGTGAGGGCGAGGGTGAGCAGCACCGCGCCCAATACGGCCAACCATAGAATGAAAGTCATAGTGCGTGCACCCGGCCGTGGTTCATTCAGGTTGGAGGGCGGTGGCCAAGTGCGGGTTCAAACAATCACCGGGTTGAAGTGGCATTCCGCGGGCTTGCCCGTGAATGCGGTATACCCGTCAACATAGTCGGTGACTGACACCCTGTATTCGCGAGCAAGCCCGCTCCCACATTTGACTGTGTTTGGTCATGACACTCCCTTGGCATGACACCTCAGCGAGCCCCCAGCGGCGGCAAGCGCCGTTTCACCGGGGTTTTCTTCACAATCGCAGTATTGGTCTCGGCATACCCATTGATCCGGTCCAGCAGGCTGTCCAACTGATCCATGGTGCGCACATGCAGGCGGGCGATAAAGCAGTCCTCGCCGGTGACCTTGTCGCATTCGGTGAACTCAGGGATCGCCTGGATCTGGCGCTCCACTTCCTGCAGTTTGCCGGGCAGGGGGCGGATGCGCACGATGGCTTGCAGCAGGTAACCGAAGTGTTTGGGGTCGATGTCGACGGTGTAGTGGGTCAGCACGCCGCGTTCTTCCAGGCGCCGCAGACGTTCGCTGACGCTGGGTGACGACAGCCCGGTGATGCCTGCCAGGGCCTTGAGGGACAACCGCGAGTCGTCCATCAAAGCGGCGATCAATTGCTGGTCGATGGTGTCGATCATGGTCTGTGCCTAATAAGAAAAGGTGATTTCGGGCTTTTGCCTTTTTTAGTCGCTGTAGCCGTCACCAACAGATTGCCATACTGGAGCCTCACTTGAGGAGCCTCAATCATGGATTCATCCATTCGTCGCGGGTCGTGGGAAATGGTCGCCGCCATGCTGATCTCGGGCAGCATTGGCTGGTTTGTGCTGGTGTCTGGCGTGTCGGTGATCGAGGTGGTGTTCTGGCGCTGCGTGATCGGTGCGCTGACGCTGGTGCTGGTGTGCGCCTGGCTGGGTTACCTGCGCCTGGACCTGCTCAGTTGGGCAAAACTGGGGCTGGCCGTGCTCAGCGGTGTGGCCATTGTCGGCAACTGGTTGCTGCTGTTCGAATCCTACTCCCGTGCCTCCATCGCGATCAGCACCGCGGTGTACAACGTGCAGCCGTTTATTCTGGTAATGCTGGCGGCGGTGTTTCTCGGTGAAAAAATCACCGTGCAGAAACTGGCGTGGTTGAGCGTGGCGTTCCTGGGCATGTTGGCGATTGTTACCGCCCATGGCGAGCAAACGGGTGGAGGAGATTACCTGGTAGGCATCGCGCTAGCCCTGGGCGCGGCATTTTTGTATGCGGTCGCGGCGTTGATCATCAAGCGCCTCAAGGAAGTACCGCCGCATTTGATGGCATTGATCCAGGTGGCCACTGGCGCGCTATTGCTGGCGCCGCTGGTGCCCTGGAATGGCCTGCCGGCATCCACCACGACGTGGGCGGCCTTGGTCACCTTGGGGGTGGTGCACACGGGTTTGATGTATGTACTGCTGTATGGCGCGATCCAGAAACTGCCGACGGCCATTACCGGCGCACTGTCGTTCATCTACCCGATTGCGGCGATCTTTGTGGATTGGATTGCGTTCGGGCATCGCCTGGGGTGGCTGCAATGGCTGGGTGTGGCGGCGATTCTGCTGGCAGCGGCAGGGTTGCAGCGGGGTTGGTGGTGGCCCCGCAACCTCGGTAGGCGCGAGCTTGCTCGCGAAGAAGGCTAACGATGACGCAGCGCATCGGGTTGAAACGCGGCGTCCTCGAGCTTTTCGCGAGCAAGCTCGCTCCTACAGATGAGGGTTAGTGCGTGCCCTGATAGATGAGGTTTTCCGGATTGAAATGCTCCACCGCGCTGCCAGGCTGCGGCAGGCCGAGGATATGCCCCTTGATCTTGCCCACCACATGCATCTCGCAGGGTTTGCAGTCGAACTTGAGGGTCAGCACTTCGTCACCGTGGATCAATTGCATCGGCGCCACCTTGGTCTTTACCCCGGTCACACCCTTGGCCTGTTTAGGGCACAGGTTGAACGAGAAACGCAGGCAGTGCTTGGTGATCATCACCGGCACTTCGCCGGTTTCTTCATGGGCTTCGAAGGCCGCGTCGATCAGCTTCACGCCGTGACGATGGTAGAAGTCCCGGGCCTTCTGGTTGTAGACGTTGGCCAGGAACGACAGGTGCGCCTCAGGGTAAACCGGCGGCGGCGAGGTTTCAGCCTTGCGCCCGCCCCGCGGATGCGCGGCGACGCGTGCGGCAGTCAGTGCTTCGATCACTTCACGGCGCAAGGCCTTGAGCTGCGAATTGGGAATGAAGAACGCCTGCGGCGCATCCAGTTCGATGCGGGTGGCATGGTACTCGGTGGTGCCGAGTTGGCCGAGCAGGTCGCGCAGGGTGTCCAGCGCCTGTTCCGGCTTGTTGGCCACGCCAAACGGGCCAGGCAGGGTGACGCTGGCGCTGATGCCTTCTTCGCTGGTCGCGGTGATTTGCAGCTGCTCTTCACGCAGGCGTGCGACCCATGACAAGCCGATACGGCGCTCGGCCGAGGTCTTGAGCAGGGCCTGTTGCCAGTTGTGGTCCAGGTTGCGATTGAGCGGGTGATGCGGGCGCAGTTGATGCAGGCCGGCCGGCATTTCGTTGGGCTCGACGCGGTAGCGGTAGCGCTTTTCACCGTCTTCCTCGAACTCACCCTTGGGCTCGGCGATGTTGGCGCGAAAACCCACCACTTCACGCTTGATCAGCACATTGAGGCCGTCGCCGTTGGACAGCGGCTCATGGGTGACCACCTGCAAGTCGCGCTTGCCAGCTTTTTCCACGGTGCCCACGGGCAGGCCGGTAAAGGTCGGGGTGTCAAACGCGCCGATGTCGATCTTGCGGTCGCTGACAAAGTAATCGGTGCTGCCACGGTGGAAGGTTTTTTCCGGGTCGGGCAGGAAGAAGTGCGCGGTACGCCCGCTGGAAGCGCGGGCCAGGTCCGGGCGGTCTTCGAGGATCTCGTCGAGGCGCTGTCGGTAGTAGGCGGTGATGTTCTTCACATAGCCCATGTCCTTGTAGCGGCCTTCGATCTTGAACGAACGCACACCCGCTTCGACCAGGGCGCGCAGGTTGGCGCTCTGATTGTTGTCTTTCATCGACAGCAGGTGCTTTTCAAAGGCTACCACGCGGCCTTGGTCATCTTTCAGGGTGTAGGGCAGGCGGCAGGCCTGGGAGCAGTCGCCACGGTTGGCGCTGCGGCCATTTTGCGCGTGGGAGATATTGCACTGCCCGGAGAACGCTACGCACAGGGCGCCGTGGATAAAGAACTCGATGGCGGCATCGGTCTCGTCGGCAATGGCGCGGATCTCTTGCAGGTTCAACTCGCGGGCCAGTACCAACTGCGAGAAACCGGCCTGGTCGAGAAACCTGGCCCGGCCCAGGGTGCGGATGTCGGTTTGGGTGCTGGCGTGCAGCTCGATCGGCGGAATATCCAGCTCCATCACGCCCAGGTCTTGCACGATCAGCGCATCCACACCGGCATCGTAGAGCTGATGGATCAGCTTGCGCGCGGGCTCCAGCTCGTTGTCATGCAAAATGGTGTTGATGGTGGTGAAGACGCGGGCGTGGTAACGGCGGGCGAATTCCACCAGTTGGGCGATATCGCTCACCTCGTTACACGCATTATGGCGGGCGCCAAAGCTCGGCCCGCCGATGTAAACGGCGTCGGCGCCGTGCAGGATAGCCTCGCGCGCAATGGCGACATCGCGGGCAGGGCTGAGCAATTCCAGGTGATGCTTGGGCAAGGACATAGTTTTTTTAGTCAGGCTTGTCACGGTTGAGGCGCGCATTGTAGCTGTGAAATGCCTGGGCGGCATCTACCGCAGGGCTGTCGGGCCTAATGCAAGTCCGTTAAGCGAACGCATTACTCAACGCAACGAAGCCCCAATGTGGGAGCTGGCTTGCCTGCGATGGCGATTGAACATTCACCACCGCTATCGCAGGCAAGCCAGCTCCCACCTTTTTGACGGCGTTCGACATTCCGATCAGATCGGCGCTAACGGCGTCACAGATTCAAGCCTTGGCAGCCATCGCCGTCACTTCCACCCGCATACCTTCTACCGCCAAGGCGGCAACGCCCACTGCCGCCCGCACTGGCCAGGGCTTGGCGAAAAAGCGCTTGTAGACCTCGTTGAACGCCGCGCGGTCGGCCATGTCGGTGAGGTAGATGGTCAGGTGCATGACCCGGTCCATGGAGCTGCCGGCTTTTTCCAGCGCAACTTTAAGCGCTTGCAGGGTGCACTCGCTTTGCAGGGTGATATCGCCCAGCTCCAGGCTGCCATCGGCATGGGTGGGAATCTGGGTGGAGACCAGGATGCCGTTGAAGCCGATCACGTCGGAGGAGATGGAATCGGCGTCCGGGTCAGGGGTATAGGACAGGTCGTGGTTGGCCATGGGCACCTCGTGTTGGCAGGAACAGAAAGGCGCCATGGTCGGTGAAATTCAGCCCAGGGGCAAACCCCGGCTTATATCCAGCGTCGGAACAGTACGCTGGCGTTCACGCCGCCAAAGCCGAAGCCATTGGACAGCGCATATTCAATCGGCATGGGACGCGCCTCATCGCGCACCATGTCCAGGCCGTCGGCGAGGGCGTCCGGGTTTTCCAGGTTGAGTGTCATTGGCGCGATCTGGTCACGCAGGGCAAGCACGGTAAAGACGGCTTCGATGCCCCCCGCAGCACCGAGCAAGTGGCCGGTGGCGGATTTTGTCGAGCTGATCGCCGGGCTGCCGCCGGCACCGAATACCGTCCTGATCGCCGCCAGCTCGCCTTTGTCGCCCACAGGCGTGGAGGTCGCGTGGGCATTCAGGTACTGCACCTGCGATGCCTCGATGCCCGCCTGGCGCAACGCTTGAGTCATTGCCCGGCGCGCACCGTCACCGTCTTCAGGCCCTGCGGTCATGTGATAGGCGTCTGCACTGGTGCCATAGCCCACCAGTTCGGCAATCGGCTGCGCGCCCCGCGCCAGGGCATGCTCCAGTTCTTCAATTACCAGAATGCCGGCGCCTTCGCCCATCACAAAGCCGTCGCGCGCTTGATCGAAGGGGCGCGAAGCGCGCTGCGGGGTGGCATTGAAATCGCTGGACAACGCTCGCGCTGCGGCGAAACCGGCCAGGCTGACGCGATGAATCGCCGCTTCGGCACCGCCGCATACCGCGACGTCGACTTCCCCGGCGCGGATCATTCGCGCTGCGTCGCCGATGGCCTGAACCCCGGCTGCACACGCGGTTACTGGCGCACCCAGCGGGCCTTTCAAGCCATAGTTGATCGACACATGCCCGGCGGCCATGTTGCTCAGAAACGATGGAATGGTGAAGGGCGACAGACGACGCGGGCCCTTGCTGTCAGTGGTGCGCACCGCATCGGCAATGGCCGGGAAACCACCGACACCGGAGGCGATGATGGTCGCCGTGCGCGCCTGCTCCTCAGGTGTTTTGGGTGCCCAATTGGCCTGCTTCAGGGCTTCATCCGCCGCCGCCAGGGCGAACAAGATAAAGCGGTCCATCTTGCGCTGTTCCTTGGCCGCCAACAGTCGATCAGGATCAAAACCGGCTTCGGGGTCTTGCAACGCACTTTGCACCTGGCCGCCGATGCTGACCGCCAGATCACCGATCATCTCTTGCGGCAAACAGCGGATGCCCGACTGCCCGTCCAGCAAGCGCTGCCAAGTGGATTCCACGCTCGACCCCAGCGGCGTCAGCGCGCCCATGCCCGTCACGACGATACGTTTACTCATGCTCAATCGACTCCTGTTGCTTGAAGGATACACAGCGTATGGACGTCACTATCATCATGAAAGTAACATGGTGTCCTACAAGTTTGTACTCGCACACAGGAATACTTATGCAGCGCAAATCCCTCATCAGTGCCGAATGCCCCATCGCCCGTAGCCTTGAACGGGTAGGGGAGTGGTGGAGCATGCTGATCATGCGCGACGCCTTGCACGGCTTGCGCCGTTTTGACGAGTTCTCGCGCAGCCTGGGCATCGCGCCCAACATGCTGACGCGCCGCCTTAATGGCTTGGTAGAAGCGGGGATGCTGGAGCGCCGCGCCTACAGCGAGCGGCCGCCACGCTACGAATACGTGCCGACGGCCAGAGGCGAAGACTTTCGTATGGTGCTGATGGCGTTGGTGGCCTGGGGCAATCGGCATTACGCCGAGGAGGGCATCAGTGTCGAGGTGGTGGAACGCGAGACGGGCCGGCCGGTGCAGCCGATGATGACGACGGAGGAAGGTGCGTGGGTGGCGATGGATCAGTGCGTGGTACAGCCCGGCCCGGCCGCCAGCACAGGGATGCGCCAACGGCTGAGCCGTGAGTGATTGATTACTCTTTTACATCCATGAACTCTTCGGCCCACGCCACATAGCTCTCAGGCAAGGTGTAAGTGTGGGTCAACTCCGTCGCACTGAGGTTCGAGGTGCTGTGGGTCAGCTGGCGCTGGGCACGCAGGCTGTCGTAAGTGGCCTTGATCGCGGCGAAGTAGGCGCCATGCCCGGCCACCACGATGCGCACGCCCAGGCTGGCCAGGCGCTCGCTGTCGTGCAGTTGCGGGTTGCCGTAGGTCACCAGCATCAGCGGAACGCTGAGGTTCTGCGCGATTTGCTCCAGGTGGTCGAAGTCCTTGACGCCGACCATGCAGATGCCGTCAGCACCGGCCTTTTCGTAGGCCTTGGTCCGCGCAATCACGTCGCTGGTGGGCAGCACGCCGGCATTGGTGCGCGCAATGATCGACAGCGCCGGGTCGACACGTGCCTCCAGCGCGGCCTTGACCTTGCCGATGCCTTCTTCGACGGAAATCAGGTCCGTGGATTTACGCCCGAATTGCGCGGGCAAGAGGGTGTCTTCGATGGTCAGCGCAGCGACGCCGGCGCGTTCCAGTTCTTCGACGGTGCGCATCACGTTCAGGGCGTTGCCGTAGCCATGGTCGGCATCGGCGATGAAGGGCAACTGGGCCACACGGCCGATGCGGGTGGCTTGCTCGACGAACTCACTCAGGGTAATCAACGCAAAATCGGGGGCCGCCAGCACCTGCAGGGAGGCGACTGAACCGCCCAGGATTCCCACTTCAAACCCCAGGTCGGCCGCGATGCGGGCAGACATGGGGTCGAATACGGAGGCGGTTTCAACGCACAGGGGCGTTGCCAGCAGGTCACGGAAGTTACGGCGTAGCGCTGAGTGAGAAATCTTGGGCATGGTCTTTCCTGGCTTTGGTCATCGTCAAGTGACGATCAATGTCTATTCGTGGTGCCGGGAGATTACCACGCAGATGCCCCTGTGATTATGACGTTTGAGCAGGCGTGCTAACGAGCGCCGGGGCTGTATGCCGGGCCGGCCTGAGGTCAGCGACGAGGGGCCGGGGATTCCCGAAGCGGACCTGGAGCGTGTATTCGACCCGTTCTTTCGCCTTCGGCGTGGTTCGGGCTTGATGGCCCGGATTGAATTTGCGCGCTAGCGTGATGCGATATACGCATTTTTATTGAATTAGGTTATGCGTAATCAGTATTTTACATCTTACCTTCAGCCCGCAAAAATAGCCCTCACACCCCATAGCTATAAACAATAACCTTTTAAACCGAGACCGTGCGTGCGGATCGACTTGCATGCCCCACAAGGCATCTGGAGACGAACGTGCGTTACCTCAAAATCCTGGCGGCCGGGTTCGCCGCCTCATTTCTGTGCCTGACGGCGCAAGCGCAAACCCTGGTGGTCGGCGACCAGAGCTACAACGCCCAGGCCGTGATGGAAGCGGCGGGGGTGCTGGATGACTTGCCCTACACGCTGGACTGGAAACAGTTCACGGCCGGCTCACCAGTGGCCGAAGCGCTCAACGTCGGCAGCCTGGACCTGGGCCTGCTCGGGGATGCCCCGGTGTTGTTCCTGGGCGCCTTGGGTGCACCGATCAAGGTGATTGCCGTCAGCCGGCAAAATCTCGACGGCGTAGCCATCCTGGTAAAAAAAGACTCGTCGATCCGCAGCCTGACCGATCTGGCAGGCAAACGCGCCGCGATCTGGAAGGGCTCCTGGAGCCAGCAACTGTTGCTGACCGCGCTGGACAAGGCCGGGGTTGCGCGGGATTCGCTGCAATGGCGTTACCTCAGCGCCCTGGACGCCTCCCACGCGCTGGAAGGCGGTGCCGTTGACGTGATCGCCACCTGGGAACCCTACGTCACGCAACAGGAACGCCAAGGTGCGCGGGTGCTGGCAACCGCTGAAGACTTGATCCCGGCCCAGAGTTTCATTGCCGCCAACGCCAGTGCTGTGGAGGCCAAGCGTGAACCCATCAGTGACTTTCTCCAGCGCCTGAAAACAGCCCGCGACTGGGCGCGCCAGAGCCCGGCCAACGCCAACGCGTATGCCGATGCCTGGGCCAAGCGCACCCGCGCTGATGCCGACATCGCCCGCGTCTGGTTTGCCCGCGCACGCACCACCGTCGAGCCGCTAACGCCTCAGGCGCCCATTGAGGCGCAAAAGACCGTGGACTTTTTTGCCGGCCTGGGTCTGGTCAAGTCTTACTCGGCCGCCACGTTGTTCGACCCTTCATTCGCGGCCGCCTTGCAACCCGCCGTCGCCACCACCCAGCCCTGACCGCTTGAAGGACTAGTGCGCAATGACTAAAAGACAGCTCAAACTGGGCGCCCTGACCATGGGCTGCGGTGGGCCGGGCCGCCATAACCTGTGGCTTGATCCGCAATTGCCGGCCGATGCCAGCGTCAACGTCGATTGGTACATCGAGATAGCGCGCCAGGCCGAGGCGGCGCTGTTCGACCTGATGTTTATCGTCGACAGCCAGTTCATCACCGAAGGCTCGCCCTCCCATTACCTCAATCGCCTGGAGCCGCTGACCTTGCTGTCGGCACTGGCCGTGAGCACGCGGCATATCGGCCTGGTCGGTACGCTGACCACCTCGTATAACTCGCCGTATAACGTCGCCCGGCGCCTGGCCTCCCTGGACCTGATCAGCAAAGGCCGCGCCGGCTGGAACGTGGTGACCAGTGGCGATGCCGGTACCGCCGGCAATTACAGCCGCGACGAACACTACGACTACGCCACGCGCTATGGGCGTGCCGCCGAACACGTTCAGGTGGTACAGGGGCTGTGGAATTCTTACGAAGACGATGCGTTTGTGCGCAACCGTGCCACTGGGCAGTTTCTCGACCCGAGCAAGCTGCACAGCCTGAACCACCAGGGCGAACACTTTTCGGTGGTGGGCCCGCTGAATATCCAGCGCTCCCCCCAGGGCCAACCGGTGATATTCCAGGCTGGCGACTCCGAACAAGGCCGCGACCTGGGCGCCGCCACCGCCGATGTGATCTTCACCCACGCAGCCAGTATCGAGCAGGGCCAGGCGTTTTACCGGGATATCAAGGGTAGGGCGGCACAACGGGGGCGCGATCCGGAACAGGTACTGATCATGCCCGGTGCGGAAATTTACGTGGGCGACACCGATGCCCATGCCCGGGAAATCGAGCAGCACTATCATCAGCTCGACCACAGTTTCGCGCTGGCGCTCAAGGAGTTCGGGCGCAATTTTGGTTGGCATGATTTCAGCCAATACGACCTGGACGCGCCGTTCCCGCAAGAGAGCCTGGAGGCCGCGCGCAGCAGTTTTTTCACCGCAGCCAAACGCATCGCAGACCAGGCCCGGGAAAAGGGCTTTACCCTGCGCCAGGCCGTCGAGTTTGGCCGGCAATTGCGCCCAGGCGCGTTCGTGGGCAGCGCCGCCACGGTGGCGCAGAAACTGGCGGATTGGTTCCAGGCGCGGGCGGTGGATGGGTTCAATATCTACATCGGGCACCCTGGGCAATTTGATCGTTTTACTCAGGAGGTGATCCCTTTGCTGCAGGAGCGCGGTGTTTATCGCACGGCCTACGAGGGCTCGACCTTGCGTGAAAGCCTGGGCTTGGCGATTCCGAGGTTTGCGCGCACTCCCTCACCCTAAGGGGTGATTTCGATGACTTTGCGGGTGTGGGACTATCACTTCAGTCCCTGGCGCCAGTGACCTGGTGTCGCACCCAACCGTTATGACGGCGAGTCTTCGAAGTGGAAAATGATCGACTGTCTTCAGCCCAGTGGTTCGAACAGATAGCCAGGGTGACCGAGAGCATCGGGCACGCGGGGTTTGCCGCCACGTTGTTCGATGCCCTGGGGTGTATCCGCCCCATTCAGGCCACGACCTTGTACCTGTACCCCCACGACGGCATGCCCAGCGCAGTGTTCGAACTGGACGGGCCATGGCTGCCCCAGGGCAATGTGCGCCAGTACCTCTCCGGGTTTTACTTGCTCGACCCGTTCTACGGCGCCTGCGTGGAGGGGGCGGCTTCCGGCTGCTACGACCTCGCCGACGTAGCCCCCGATCACTTCGAGCACAGCGAGTACTACCAGTCGTTTTACCGGCATTCGCACCTGGAGGATGAGCTCAACTACATCCTGCAGGCGAGCAACGGCTTGAGCCTGGCGGTGTCGCTGGCCTTTACGCAAAAGCTCGACGCGGCCACCACCGAGCAATTCAAGCGCATAGCACCTTGGGTACTGGCGGTGCTGGGCAAGCACTTCGCCGGCCTGGAGACTCAGGGCGCGCGCTTCGAAAGCCTGTTGGAACAGCGTATTCACTCGGCACTCAACAACTTCGGCTCGTCGCTGCTCACCGAACGCGAATGCCGGATCACCCAGTTGATCCTGCGCGGCCACTCCACACGTTCGCTGGCCGAGCGCCTCGGAGTCTCCGAAGACACTATCAAGTCCCACCGCAAGCACATCTACAGCAAGCTCGACATCGGCACGCAATCGGAACTGTTTTCCCTGTTTATCGACTCGTTGGCCGAGGCCCAGGGCGGGCTGAGCAAAGACCCCCTCGAACGCTACATGAGCAAAAGCCGTTGACCGGCTGCATGACCACCCACAACAAGAGAAAAAGCCATGAACCTACCCTTTGAACCGCAACGCCAGACCCAGGACTACCAGGCCTCGGACGCGGCGCACCATATCCATGCCTTTGTGGATCAAAAGGCGCTGAATGCCGAAGGCCCACGCGTAATGGTCCGCGGTGAGGGCCTGTACCTGTGGGACAGCGAGGGTAAGCGTTACCTGGACGGGATGTCGGGCCTGTGGTGTACGCAGCTGGGTTATGGCCGCAAGGACCTGACCGCTGCGGCGGCTGCGCAGATGGATCAGTTGGCGTACTACAACATGTTCTTTCACACCACCCATCCGGCGGTGATCGAGCTGTCCGAGTTGCTGTTCAGCCTGTTGCCAAAGCACTACAGCCATGTGATCTACACCAACTCCGGTTCCGAAGCCAACGAGGTGCTGATCCGCACCGTACGCCGCTACTGGCAAGTGCTCGGCAAGCCGCAGAAGAAGATCATGATCGGTCGCTGGAATGGCTATCACGGCTCCACCCTGGCGGCGTCTGCCCTGGGCGGCATGAAATTCATGCATGAAATGGGCGGCTTGATCCCGGACGTCGCGCACATTGACGAGCCTTATTGGTACGCCCAGGGCGGTGAGTTGACCCCGGCCGAGTTCGGAAGGCGCTGCGCCCTGCAACTGGAAGAAAAGATACTGGAGTTGGGCGCGCAAAACGTCGCCGGTTTTATCGCTGAACCTTTCCAGGGCGCCGGCGGCATGATTTTCCCCCCAGAAAGCTACTGGCCAGAGATCCAGCGCATCTGTCGCCAATACGATGTGCTGCTGTGCGCTGATGAAGTGATTGGCGGTTTCGGCCGTACCGGTGAATGGTTTGCCCATCAGCATTTCGGCTTCGAACCCGACACGTTGTCGATCGCCAAGGGCCTGACCTCCGGTTACCTGCCCATGGGCGGTTTGGTATTGAGCAAGCGCATGGCCGAAGCCCTGGTGGAGCGGGGCGGGGTGTTTGCCCATGGACTGACGTATTCCGGGCACCCGGTTGCGGCGGCGGTGGCCCTGGCCAACCTCAAGGCGCTGCGTGACGAAGGGATCGTGCGCCAGGTGAAGGACGACACCGGGCCGTATTTGCACACGCTCCTGCATGAAGTCTTTGGTAACCACCCGCTGATCGGCGAGATCCAGGGTACCGGCCTGCTGGCAGCCTTGCAGTTTGTCGAGGACAAGGGCACGCGCAAACGCTTTGCCAATGAAAACGACCTGGCCTGGCAATGCCGCACGTTTGGCTTCGAAGAAGGCGTGATTATTCGCTCGACCCTGGGCCGTATGATCATGGCGCCGGCCCTGGTGGCCAGCCGCGCGGAGCTTGATGAGCTGGTCGACAAAACCCGCATCGCGGTGGACCGCACCGCACGGATCGCGGGAAAACTGTGAAGGGCTAAGCCCCTGCATGCCGCTCGGTTGAACAGGGTGGGCGCCCATAGCGGCCTGCCCACCGCTCCCAATGGATGACTCATCAACGGTGTCGATTTGATCGAACGCCGCGGTGCCCTGCATTCCACTTTCCAGGAGTCAGCAATGAATACAATAACAAACGTAGCCGATACTCCCGCCCATCAAACCTCAACCCAACTGACCTCATCGCGCCGCTTTCGACAACCCCTGGGCCTTGTCGGGCTTGTACTGTTCGGCCTGGCGTATATGGTGCCGCTGGCGGTGTTCACCACCTACGGCCTGGTCACCCAGATGACCAAAGGGCATCTGGCCACCGCCTACCTGTTGACCCTGGCTGCCATGCTGCTGACGGCCTACAGCTATGGGTGCATGGTCAAGGCGCACCCCTATTCGGGCTCGGTCTACACCTATACGCGCAAGGCGTTTGGCGCCTCCTTCGGCTTTATCGCCGGCTGGACCTTGCTGCTGGACTACATCTTCCTGCCGCTGCTCAGCTATTTGCTGATCGGCATCTACTTGTCCGAATACTTTCCTACCGTGCCCACCGCCGTATGGGTATTGGGCTCCATTGCCCTGGTGACGGCGCTCAATCTGGTGGGTATCGAGTCGATTACCCGGGTCAATTGGGTGCTGATCGTGGCCCAACTGGTGTTCATCGTGGTGTTCGTGGCGTTGTCGATTTATAACCTCAGCGGGCAAGCCGAGCCGGTGTCGCTACTCAAGCCGTTTTACCATGAAGGTTTCAGTGTGCCGCTGATCATGACCGGCGCGGCGGTGCTGTGCTTGTCGTTCCTGGGTTTCGATGCCGTGTCGACCATGGCTGAAGAGACACCTGACCCGCGCCGTACCATTCCGCAGGCGATCATGGCGGTGTCGCTGATCGGTGGGTTGCTGTTTCTGGTGGTGTCGTATTGCGCCCAGATGGTCTTCCCGGAATGGGATAGTTTTGCCGATCCCGACTCGGCTTCGGTCGATGTGATGCGCCGGGTCGGCGGCGAGCTGCTGGTGAGTGCATTTACCGCCACCTACGTGGCGGGTTGTTTCGCTTCCGCGATGGTCTCCCAGGCCAGCGTGTCCCGGGTGCTGTTCGCCATGGGCCGCGACGGCGCATTGCCCAGGGTATTCGGCAAGCTGGTGACGAAAAAACGCGTCCCGGCCAACGCGATCATGCTGGTCAGCCTGTTTTCGCTGATTGCGCTGTTTATCAGCCTGGACACCGTGGCCAACATGATCAGCTTTGGCGCGCTGTTCGCGTTTTCGGCGGTGAACCTGGCCGTGATCAAACATTACCTGGGCGACCAGAAGCTGCGCGGTACACGCAACTATCTGCTGTACGCCGCCCTGCCAGGCCTGGGGTTTCTCAGCACGCTGTGGTTGTGGACGAGCCTGTCCGGCCTGTCGTTCACCATCGGCCTGTGCTGGATGGCCCTGGGGCTGCTGTGTTTGCTGTGCCTCACCCGAGGGTTCCGGGTGGGGATGCCGGAATTGCACATGGCCGAATAAGAAAAAAAACGGGCGTTCCCTAATGCCAATCAGTCAAGCGCAGGCCCCCTGTGGGAGCGGGCTTGCTCGCGAAGACGTCGGCCCAGCAAACATTGATATTGACTGATACACCGCCTTCGCGAGCAAGCCCGCTCCCACATTGGCACTGCGTTGCCTTGAGCATTGCGTTCGGCGTCGGGCTTGCCGCCGCGTGGATTAGACCCAATTACATAGGAGTACAGCATGTTCAACCTCGACTACTGGCAGCAACGCGCTGCCCGTCAAACCTTCATCAACACCGCCTTGATCGACGGCCAGGCCGTCGCCGCACTGTCCGGGGCGACCTTTGACGCCATCAACCCTGCGACCAACCAGCTCCTTGCACGTGTCGCCGCCTGCGGTGAGGTTGAAGTGGACTTGGCAGTGCGCTCCGCACGCCGCGCCTTTGAGAACGGCCCGTGGCGGCGCATGCCTCCAGGCGAACGCAAAAAAGTCCTGATCAAACTCGCCGACCTGTTGATGACCCACCGCGAAGAACTCGCATTGCTGGACTCCCTGAACATGGGCAAGCCGGTAATGGACGCCTATAACGTCGACGTGCCCGGCGCGGCCCATGTGTTCGCCTGGTACGGTGAAGCCCTGGACAAGCTCTACGATCAGGTCGCGCCGACTGCCCACAACGCGTTGGCGACCATCACCCGCGAAGCCCAGGGTGTGATTGCCGCGGTGGTGCCGTGGAATTTTCCGCTGGACATGGCCGCCTGGAAACTGGCACCCGCCTTGGCGGCCGGCAATAGCGTGGTGCTCAAGCCCGCTGAGCAATCGCCGTTTTCCGCCCTGCGCCTGGCCCAACTGGCGCTGGAGGCAGGCATCCCCGAAGGCGTGCTAAACGTGGTGCCAGGTATGGGCGAGGGCGCCGGCAAGGCACTGGGGTTGCACCCGGACGTTGATTGCCTGGTGTTTACCGGCTCCACCCAGGTGGGCAAATACTTCATGCAGTACGCCGCCCAGTCCAACCTCAAACAGGTGTGGCTGGAGTGTGGTGGCAAGAGCCCGAACCTGGTGTTTGCAGACTGTCAGGACCTGGACCTGGCGGCGGAGAAGGCGGCCTTTGGGATTTTCTTCAACCAGGGCGAGGTGTGTTCGGCCAATTCGCGCCTCTACGTGCAACGCTGCATCCACGACGAGTTCATCGAGCGCCTGATCGATAAATCCCGCGCCTGGATGCCCGGCAACCCACTTAATCCCGCCAGCGCCGCCGGTGCAATTGTCGACAGCGGGCAAACCGCACGCATCATGCAAGCCATCGGCCGGGCGCACGCAGACGGTGCCACGCTGTTGACCGGTGGCCAACAGTTGAACATTGAGGGTTGTTCAAACTTCATCCAGCCGACGATATTCGCCAACGTCACCGCTGACATGCGCCTTTCCCAGGAGGAGGTGTTTGGGCCTGTGCTGGCGGTGAGCGCTTTCGATACCGAAGAACAGGCCATTCAGCAAGCCAACGACAGCCTTTATGGCCTGGCGGCCTCGGTGTGGAGTGATGACCTGAACCGTGCGCATCGCGTGGCCCGTGCCCTGAACGCTGGCACCGTGTCGGTCAACACCATTGATGCGCTGGATGTGACCGTGCCGTTTGGCGGCGGCAAGCAGTCGGGGTTCGGGCGCGATTTGTCGCTGCATTCGTTTGATAAGTACACGCAACTGAAAACCACCTGGTTCCAGTTGCGTTAACTGCCCCGTTTCGCATAACTGCTGTGCCGTCACAGGCATTCATCCGCCAGTGGGCAATGCCTATAGTCCACTCACCCCGTGCAGCGCTTCAACCGCGCTGCGCGATCCAGCCCAAGACTGAGGTGAGCCTGATGAACCGTGAATTGGACCCCGCACTGACGGATATCAACCAAGTGGACGCCGAGTACTTCGAGTACAGTAAGGCGGCGAACCCCATCAGTGCCAACCTGATTTCCCGCATTCCCTACCACAGCTTTCCCGCCTCGCTGTATGACAATGGCCCCTCCCGCGTGGTACCGCTGGACCTCAGCGAGGCTTTGGGCTGCGAAGGCCCCGCCACCGGCCCCGGGTTATGCGCAAACTTCATGCGCCTTAACCGTGGTGACACACTGACCCTGCAACCCAACGCCACTTCCCAGGTGTTCTACGTGATTGCCGGGCAAGGCAGCGTGGTTCAGGGGGAGTATGAGATTCAATGGTCCAAGGGCTGCTTTATTGCCCTGCCGGGATTACAGCAGGCGCACTTCAGTGCCCGCGAGGATGCACGTCTTTACTATGTTCACGATGAGCCGTTGCTGCGTTACCTGGGGGTGACACCCCGCGCCGATCGCTTTGCGCCGACCCTGTACCCAGCAGCGCTGGCCAACGCGAAGTTGCGTGAAGCGGCCGATGATCCCAGGGCACAGGACCGCAGCCGCATCAGCATCCTGCTGGGCAACCGTCATTTCCCGCAGACGCGCACGGTGACTCACGTGCTGTGGGCCATGTACGGAATTCTGCCGGCGGGATCGGTGCAGAAACCCCATCGGCATCAGTCGATTGCACTGGACTTCATTATTGATTGCCCCAAGGGCTGTTATTCATTGGTGGGCACCGAGCTGGACGCGGATGGGCAAATCCGTAACCCGCAGCGGGTCGACTGGTCGCCCGGCCTGGCGTTTGTCACACCACCCGGTTACTGGCATGCGCATTTTAATGAATCGGATAGCGAGGCGTTCCTGATCCCGATTCAGGATGCGGGGCTGCAAACCTACTTGCGTGCGTTGGATATCCGCTTCAGTTGAGTCACTTCCAGTCCGGTGTTTCGCCCAGTCGTTCAACGATAAAGTCGATAAAACACCGGACCTTCGATGACACGATGCGCTTGGGCGGGTACACAAACCACACCGCAAACGCCCGCTCCACGCCCTGGATGTGCCATTCGGGTAGCCACACTGCCAACTCACCGGCCTCGATACTTCGCGCCACCAGCCAGTCCGGCAACAGCCCAAAGCCCAAGCCTTGGCGCACGGCGATGAGTTGCGCGTCCAGGTCATTGATTCGAATCACGCCGTCATGCAGCAACGGGAACGCGCGGCCGGCGGATACAAAACTGATATCGCCGCCGGTCGCCGTGCCCAGCACCGCAGGCACACCGGCCAAGTCCGTGGGCGTGGACGGAGGAGGGTGCTGCGTGCCAAACGCCGGGCTGACCACCAAGCGGTAGTGGCCGTCGCTGAGCTTGCGTGCCTTGAGCGTCGAATCGGCCAGCTCGCCAATGCGGATGGCCAAGTCGACGCCGGCATGAATCAAATTGACCTTGTTGTTATCCAGCACCAGTTCCACGCTGATCTGCGGGTAGCGCGCCAGAAAGTCATTCAACGCCGGCAGGATGTGATGGCGAGCAAACGCCGGTGGCAGGTTGAGTTTCAACACGCCCCGGGGATGCTGGTTCAGCGCAGACGTGGCTGCCTTGGCGTGTTCCAGTTCATCCAATACTCTGCGTGCGTGTATCAGGAAGGTCTGGCCGCCTTCGGTCAGATGCAGCGTGCGTGTGGAGCGGTTGAACAGCGCGATGCCCAGGTCCTGCTCAAGTTCCTTCACATAGCGTGAAACCGTTGAGGCCTTGATCCCCAAGCGCTCGGCGGCACGCGAGAAATTGTTGCCTTCGGCGGCTTCGATGAAGGCGGTGAGCGCGGTGAAATAGTCCAAGGGCAGCCTCAGGGCAGGGCGGTGAGACGTGCAGGTTGTTGAGTTTTGCCGGGGGCTGTCAACTGCTAGACCCTAGAGCCACGATGCAGCCCCCGTTTTCCTAGTGGGGCTGAATGATCAAGGCGATATGGGATCGCTTGCAGGAAAGGTTTCTTCGATCGCCTCGTCGAGCTGGCTATCGCTGACGGAGCGGTCTCGCACCTTCACATTCGACTCGCAATGGCAATCAACACTGGGGCACGCTTGACCCTGTGGGTGCAAGTCGGCGCATGCCTGGCTGCAGTAGGCTTTGCCGTTGCGCTGGTGACGCATGTCATGGGTCACCTGGCAGGTGCAACCTGGGCAGGCGCAGGGCAAACCTTGAGTTGTCGGGTTCATAGGTCCTCCGAATATTCAGTGATTGATAAACGGGCAGCGCTTTTCTGATACGCAAATCAGGGCTGCTGGTAATGCCCTGGGATGTCATGGCCTTCATCGGCGGGCTTGTTGCGCTTTTGCACCTGGACGTCGCTCAATTTCGCGTCCTTGAGCTCTGCAAAGCGCTGCCTGAGCAGGGACTCGGCCCATTGAGGGTCCAGCGTGTCGGCATCGTGCTCAAGCGTGCGGCTTTGTGGCTGGTTGTCGAGGATGAAACTGATGAGGTAATGCGGTTTCTCGAACATGAACGTGGCTCCGTTACGGTTAACAAGGCGTACCCGAGCAGGGCATGTTCATTTGATGAGTAGGTTGCGCGGTGATTCAGAAAAAATAAGCCGCTTTCATCTATTGATCTCGATCAGGTGGGGAGGCTGGCTCGCTCTATAACCTTGGGCGCTTATCGATGGCCAGGGACGGCTCAACGGGCTGCTCCGGTCGCACATTCTCAAGGAAGAGTCAGCCATGCGATCACTGAAGATCCTGTTGTTATCATCGGCATTCAACGGTTTAACCCAACGGGCCTGGCTGGATCTGCGCCAAGCGGGTCACGACCCCAGCATTGTGGTGTTCACCGATCAAGCCACGGTATGCCAGCAGGTCGAGGCGTCTGGCGCCGACCTGGTGATCTGCCCATTTTTGAAGGACCGTGTGCCGCATCAACTGTGGAGCCATCCGCAACGCCCGGTGGTGATCATCCATCCGGGCATCGTCGGCGACCGTGGCGCCAGTGCGCTGGACTGGGCCATCACCCAGCAGGCCCGCCGTTGGGGCGTCACCGCCTTGCAAGCGGTGGAGGAAATGGACGCCGGGCCAATCTGGTCCACCTGTGAGTTCGACATGCCCGCCCAGGTGCGCAAATCCGAGCTGTACAACGGCCTGGTGAGCGACGCCGCGATGGTTTGCATCCGTGATGTAGTGGCGAAATTCGCCAAGGGATTCGTCCCGACACCGCTCGATTACACCCAACCCAGCGTCATCGGACGCTTGCAGCCGAACATGACCCAGGCCGACCGCACCTTCAGTTGGTTCGATTGCGCAGGCTTTATCAAACGCAGCATCGACGCTGCCGATGGCCAGCCCGGCGTGTTGGCCAGCCTGTTGGGCGGGCAATATTACCTCTACGACGCGCACTTGGACGCTCGCCAGGGCACTCCCGGAGAAATCCTCGCAGTGCAGGACGATGCCGTGCTGGTAGCGGCTGGAGATCACAGCCTGTGGATCGGCTCGCTCAAACCCAAAGGCCCAGAGACCTTCAAGCGACCGGCACGGCACGTTCTGGCTGAGCAGTTGGCCGGGGTGCCGGTGCTGGACAGTTCAATCGCCTGCCAGGCGTTCAACGAGCGGGTCTATCAACCCATTCGCTACCAAGAGTTCGGCCACATCGGCGAACTGACGTTCGAGTTCTACAACGGCGCCATGAGCACCGAACAATGCCAGCGGCTGGTCGCAGCGTTGCGCTGGGCCAAGGCGCGAGATACCCAAGTGTTGCTGATCAAGGGCGGGCGCGGCAGCTTTTCCAATGGGGTGCACCTAAACGTCATCCAGGCCGCCGACGTGCCGGGGCTGGAAGCCTGGGCCAACATTCAAGCCATCGACGATGTGTGCCTGGAGCTGCTCACTGCCAGGCAGCTGGTGATCAGCGGCCTGACCGGCAGCGCAGGCGCAGGCGGCGTGATGCTGGCGCTGGCCGCCGACATTGTATTGGCCCGCGAAGGTGTGGTGCTCAACCCGCACTACAAGACCATGGGACTCTACGGCTCCGAATACTGGACCTACAGCCTGCCACGGGCCGTGGGCAGCGAAATCGCGCATAAGCTTACCGAAGAATGCCTGCCCATCAGCGCCATCCAGGCTCAGCAGTACGGCATGGTTCAGGCCATCGGCCCGCGTTGCCCGCAAGCATTTGGCTTATGGCTTTTGCAACAGGCCGACAGTGCGTTGACCGATGATAAGTACCTTCATGCACGCACACGTAAAGCCACGCTGGATACTCAGCAAGTTGAACGCTGTCGCGACCAGGAACTGGCACAGATGCGATTCGACATGGTGGAAAATCGCCAGCAGTTTGCCGAGAAATGCCGCAACTTCGTGTTTAAACGCAAAACCTGCCAGACCCCGCAGCGGTTGATTGCGCCGTGGGCGTTGAGGTACGAGGCTGGCGTGCCGCAAAGCCGGATGCTGAATGACTGACCGTCGACGCGGGGAGGGCGCGGCGGCCAGTCCAGCCTCGCGTTGGGCGATAGGGTTCCCCATAATGAAGTCCAATTTGCCCAAATGCTCAAACTAGAGGCCCCATGGAACTGTACAACCTTAACGATGACGCAGCGCTCGTATGACTCGGGCGCTGTTTATTTCGTTGGATGGGCCCAAGGGTACCGGCAAAACCACGCTGTTGGAGGCCGTTACGACAGCGTTGAGGGCCGACAATAAAAAGGTCGTCCGACTGTGCGAGCGCAAGAGCGATCCCTATCGAGCGCAAACGATGGCGCTGGTTAACAAATTCGCCAGAGACCCCAGCCGGGATCTGGAACTTGAGGTGTGTGAGCGCTTTGCTGACAGCCGCAGCTGGATTACCCAGCACGTACTGGCCGCACAGCCACCTGACAGCATCATCCTGATGGATCGCTGGTACCCGTCTGATGCTGCGTTTCGTCGATTGATACCCTTTGCAGACATTCTTGAGCTGAACATTGATCGACAGGTGCAAGTGCCGGATCTGCATGTGGGGGTTGTCACCGCGGCGCAAATATCCTGGGCACGGGCGGCAGCACGACGGCGCGGGCTGAGCAGTACGGTGATGTTTAAGCTGGAGGAGCAAGTTGTGTGTACCGAGGCGTTTGAACGAGCGGCGGTGGGGCAGGGGTGGGTGATCTGTCGCAATGAAGGGACGATTGAGGAGGCGATGAGGCGGGTGGTTTCGCAGATATATAAAGTCCTTTGATCGAATTCAAGATGAAGAGCGCAAAGGCAACGAGAGTTAGCGGCGCTTGAGCAAAACATAGAAGCGTTGAAACGCCAGGGTGGTGACGCCGCCATTATTGACTGCGAGGGACGCCCGTGCGTGCGCACGCGAGAGGTCCCGGGCGAAAACCCCTATCACGATGCCGCTACAGGGAAGAAGACTTATCGGTTGATCTGGACTAAGTGAGGCTCATCAACTTTGAACTAATCAATAAGCCTGTCCACCTAACGCTTTGCACGTTGCCTCAAACCCGGGTTTTTCCTGGGTTACCCAATCACACACGAAGGTTTGGTTAATCATGAAGAGCGAACAGGTAGAAGGCGTTGTAGAAAAGGTTGCTGGCAAAGCGCAGAGCGCAGTCGGGAAGCTTTTTGGTGATTCGAAGTTGGAAGCTGAGGGCGCTGGACGCCAGGCTGCGGGTCAACTGACGCAAACCTATGGTGACGCACTGGACAGCGTTTCTACATTCGTCAAAGAAAAACCGGTTGCTGCACTGGCAATCGGGGCTGTTGCTCTACTGGTGCTGAAGAGATTGCTTGGTCGCTGAACAGCAGTAGCTTCAATCAGATTGCTAACGCGGTAGAAACGATGGTGAACGCTAACCAGAATCAGGGGCAAATTTCTGCAGTTTCTTGCAGGCGTGGAAGGGCGTGAAGTGGAGCGGGGTATCTGCCTGTTCCTTGGGTAACCAAGTCATGCTGCCTGGCAATCGACGCGGTCTCTATGCCCTTTGCCGAGCTTGATGGGCTGAAAAGCCCTTATGTTTTCCAGGTCCCAGAAAAGCCAATGCCCCGACAAGTCGGGGCATTGGCTTTTTTATGAGCGAGTGGTCGGTTTGTATCGTTTTGTATCTGCGCTTTGGATAGATACACAGCGATTCCTTTAAGTCGGTTGATGACACATACGGGATACCCGCGGGGCTTTAAATGAACCCATCGAGAAGGCGCAAACCTTTTCCAATGGATGACTCATTTAACTCGCGGTTATCCCTGTGCGTTTCGCGACGTTGTCGACCAATGACTTATAGGAAATTCAAAATGCCTGCAGCTACGTTCGGTTTCACCTGGCGCCATTGTCTGGCTTCTTCCGTGAGAATGGGCGCTTTGGGGTTGGCCCTGATAGCCGGCAGCGGTGCTGCCTGGGCTGGTGGCCCGGCCGTCGATGCGTCAGTTGCCAGCTCGGCCTCGACCCATCCCGAATCGATTAGACCTTATCGAATTCACGTCGATGAAGCTCAATTGGCCGATCTGAAAAAGCGCATTGCGGCGACCCGCTGGCCGGACAAAGAGACCGTCAACGACGTTTCCCAAGGCGTGCAGTTGGCCCAGGTCCAGGCGCTGGTGAAGTATTGGGGCAGCGGCTATGACTGGCGCAAGGCCGAAGCGAAGCTCAATGCGCTGCCTGAATTCATCACGACTATCGACGGCGTGGACATTCAATTCATCCATGTTCGCTCGCCAAACCCCAACGCGATGCCGCTGCTTCTGACACACGGATGGCCTGGCTCACAGTTTGAGTTCCTGAAGACGATCGGCCCGCTGACGGATCCCGTTGCTTACGGCGCTAAGGTTGAAGATTCGTTCGACGTGATCATTCCATCGATTCCGGGACACGGTTTTTCCGGTAAGCCAACTGAATTGGGCTGGGGGCCGGATCGGGTCGCGAAGGCTTGGGATGTGCTCATCAAGCGTCTGGGTTATACCCACTATGTTTCCCAGGGCGGAGATCACGGTTCGGTCATATCGGATGCATTGGGCCGCCTGAGTCCGCCGGGGCTGTTGGGCATTCACTTGAACATGCCGGCCACCATCCCGCCCGAATTGGTCAAGCCGATCAATAGTGGTGACCCGGCCCCTGTCGGGCTCACTGAGCCTGAACGCAAGGCGTTTGATTCCTTGAGCACCTTCTTCGGCCGCAATGCAGCATACGGCGCGATGATGGTTACGCGCCCGCAGACTATCGGTTACCTGCTGGCCGATTCGCCTACCGGAACTGCGGCGTGGATGTACGAAAAAATCGCCGCGTGGACGGACAGTGATGGCCAGCCTGAACGGGTATTGACCCGTGACGAGATGCTGGACGATATCAGCCTGTACTGGCTGACGAACGCAGGCGCATCGTCATCGCGTTTCTACTGGGAAAACAACAACAACAATTTCAGCGCTGCCGCGCAGAACACCGCAAGCATCAAGGTGCCGGTGGCGATCACGGTCTTCCCGCACGAGATCTATCAGGCGCCAAAAAGCTGGGCGCAACGCGCTTACCCATCACTTTCCTACTACAACCAGGTTAACAAGGGCGGCCACTTCGCTTCCTGGGAGCAACCTCAATTATTCAGCGAAGAGTTGCGGGAGGCCTTCCGGCCGCTGCGCGCCAAGCTGAGCGCAACGAAGACAGGCCAGTAGCTCACACGCAATTCAGCCAACACACCGGGCCGCTATTCGGCGGCTCGCTACGGAGAAACACCATGGAGATGACCTTGCTGAACAATCAAAATAAATCCAGCCGCCTGCGGGGTCTTACCCCATCGCTGTTGGCAGCAGCAGTGCTGCAATTCGCGGCGGTGGCTGTCGGTTTTTCCCAAGCCAGCGCGGCTGATGTACCCGCGTCCACCATTGGGGCGATCACCCCGGGAGCTCACACCTCTCTCGGTGCACTTAAGCATGTGAAAGCGGGGCTGCTGAACGTTTCTTACGCGGAACTCGGCCCAGCCGATGGCCCTGTGGTCATTTTGTTGCACGGCTGGCCCTACGATATCAACGCATACGCTGATGTCGCTCCTGCTTTGGCGGACAAGGGATATCGAGTGTTGATCCCTTCTGCGCGTGGTTATGGCGATACGCATTTTCTCTCGGCCAAGACCATTCGCAATGGTCAACCTGCTGCGCTGGCGACCGACCTGATCGACTTCATGGACGCGCTGAAGATCAAGACCGCGGTGCTGGGTGGGTTTGACTGGGGCGCCCGCACTGCGGATATCGTTGCCGCACTGTGGCCGGAAAGAGTGAAAGCCCTGGTCGCTGTGAGCGGTTACCTGATAGGCAGCCAAGAGGCGGGCAAGGCGCCATTGCCGCCAGCCGCCGAACTGCAGTGGTGGTACCAGTTCTATTTCGCGACCGAGCGCGGGCGCCTGGGCTACGAGAAAAACACCCATGACTTCGCCAAGCTCATCTGGAAGCTGGCGTCGCCACAGTGGAATTTCGACGACGCCACTTATGAGCGCAGCGCGGCATCCTTGCAAAACCCTGATCACGTGGCCGTGTCGATTTTCAACTATCGCTGGCGCCTGGGGTTGGTCAAGGGCGAGGCCAGATACGACGCGCTGGAGAAGAAACTCGCGGCATTTCCATCCATCAGTGTGCCCACCATCACCCTGGAAGGTGATGCGAACGGCGCACCGCACCCACCTGCCGAAGCGTACGCCAAGCGCTTCACTGGCAAGTATGAGTACCGATTGATCACCGGTGGTGTAGGCCACAACTTGCCGCAGGAAGCGCCGAAAGCCTTCGCCCAGGCGGTGATCGACGCCGATCATCTTTGAAAACCGGCTGAGAGGATGGCGATGATGAAGCTGAAATTTCTGGCCGCGATGTCGGCTGCCATTGCAATCGCAGCGTTGAGCGCTGCCGGTGTGGCCTCGGGCGACGCCAGTACTGGTGACGCCTCTCCAATCTATGGCGTGAAATTGCCGGAAAACTACCGCCTATGGCCGCTGATTGCGCCGGCGCAGGAAGCGGCCCCCCTGAACGAACTTCGAGCCGTGCTGGGCAATGACTTGGCCATCAAGGCATATCAGGATTCAACGCTGCCATTCCCTGATGGCACGGTGCTGGTAAAGCTGGCCTGGAAACATGTGCAGTCCCCGGAATTCGAGCCGGCGTCCATCCCGGGGCCGGCCACGACCGTGCAGGTGATGGTCAAGGACTCGAAAAAATATGCAGCAACCGGTGGTTGGGGATTCGGGCGGTTTATCAACGGTAAACCGGCCGATGAAGCCCAACACCAAACCTGCTTCGCCTGTCACCAGGCGCGAGTGCGTAATCACGATTTTGTCTTCACTCGCTTCGCTCCCTGATTTCCCGTCAAACCTGGAGTCAACAATGAAAAAAGTACTAACCGCACTGGCCGTCGCCGTCAGCCTGAGCATGGCGACACACGCCTGGTCGCAAACTGAAAAACCCACGATTGTGCTCGTACATGGCGCCTTTGCCGATGCGTCGAGTTGGAATGGGGTCGTGAAGATTCTCGAGAAGGACGGTTATCCAGTGGTTGCCGCTGCCAACCCATTGCGCAGTGTAAAGAGCGATGGTTCGGCAATCTCGGCATTGTTGACGAGCATTCATTCGCCGGTGGTGTTGGTCGGCCACTCCTATGGCGGCAACGTTATCAGTGATGCGGCCAACGATCATGCAAACGTCAAAGCCCTGGTTTACGTCAGTGCGTTTGCACCTGAGGCCGGGGAAACCGTCGCCGGGCTGGCCGGCAAATTCCCGGGCAGTACGCTGGGCCCAACGCTGGCTGCGCCTGTACCGCTGGCCGATGGGGGCAAGGACTTGTACATCCAGCAGGACAAGTTTCACAACCAGTTCGCCGCTGACGTCCCCGCGAAAGAGGCGGCATTGATGGCCGCCACCCAACGCCCGGTAGCGGAAGCGGCGCTCAACGAAGCGTCCGGCAGCCCTGCCTGGAAGCATATACCGTCCTGGTACATCTACGGCGACAAGGACAAGAACATTCCCCCGCAAGCCATGGCATTCATGGCCAAGCGCGCCGCTGCCAAAGCCGTGGAAGTGGTCAAGGGCGCTTCACATGTGGTGATGGTTTCGAACCCGGAACCGGTTGCCCGCCTCATCGAAAAAGCCGCCACGGCGAAATGACACGCCAGGGGCGAAGCGGCGTTTTCAGCGTTCTACGCCGAGGCGAGTTTTGCACGTCGCCCGGCGGGTTTCGTTTTGAAGTTGTGCAACGCTGAAACGCGGGAGAGGGGGGGTCGACGCGGCCAACGCCTGGGCATACCGGGCGTTGTGCTTATCGCGGGCAACCGGACCGTGCCCAACACCTGGCGACCCAGCTGCAGGCCGGCTCGGTGTTGATCAACAGAATTTCGCCAGAGCTGCTGGCGCCGTTCGGCGGGGTAAAGCAGTCCGGTGTCGGCCGAGAGTTTGGAGTCTTTGGGCTGCAAGCATTTCTTGAGGCCAAAAGCATCGTGTCGGATTAGCCTGGGGTTGGCGGGAGAGGGTGGTCGCGCAACCCAGGCCGCAGGAGAAAAAGCTAATGGCCCACAGCACGTTGCCTGTGGGCCATGGGTTTTCAAGGGTTACGCGGCTGGAGCTTTCGCCTCCTGCAGCAGTTGCTGAATCATCTTTTCCTGCGTCTCGTAGCGTCCTTCTCCGAAGTGGGTGAAACGCACTTGCCCTTTGGCGTCGATCAGGTAGTGCGCGGGCCAGTACTGGTTATCGAAGTTGCGCCAGATCGCGTAGTTGTTATCGATGGCTACCGGGTAAGTGATGCCGAGCTTTTTCACCTCATCCCTGACATTGCTGATGATGCGTTCAAAACCGTATTCCGGGGTGTGGACGCCGATTACCACCAAGCCATCCTTCTGGTACTTCTGCGCCCAGTCCTTCACGTACGGCAGGGTATGCTGGCAATTGATGCAGTCGTAAGTCCAGAAATCGACGAGCACCACCTTGCCTCTGAGCGATTCACTGGTCAGTGCGGGCGAATTGAGCCATTCCACCGCGCCAGAAAGCGACGGCATCGGGCCTCGGGCGTTGTCGAGGGTGGGTTCGGCCTTGGCCTTGCTTACCAGGTATTCGACGACTTTGGGGACGCTTTGCAGCACCCCGTTTTCCAGCACGCTGACGCCTTCGGACGACGCCCCGGCCAACAGCGTCTTGTCGGCACCGGTAGAAATCATCAGCGCTGCGGCCAGGACCGCAAAACCGGTGGCGCGCCGCAGCCAACCAGTAACCGGAATCGAGGCCTTCAGGCGATTGACTAAACCACGTCCGGCGAAAATCAGCGTACCCAACGACAGTGCACTGCCCAGGCCGTAGGCCACCAGCAGCAGGCTGGTTTGCGCATTGGCGCCTTGCAGCATGGCGCCGGTAAGGATCACCCCGAGGATAGGCCCGGCGCACGGCGCCCAGAGCAGGCCGGTGGCGACGCCGATCATCAGCGAACCCAGCGGCCCGGACATTTTGCGCGTCTGGGGGTCGAGGCAATTGCCCAGTAACACGAACGGGCTGGCCAGCCAGCCACTGATTCGCGCCGAGATCAGCGACAAGGCAAACAGCGCCATCACCACCAGTGCCACATGACGCCCGGTGTTGTTGGCCTGAATCACCCATTCACTGCTGACCACGGCCAGGCTGGAAACCAGCGCGAAGGTCAGGACCATGCCACCAAGGGTAAGCAGGATCGATGAGCGTGTGCGGTCGATACCCGCGAACAGAAATGGCACGACCGGCAGGATACAAGGGCTGAGGACGGTCAATAAGCCGCCCAGGAATGCGATGAGGAACATAAGGGTCTCCTGATGAAATGTGGGCCGGGCTCAGTTATCGCTGTGGCATTCGGCAAATTTGCGGTAGTTCAGGATCTCGGTCTTGCCCTGCGAATTCAGGTAGGTCAGCTGGGCATCGACAATGCCGCAGGCCGCCCCGGCATCCTGTGTCAATGCCACCACTTTCTGGATGTCCAGGTGCGTGCCGTAGGTGTAGGTCTGCGGCGTGACGTCGGCTTCGGCGCGGGCCGAGAAGGTGCAGATATTCAGGGCGGCAAACAGGTAAGTGGCATAGAGGGTATTGGTGTTCATGGTCGTTTCCTCAAGGCTTCAAGGGTTGGGTCGTTCGGTTGAGCCGAGGCGCTAGGGTTGGCCTCGATGTGGCTCATTAGAAGCCCGCGAGGTATCTCGTCTGTGTCAAAAACAGGCGCGGATAAATCGGTTCGTATCAGGACCCCATCCCGATACACAGCCATACAAAACCTAGAAAATTGTTGTTTTTGCCTCTGCATGTATCCTTCGCCACAGCAGATACACTGCAATACAAACCGCCACGGGCGAACGGGCTCAGCCTCTATAGACTGAGCCGCAATTCCCATTGACAGAGGCTTGGCCCATGGAACACGTTGATCACATCCTCATCGTGGACGATGACCGTGAGATTCGAGAGATGGTAGGCAACTACCTGAAGAAGAACGGCCTGCGCACCACCGTGGTTGCCGATGGCCGCCAGATGCGCTCGTTTCTCGAGGCCACGCCGGTAGACCTGATCGTGCTGGACATCATGATGCCCGGCGACGATGGCCTGGTGCTCTGCCGCGACATTCGCGCCGGCAAACACAAGGCCACGCCGGTGCTGATGCTGACCGCCCGCAACGACGAAACCGATCGCATCATCGGCTTGGAAATGGGCGCCGACGATTACCTGGTCAAGCCGTTCGCCGCCCGTGAATTGCTGGCACGCATCAACGCTGTGCTGCGCCGTACGCGCATGCTGCCGCCCAACCTGGTCGTTACCGAAACCGGAAGGTGGCTGGGGTTCGGGCGCTGGCGCCTGGACACCTCCGCCCGCCATCTGCTTGATGAAGACGGCACCATGGTCGCCCTCAGCGGCGCTGAATATCGCCTGCTGCGGGTGTTCCTCGACCATCCGCAACGGGTACTCAATCGCGACCAGTTGCTCAACCTGACCCAGGGCCGTGACGCCGACCTGTTCGACCGTTCCATTGATCTGCTGGTCAGCCGCCTGCGCCAACGCCTGCTTGACGATGCGCGCGAGCCGGCTTACATCAAAACCGTACGCAGCGAGGGGTATGTCTTCTCGCTGCCGGTGCAAGTGCTTGGAGCACCGGCATGAAGCCTTCGCTGCATTGGCCTCGTACCCTCATCTCGCGGCTTTCGCTGATCTTTCTGGTAGGGCTGACCCTGGCGCAGGCCTTGTCCTTCGGCGTGCAGTATTACGAGCGTTACGAAACCGCGAAAAACACCATGCTCGGTAACCTGGAAACCGATGTATCGACGTCCATTGCCATCCTTGACCGCTTGCCCGCCGAGGAACGCATGAGTTGGTTGAAACAACTGGATCGACGCAATTACCGCTATTTGCTCGACGAAGGCTCGCCAGGCGTCGCTCTGCGTGACACGCCGATTGCAGTGACCTCGATCAAGGAGGCCATCGGCAAGGATTACCCGATGACCGTGACAGACATTCCCGGGCCTATCAAACATTTCCAGGTCCATCTGAAACTGGCCGACGGCAGCCCGGTGACCATCGACGTGCGCCCCTCGATGGTGCCGTTGTCGCCGTGGCTGCCGGTGGTTTTGCTGGGCCAGTTGGCCTTGATGATTCTATGCACGTGGCTGGCCGTTCGCATTGCCATAAGCCCGCTGACCCGCCTGGCCCAGGCCGTGGAAAACCTCGATCCCAACACTCACCCGGTGCATCTGGATGAACAAGGCCCGACCGAAGTCGCACACGCTGCCATCGCCTTCAATGCCATGCAGGCGCGCATTGCGGCCTATCTGAAAGAACGCATGCAACTGCTGGCGGCGATTTCCCACGACCTGCAAACCCCAATCACGCGCATGAAGCTGCGTGCCGAATTGATGGACGACTGCGGTGACAAAGACAAATTGTGGAATGACCTCGGCGAGATGGAACATCTGGTGCGTGAAGGCGTTGCCTATGCCCGCAGCGTGCATGGCGCCACCGAGGAAAGCCGCCGTACCGATTTTGATTCATTCCTCGACAGCCTCGTGTTCGACTACCAGGACATGGGCAAGGACGTGCAGCTCAGCGGCAAAAGCAATGCAGTGATTCACACTCGACCCCACGCGCTGCGCCGAGTGCTGGTAAACCTCACGGATAACGCGCTCAAATTCGCCGGTGCCGCGCAGCTGCGGGTCGAGCCGGAGGAGGGCGACAGCCTCTCGGTGACCGTGATGGATCGTGGTCCCGGCATTGCCGAAGAGGAGCTGGCCCGTGTGATTGAGCCATTTTACCGCGTGGAAAATTCGCGCAACCGCAGCACCGGCGGCACGGGCCTGGGCCTGGCTATCGCCCAGCAACTGGCACAAGCCCTCGGCGGCACCCTGACCTTGAGAAATCGCGAAGGCGGCGGATTGTGCGCTGAACTGAGATTACCGACGCGCTTCTCGTAGGAGGCGCGAAGCGGCGCTAGTCAACTGTGCTTTGAATCTGGATGTGGAAGAGTTGATCAACGCGAGTTTCATCAAGCGCTTTCGCCAGCGCCCGCGTCAAACCGAGTCGACCATGAACCTATAAGGCATAACACTTCATTTAACATAATATACATTATGCGAACCATCCTATACGGAGCTGGGGGGCTCTGGAGGCTATATTTCACCTGGTGATCAGCGCTCAGGTGTTGCTACTAGCAACACAGGTTCAGAACGATGAATCCTGGGCTTGGCCATCTGCCTCGATACGAATCTTGGCGCGTGCAACAACGGCCATAGCCTCGGCAATGAAAGCTGCATCACCGGTGTCGTGTGCATCAGCCAAAAATACAGCTACGGCCTCTGAATCAACCAGCGAGTCTGCTGGGTCATAATCATAAATTGGCTCTGTCATCTGATCACCTGGAGAAAATAATGAACCCGAAACCCAAGGCTAAAAATACGAGCAGGAAAGTAAAATGCCAGGATGCAGCTGATGACACTGGCGATTTAATCATACCGCTGACTGACGATCTCCTGTCGGCCATCAAGTTAGCCAGCGGCGACAAACTCGACCTGGAAGTGAAACCTAACGGCACCATAATCCTGACGCCAGTTCGTGCGTAGGACCAATTCAGCCATCCACGCGATTGATGGTTGCAGCCCATAAACGACGTGACTTGTTACCGACTACACGTGATTTCACTGGGCGCTAATTTCTAATCCTTGAGAGATAGCGTTCAAATTTGGAAGATAACGAGCAAGGATGAGCTACCCCGAGTTCATCTGCTGAGCTACCCTTCTCCTTTTTAATATCCTTTATGCATAACTAAACTAAATGACTATTTAGTTGAGTTATAAGCTGTTACCCCAGATCAAAGCCTAAACCGATCCACCGACTGCGAAAGCTTCCCCGCCAAACTCGACAATTCATCCGTCGTCGACGCCGTCTCGCCAATCACCCGACTGTTACTTTCCGACATCCCCGCAATTCTCTCCACCTGATGAGCGATCTCATTACTGGCCAGGCTCTGCTCACTAATCGTGCGTGAAATATCGTTGACCAATTCAGTGGTACTCAGCGTAGCCTGGAGGATCTCGCGAATGGCGCGCTCCACCTCGGCAGTCACCGCCATGCCCTTGTCCACTTGGGCAACGCCCTCCTCCATGCTGATCACCGCTTCACGGGTGTTCTGCTGGATACTCCCGACCATGCTGGCGATTTCCTGGGTGGAGGCGCTGGTGCGTCCGGCCAGGCTGCGCACTTCGTCGGCCACGACCGCAAAGCCGCGCCCTTGTTCACCGGCGCGAGCGGCTTCGATGGCGGCGTTCAGGGCCAGCAGGTTAGTCTGGTCGGCAATCCCCTTGATCACCTGGATAATGCTGTAGATCGCCTCGGACTCCTTGTCCAGCGTGCGGATCACTTGGGCTGACTGTTGGGCAGAACGGGCGATGCCATCCATGTCGCTGACCACCTGGTGGATAACCCGGCCGCCGTCCTTGGCCAGGGTTTCAGCCTGGCTGGCCATGTCCAGGGCACGTTGGGCGTGACGGGTGATTTCTTCGATGCTGGCGGTCATTTCGCTCGCGGCGGCGGCCATGGTGCTGGCGGCGACGCTTTGTTGCTGGCTGCTGCCTGCCACTTCATGGCAACCCTGGCTGAGGCGCTCGCTCATGCCATTGACGCCATGGGCGTTGCTGCGAACCACTTCGATCATGCCGCGCAAATCCCGCTGCATCGTCGCCAGGCTGCGAATCAGTGCACTGGCTTCGTCCTGGTTCTTGGGTTCGGCAATCGGCTCGCTCAGGTTGCCATGGGCAATGCTCTGGGCAATACGGCTGGCGGTGCGCAACGGCCCCATGATGCTCAGGGTCACCCAACGTCCTTGTGCCAGCAGCAACAGCAGGCTCGCCCCCAATACAATAATCAAGGTCCAGTTAGCGTTACTGATGGTTTGCCGGGTACCGGTGCTGGTGAGTTGGGTATTGTTTTCGATCAGTTCGCTCAACGCCGCCATTTGTTCTTCCAACTGGCTGAACGCGGCATTGAAGGTCTGCAGTTCCCCTCGTGCGGCCTCGGGATTGTCCAGGGCCAGCGCGACGATGCGCTCGCCGGCACTGATGTAGGTGTCCAGGCTGGGTTTGATTTTTTCCAGGCTGGCCTTGATCGAGGCGTCCAACGGCAGCTTGAGATTGTCCGCCAGCACCTCGCGAAAGTGCTCGGCATGCTCCTTGATCGAGCTGTTGACCTCGGCCGCCGTACTGGTGCTTTTGCCCAGCCCGACCAACATGGCTGACAGTACATCCGCACGCAGGGCGTCGTGCATCATGTCGGCTTCCATGTGGTTGCGCAGTACCGTCATGCTGACGTCGTTATCCTGTACCGCATCGGCCATCCGCGTATTGCCCAGGTAGCCAGCCAGGCTCATGATCAAAGCGGTGAGCAACCCGGTCGCAATCAACAGCACCAAGCGTAATTTGATCGTCATAGTGGTACCCCGTGCCAGGACCGCCGGTTGGGAGCCCAACCGTTTCAGTGTCGTTGCTAGCTGTATCGGCAGCTGTTGCTTGTTAGTGAAGCCTAAGTTTGCGGATCTGCGCGGTTCCCTTAAGCTGACCGTCCGTTGCTCTACCTGGATCTGCCAAATGCCTCAACGTATCGCCCGCCTCGCCCTGTTGCTGGGCTTGATCACCGCAATCGGCCCGTTTGCCATCGACATCTACCTGCCGGCACTGCCGACCCTGGGCGCCAGCCTCCAGGCCTCGCCGGCGGCCGTGCAGATGAGTTTGACGGTGTTCTTCATGATTATCGGCGTGTGCCAGTTGTTCTACGGCCCCCTCAGCGACGTGTTCGGGCGTAAACCACCGATTTATGCGGGTTTGGTGATCTTTGCCATTGGCAGCGTCGGCTGCGCGCTGGCACCGACCATCGAAGTGTTGATTGGTTTTCGTGCGGTGCAGGCGTTCGGTGCTTGTGCGGGCATGGTGATCCCACGGGCGATTGTCCGTGACCTGTATACCGGCCATGAAGCGGCGCGTCTGATGGCTTTGTTGATGCTGGTGATGAGTGTTTCGCCGATCCTCGCGCCGCTGGCCGGTAGCCTGGTGATTTCGATCTGGAGCTGGCGCGAAGTGTTTGCCGTGTTGGCGGTGGTGGCCGTGCTGTGTCTGGTGATGACCGCCGTACAACTGCCAGAAACCCACCCGGCCGAGCGCCGCCTGGGCAAGACACTGGGCCAGGCATTCGGCAGTTATGGCGCCCTCCTCCGCGACCCGGTCTTTACGGGGTTGTCGGTGGTGTGCGGGTTTGGCCTGGCCACCTTTTTCGTGTTCATCGGCAGCGCGCCCTTCGTGTACATCGAATTTTTTGGCCTGACACCGACCCAGTTCAGCCTGTGCTTTGCGCTCAACGCGGCTTCGTTTTTTGCCATGAGCCAATTGACCGCCCGCCTCAGCGCCCGCTTTGGCCTGGCGCCGTTGATTCGCTGGTCGGTGGTGGGCGTGGCGGCGGTCATGAGCTTGCTGGCGGCTACTACACTGTGGGGTGACAGCCTGGGCTTGATGATGGGGCTGTTGTTTATCGGTTTTGGCTTTCTTGGCCTGCTATTGCCGGCGGCCGGGGTACTGTCGCTGGAGGATCATGGTGCGGTGGCGGGTTCTGCGTCTGCACTGCTGGGCGCGATCCAGATGGTCACGGCGGCTGTGGCGATGACCTTGGTGGGGATCTTTGCCGACCATACACCGGTGCCGATGTTGATCGGCATTGCGCTGTGTGCGCTTGCCGCGATGCTGACCACCTTGTGGACGTTGCGGCGCTTGCCGGCTCACCTGGTCTCAAGCGTCCCGCCTTCCTCCTGAGCAGAGGAGCAGGCAGATTCAACATTCTGGTTGCCTGTGAGGCCCTCTTCGCAGGCAAGCCAGCTCCCACATTTGAATCGTGGTGTATCCACAAGCCTACAAATCAAATCGATCCACCGCCCGCCGCCGCTCATTGTCGTCACGCACGTCATAGCTGGCGGTGGTCTGGATATTGGTGTGATGCGCCAGTTTCTGCGCAATCGACAAATCATGCTCCTCGATCACCCGCGTGATAAACGAACGACGGAAATCATGGGGCATGATCTTGACCCCCACTTGATCGCCGCGCTGGCGCGCGATGTAGTAAATCGCATGCTTGGTGATGCGTTCCCGGGTGATATGGCTGCCTCGCCGGATACGGTTGAACAAGAAGCTGTCGTCCTGCTCGCCTTCCTTGAGGTGCTCGCGGCGGAACGCCAGCCAGGCCTGCAGCTCGGCAAACGCCCAGTCCGGCGCGTACTTGACCAGCTCTTTGTTGCCCTTGCCGATCACGCGCAAGCTGCGCTCGTCAAAGTTGATCTGTGCCAGGTCCAGGTTCACCGACTCCGACTTGCGCATGCCCGAGCCATATAACAGACCGATCACTGCGGCATCCCGCAGGCCCTGAGGCCGGGGGTCGGCGGCGCAGACGTCGAGCATCTCGCGGATCAAGGTGCGGCGCAGATTGCGGCCCTGGCTCAGGCGCGTACCGGGTGTGGCCTTGACCGAGCGCATCTTCAACAGGTGGTCCTGGCTGATCAAGCTCATGCGCCACGCCTCATTCATCACCCCGCGCACCGCATTCACATACAGCGACGAAGTGTTCGGCGCTAAGCCGTCCTCGCGCAAGGCAGCCACCAGTGCGATGACGTGTTCGGGCTGCAGCAGGTGCCAGTCAATCTCTTCGAGGTTGAGATCTTCGAAACCCAGGCGGTCGGCGGCATCCTGCAGCACGTAGCGCATGGTTAACTGGCTGGAAGGCGCCAGGCGGGTGAGGTAAAGGGTCAGCGGGTTGCGAATGGACTCGGTCAAGGTAGATCAGCCTTTGGATTAAATACATCGACCAACTATTTGATTAGTCGATGTATTTAGTGGGTTGGCGAAGGCCGAGTCTAACCCAGGAGCGGCCCTGGCACAAAATCACGGGGCTGTATCGTCGTCCTCACTGGCTGCCTGGGGTTGGGCCTGGGACTGGCTCCAGTCGGCGTCCTGTTGCTGCATCAGCGCGAACCACTGCTGGCGCATAAAAGCGAGGTAACTGTCCGGCGCCTTGGCAAAGTCCTTCTCGTCGCCATAGCAGCCTGGCAGGGGCAGTTCGGTGCCCTGCTCCTTGTATTGGCTGACCAACGCTTGCTGCGCCACGACGCTGCAGTCAGTGGGCAGTGGCATGCCGCGCAAGGCGCCAGCGTCCTCATCCCACCAACTTGCGCCCACGCGGTCGAGGCCGCGCAGACGATACTTCTCGGACTTTCCGGCATGCATGATCAGCTTGAATTCGTTGGGGCTGACATCACTGGTGCAGGCCCGCGAATAACCGACCGTGGCCTGGGTATTGCCGTCGCCCAGCAGGTCGGTGACCTTGGTGGCAGCCCGATCAAAGCGCAGCCCGGCGTCGAATTCGCAGTGCTGTACATCGTCGTACAGCATCCACACGCGCTTGGGGCGCTCGCCTCCCAGCACGTATTGCGCCGCGTAGACAAAGGCCGACTGGGTACCATCGTCATCGCGCTCACCGACTTGCTCGGCGAGTACCAGCAGGTTTTTGCCTTGGCGGTCATCCCAGGTATAGGCGGCGACCTGCTTGCCGCGCACTTCCACCCCGTCCGGCACCTGGTCCAGTGGGGTCAGCGCGACGCCCTGATCAGCCCGCACGCTGGTGACACAGGCCACCGTCATCAACAATCCCATCAGCGCTGGCCGCAACTGGCCGCGTAAAAGCTGCACGCTATTCATCCGAGTACCCTGGCAAGAGAGGGCTTACTTTACCGGCACTTGAGCGCCAATGCAGAGAAGATTGTTGAAGGGCAAACATTGGGCTGATCGCCTCGCTCAGATTGAACCAAGCGTCTTGCACGAAGCTCCGATATCGCCCTGTGAGGCCTACATGTAACGCCTTGATTACTTAGCTGAACCCTAGCTGTCTGCCTGTCAAATAAACGAGTTTTTCATCCGCCTTTCATATTCGTTGCACATTTTTGCGCTTAACCTTGTAGGCAACACTTGAGAGCAATCCGTGGATTATCGACTAACCTATTGAAAACGCATCATCTTTAGCCCCGTTTTGTAACCTGCGGGCTGTAGTTTTGCCCAATGAACGCTGCCGTTTTCACGCTTGAAGTCGCTTTAGCCCGAGGTCATGAATCTTTGAAACCCTACCCTATTCATTGCGTGTCGATCGTTATCCCGGTCTACAACGAACAAGAAAGCCTGCCTGAGTTGCTGCGTCGCACCACGGCAGCCTGCAAGCAGCTGGCCTACGAATACGAAATCATCCTGGTGGATGACGGTAGCCGCGACAACTCGGCCCAACTGCTCGAAGACGCCGCCGCGGAAGACGGCAGCAATGTGGTAGCGGTGATCCTTAACCGCAACTACGGCCAGCACGCGGCGATCATGGCCGGCTTTGAACAGTGCTGTGGCGAAGTGGTGATCACCCTTGACGCCGACCTGCAGAACCCGCCGGAAGAAATCCCGCGCCTGGTCGAGCAAGCCGCCCTGGGCTACGACGTGGTCGCCACCGTGCGTAATAACCGCCAGGACTCGGCCTTCCGCCGCTGGCCCTCGCGCTTGATCAACCTTGCCGTGCAGCGCTCTACCGGCGTGGCCATGACCGACTACGGCTGCATGTTGCGCGCCTACCGCCGCACCATCGTCGACGCCATGCTCGCCTGCCGTGAACGCAGCACGTTCATCCCGATCCTGGCCAACGGCTTTGCCCGCCACACCACGGAAATCCTGGTGCACCACGCCGAACGTGAGCACGGCGAATCCAAATACAGCGCCATGCGCCTGATCAGCCTGATGTTCGACCTGCTGACCTGCATGACCACCACGCCCTTGCGCCTGCTGTCCATCGTCGGCTTCAGCCTCGCGGCGCTGGGCGTGCTGTTTGCCTTTGCCCTGATCGTCATGCGCCTGGCCTTCGGCGCCGACTGGGCTGGCGATGGCCTGTTCGTGCTGTTTGCGGTGCTGTTTGTGTTCACCGGTGGCCAGTTCATCGGCATGGGTCTTTTGGGCGAATACCTGGGCCGCATGTACAGCGATGTCCGCGCCCGCCCACGCTTCTTTATTGAAAAAGTGCTGCGCAACCAACCGGCAGCACCGGCTCCAGTCGTCGTGGTCGACGGCCTGGTGTCTTCCCATACTTCTACTTCTTCTTCGGATCAGGTCCAGTCATGAGTTCAAAAGCTGTTGTATTCGCCTACCACGATATTGGCTGCGCAGGCATTGAAGCGCTGCTCAGCGCCGGTTACGACATTGCCGCCGTGTTCACCCATGCCGATGACCCCAAGGAAAACAACTTCTACGGTTCCGTCGCCCAACTCTGCGCCCGCAATGGCATCCCGGTGCATGCACCGGAAGACGCCAACCACCCGCTGTGGATCGAACGCATCGCCAAGCTGAACCCGGAGTACATCTTCTCGTTCTACTACCGCAACCTGCTGAGCGAGCCGCTGTTGGCCACCGCCCGCAAAGGCGCGTTCAACCTGCACGGCTCGTTGCTGCCTAAATACCGTGGCCGCGCGCCGGCCAACTGGGTGCTGGTCAACGGCGAAACCGAAACCGGTGTGACCCTGCATCGCATGGTCAAGCGTGCCGATGCCGGCGCCATCCTGGCCCAGCAGAAAGTCACCATCGAGCGCAGCGATACCGGCCTGAGCCTGCACGCCAAGCTGCGTGAGGCGGCCACGGCGCTGCTGCGTGATGCCCTGCCACAGCTGGCCCAGGGCAAGCTGAGCGAAACCGCCCAGGACGAGAGCAAAGCCACCTACTTCGGTCGTCGCACCGCCGCCGATGGCAAGCTGGACTGGAAAAAGCCCGCCGAGCAACTGTTCAACCTGGTACGTGCAGTGACCCAGCCGTACCCGGGCGCCTTCTGCGCCGTGGGCGAGCACAAGTTGATCGTGTGGCAAGCCGACGTGGTCAAGGGCAACGAAGGTCTGGCGCCTGGCCGTGTAATCAGCGTCAACCCCCTGCGCATTGCCTGCGGTGAAGATTCCCTGGTGGTCAAGTTCGGCCAGCGCAACGAAAACGGCCTGTACCTGGCCGGCCCGTCCCTGGCCGATGAGTTGGGCCTGGTAGACGGTTCCGTGCTGCGCGGCGCCGAGTCGGGCCGCAAGCCGCGCC
The DNA here is from genome assembly GCF_001907715.1 of Pseudomonas sp. BTN1. Lineage (NCBI taxonomy): Bacteria > Pseudomonadati > Pseudomonadota > Gammaproteobacteria > Pseudomonadales > Pseudomonadaceae > Pseudomonas > Pseudomonas sp. BTN1. Next base: position 143,501 of record NZ_MPBM01000038.1, on the reverse strand, counting down.
GTACCCGTGTGCTGATCCTGGGCGTGAACGGTTTTATCGGTAACCACCTGTCCGAGCGCCTGCTGCGTGACGACCGCTACGAAGTCTATGGCCTGGACATCGGCTCAGACGCCATCGAGCGCCTGCGCAGCCACCCCAACTTCCATTACGTGGAAGGCGACATCAGCATCCACACCGAATGGATCGAGTACCACATCAAGAAATGCGACGTGGTGCTGCCGCTGGTGGCCATCGCCACGCCGATCGAATACACCCGTAACCCGCTGCGCGTATTCGAACTGGACTTCGAAGAAAACCTCAAGCTGGTGCGCTACTGCGTCAAGTACAACAAGCGCGTGATTTTCCCGTCGACCTCCGAAGTCTATGGCATGTGCCAAGACCAGTATTTCGACGAAGACACCTCCAACCTGGTAGTGGGCCCGGTCAACAAGCAACGCTGGATCTACTCCGTCTCCAAGCAACTGCTGGACCGCGTGATCTGGGCCTACGGCGACAAGGGCCTGAAGTTCACCCTGTTCCGGCCATTCAACTGGATGGGCCCGCGCCTGGACCGCCTGGACTCGGCGCGTATCGGCAGCTCCCGCGCCATTACCCAACTGATCCTGAACCTGGTGGAAGGCACGCCGATCCGTCTGTTCGACGGTGGTGAGCAGAAGCGTTGCTTCACCGACATTGCCGACGGCATCGAAGCCCTGGCACGCATCATTGATAACGACAATGGCGTCTGCGACGGCCAGATCATCAACATCGGCAACCCCGAAAACGAAGCCAGCATCCGCCAGTTGGGCGAAGAGCTGCTGCGTCAGTTCGAGGCTCACCCACTGCGCCACAACTTCCCGCCGTTCGCCGGTTTCCGCGACGTCGAGAGCAAGGCGTTCTACGGCACAGGCTACCAGGACGTGGCGCACCGCAAGCCGAGCATCGAAAACGCCAAGCGCCTGCTGAACTGGGAGCCGAGCGTAGAGATGAGCGAAACCATCGGCAACACGCTCGATTTCTTCCTGCGTGAAGCCATGCTTGAAATTGCGGATAAAAAGTAATGCAGGCAGGTCTTCGCATCGACGTCGACACCTACCGCGGCACCCGTGAAGGTGTGCCGCGGTTGCTCGACTCCCTGGCCGAAGCCGGGGTCAAGGCGACGTTCTTCTTCAGTGTCGGGCCGGACAACATGGGGCGTCACTTGTGGCGCCTGATCCGCCCGCAGTTCCTGTGGAAGATGCTGCGCTCCAACGCGGCCGGCCTGTATGGCTGGGACATCTTGTTGGCCGGCACTGCCTGGCCAGGCAAGCCGATTGGCCGAGACCTGGGGCATTTGATGCGCCAGGCCAAGGCGGCCGGGCATGAAGTCGGCCTGCACGCCTGGGACCACCATGGCTGGCAAGCCAACACCGGGCGTTGGAGCGAGGCACAACTGGTCGAGCAGATTCGACGCGGCGTAGACACCTTGAGCGACATTCTCGGCGAGCGCATCGACTGTTCAGCGGCCGCCGGCTGGCGTGCCGATGAGCGTGTGGTGCAAGCCAAGCAAGGCTTCAACTTTCGCTACAACAGCGATTGCCGGGGCTCCAGTCTGTTTCGACCAACCTTGGCCGATGGCAGCGCGGGCACCCCACAAATTCCGGTAGACCTGCCGACCTTCGACGAAGTCGTCGGGCCGGTGGTGGCTGCCAACGATTTCAACCGCTTCATTCTCGAGCGCTTCAGCGCGTCGAAGCTGAACGTCTACACGATCCACGCGGAAGTAGAAGGGATTCTGATGGCCAATGAATTTCGCCAGTTGCTCGCCCAGGCCGGGCAGCGCGGCATCGAGTTCAAACCCTTGGGCGAGCTGTTGCCCACGGATGTGACCACCCTGCCCCAGCAACAGTTGGTGCGCGGCGCATTGAGCGGCCGCGAGGGTTGGCTGGGAGTGCAGCAGGCATGATCCGCCGCTGGGCTTTGCCCTTGCTCCTGCTGGCGTTTGCCGTGTTCTACCTGCTGCCATTGGCCACCCATGGCCTGTGGATCCCAGATGAAACCCGCTATGCGCAAATCAGCCAGGAAATGCTGCTGACCGGCAAGTGGGCCGCGCCGCACTTCATGGGCATTCGCTACTTCGAAAAGCCCGCCGCAGGCTATTGGATGATCGCGCTGGGCCAGGCGATCTTCGGGCAGAACCTGTTCGGCGTGCGGTTTGCCTCGGCGTTGAGCACCGGTTTGAGCATTTTGCTGGTGTACCTGGTCTCTCGTCGGTTGTGGAATGATCCGCAAAAAAGCCTGGTCAGCACGTTGCTCTACATGAGCTTCGTCAGCGTGGCCGCGCTGGGCGGCTATGCCAACCTGGACCCGCAGTTCACCTTCTGGGTCAACCTGACGGGCGTGGCCTTGTGGTTCTGTTTCGACAGCACCACGCGGCGTGCGCGCTTGTGGTCCTGGGCCTTGCTGGGCCTGGCGTGCGGCATGGGCTTCATGACCAAGGGCTTCCTGGCCTGGTTGCTGCCGGTGCTGGTCGCCCTGCCCTACGCCGTCTGGCAAAAACGTTTTGGCGAGTTGTGCAAATTTGGCCCTGTTGCCGTGGTGGTGGCGATTGCTGTCAGCGTGTCGTGGGCGTTGGCCGTGCACCTGCAAGAGCCGGACTACTGGCATTTCTTTTTCTGGCACGAGCACATCCAACGCTTTGCCGGTGAAGACGCCCAGCACGCCGAACCTTTCTGGTATTACTTGCCGCTGCTGGTCGCGTTCGCGCTGCCGTGGGTTGCGCTGTTGCCGTCCGCGTTCAAGCAGGCCTGGCTGCAACGGCGCGTGCCGAAAACCGCGTTCCTGCTGCTGTGGCTGTTGATGCCCCTGGCCTTTTTCAGCCTGGCCAAAGGCAAGCTGCCCTCCTACATCATGCCGTGCATGCTCCCCCTGGCCTTGCTGATGGGCTCGGCCCTGAGCGACAAACTGGCTCAAGGCCACGGCCGTGTGCTGCGCATCAATGGCTGGTTGAACCTGGTGATGGGTGTGCTGGTGTTGCTGGCCCTCAGCTGGTTCCAGTTGAAGAAGCCGGTCTACGAACCGGGTGAGGAAACCGTCAGCCTGGTGCTGGTGTTCATCTTTTTGTTCGGCTGGATCGTGGTCAATCTGCTGCAAGCGGCACGCCCCTTGGCATTGTGGGCCGCGCCGCTGATCGGCAGTGGATTTCTGGTGCTGCTGGTGCCTGCGGCGTTGCCCCATTCGGTGGTTTACAACAAGACCCCGGATCAGTTCATCATTGATCACATCGACGAGTTGCAGCCCAGCGTTGCCCTGCTGAGCAACGACCTGGGCGCCGCGTCGGCGCTGTCCTGGCGCCTCAAACGCCCGGATATCACGCTGTACAACACCTCGGGTGAGGTCAAGTACGGCCTGGCTTACGAGGACACGGCCCCGCGTCTGGTCGACCGTAACCGCATCCAGACGTGGATGGCCGAAACCCGTCGTACCGGTGCGGTGGGCGTGGTGATGCGCGTCAATAGCACCGGCGAAAAGGAAGAACTCGCGCTGCTGCCCACTGACGGCAAGCGTTATGCGCAGGGCAAGATCGTGATCCTGATTTTCCCGCAGGTCGCGCCATGATCACCCTGCTGCTACTGCTCACGGCCTGCCTGCTCACCTGCATGGGCCAGGTCTCGCAAAAATTCGCCGTGGAGAGCTGGCGCGGCGTGCCGGACGGCTGGGCACCGAAACTGCGCTCGCCGTGGTTGTGGTCGGCGCTGGTGTGCCTGGGCCTGGGCTTGCTGGTGTGGCTGCTGGTGTTGCAGCGCCTGGAAGTCGGCATTGCCTACCCCATGCTCAGCCTGAATTTTGTGCTGGTCACGCTGATGGCGCGCTTTGTGTTTCACGAACCCATTGATGCCCGTCATTGGCTGGGTGTGGGGCTGGTGATTGCCGGCGTGGTCTTGCTGGGGCGCCAGGTATGAGCCGCATGCGGGGTTTCGCCCTGGCCCTGGGCAGTGTCGGCCTGGTGAGTGGCGCCCAATTGGGCATGCGCTGGAGCATGACGCGCCTGCCGCTGCCCACCCAATGGCTGGCTGCCTTCACGGATAACAGCATCGACCTCGGCGCCCTGGGCGTGGTGATCCTGGCGATCATCGCCTATGCGCTGTCGATGCTGTGCTGGCTCGGCGCACTGAAGCACTTACCCCTGGGCCGCGCCTATTCGCTGCTCAGCATCAGTTACGCGCTGGTGTATTTGCTGGCCGCCAGCCTGCCGGTGTTCAACGAAGATTTTTCGCTTTCAAAAACCCTGGGGGTGGCCTTGGTCATCCTCGGCGTACTGGTTATCAACTCTCGTCGTGCTAGCACCTCAAGTCCCAGGAATACCCCATGAAAATCAGTGTATTTGGTAGTGGTTACGTTGGTCTGGTTCAGGCCACGGTATTAGCCGAAGTCGGTCACGATGTCATTTGCATGGACGTTGACAAGCACAAAGTCGAGTCACTGCAGAAGGGGCATGTGACCATCTTCGAGCCGGGCCTGGCAGCCATGGTCAAGGACAACCTGGAAAGCGGACGCCTGCGCTTTACCCACGACGAAAAACTCGCCGTCGAGCACGGTGAAGTATTGTTTATTGCTGTGGGCACGCCGTCGGATGAAGACGGTTCGGCCGACTTGAAATACGTGCTGTCGGTGGGTGATGCAGTTGCCCGCCATCGCGTGGCGCCGGTGATCCTGGTGGAGAAATCCACCGTACCGGTAGGCACCGGCGACACGTTGCGTGACCACATCCTCAATAACCTGCGTGCCGCCGGCCGTGAGCTGCAGTTCGATATCGTCTCCAACCCGGAATTCCTCAAGGAAGGCTCCGCCGTTGCCGACTGCCGCCGCCCGGACCGGATCATCATCGGCTGCGAGCGTGAAGAGGTGCGCGACGTGATGCGCGACCTGTACGCACCGTTCAACCGCAACCACGACCGCATCATCTTCATGGACCTGCGCAGCGCAGAACTGACCAAGTACGCCGCCAACTGCATGCTGGCCACCAAGATCAGCTTCATCAACCAGATCGCCGAGTTGGCTGAACACCTGGGTGCCGACATTGAGTCGGTGCGCCTGGGCATCGGTGCCGACTCACGCATCGGCTACCACTTTATCTACCCCGGCTGCGGTTATGGCGGCTCGTGCTTCCCCAAAGACATGCGCGCCCTGATCCACAGCGCCAAGCAGGCCAACTGCTCCAGCGACCTGCTCGAAGCCGTGGAAGCCATCAACCAGCGCCAGAAGAGCAAGTTGTTCGAGCGCATCAACGCGTTCTTCCAGGGCAACCTCAAGGGCAAGACGTTTGCCCTGTGGGGCCTGGCCTTCAAGCCCAACACCGATGACATGCGTGATGCCCCCAGCCGCGTGCTGATGGAAGCGCTGTGGGCTGCCGGCGCCAATGTGCGCGCCTTTGACCCTGAAGCCATGCAGGAAACCCAACGCATCTACGGCGATGACCCGCGCCTGATGCTGATGGGCACCCCGGAATCCACCTTGGGCGGCGCCGATGCGTTGATCGTGTGCACCGAATGGCAGCAATTCAAGGCGCCGGACTTTGACCTGATTCACCAGCGCCTGAAAACCCCGGTGATCTTCGACGGCCGTAACCTGTACGACGGCGAGCGCCTGGCGCGCAAAGGCTTCAAATACTTCCCCATCGGCCGCGGCGATTCCTGCGAGTTGCCGATCCCCCAGCAAAACTGGGTGGAACAGGTCAAGGACGCTTGCTAGGTGAACATCGCCTTACCGTCCGCGCAGCGCGCGACGATCCGCCACCAGTCGCTGGGGCTTGGGCTCTTGGCGCTGCTGCTGTTTATCGTCGGCAACTGGCACCAGGCGATCATCGGCTTTGATTCGCGCTTTGTGCTGTTTGCCCAGGAAATGCTGCGTCACGGGCCGAGTTTCTTTCCCACCACCTATGGTCAGCCGTATGCCGATTACCTGGCGACGTCGACCCTGTTGACGTGGCTGCTGTCGGTGCCCTTGGGCCAGGTCACCAGCCTGACGGCGTGGCTGCCCACTGCGGTCGCGTCGGCGCTGATTGTGGTGCTGGTCTATCGCCTCACTGCACCCTACTCGCCACGTTGGGGCCTGCTGAGTATTGCGATGCTGCTGCTCAGCAGTACGTTCATCAGCGAAACCCGTGCAGTCTCCCTCGACCAGATGCTCGCCGCCGTAACGTTGGCGGTGTTCTACCTGGGCTACGCCCATGATCATTTCGCCGCAGCCAAGCGCCTGCATTGGGTGTTTTTGCTGGTGCTGCTGGGGTTTGCCATTCGCGGCCCGATCGGCCTGGTGATCCCTACGGGCGTGTTGTGCAGCTACTACCTGATCAACCGCCAGTGGCGCCAACTGTTCAGCTTCGGCCTGCTGGCACTGGCGCTGCTGGCGGCGTGCGTCGGCCTGTTGCTGCTGCTGGCCAAGCTCAGCGGCGGCGAAGACTTTATGCATGACGTGATTCGCATGCAGTTCCTGGGGCGCATGGATGGCAGCGAAGGCTCCGGCGGCGTGCTGTATTACTTCACCAGCTCCCTGGGCAACTACGCCCTGGCCTATCCAATCGCGTTGTTGGTGCTGCTGGCGGTGCTGATGGGCGGTCGACGTGCGCCGGACCCGGCATTGAAGCTGGTGCTCTACTGCGCGGCAGCCGGTGTGTTGGTGATGCTGGGGCTGTCGGTGCCCCAAGCCAAGAAAGCGCGCTATATCCTGCCGATGTTACCGATGGCCGCGATCATTGCCGCGTATCCCTTCGCGGTCACACAACGGCGACTGTTTGCGTGGCTGCGCGCCTTGATGCTGGGCATCTGGACGCTGTTGCCAACGCTGTTGGCCATTGGCTTGGTGGTGGCGCGGCGGCGCTACCCGGAACCGCTGGCCGACCTTGAGCTGATCTTCGTCGTGCTTGGCTTGCTACAGGTGCTGGCCCTGCTGGCATTGTTCCGCTCGCGGCTGCGCACCTACGGTCCCGCCTTGGCCGCCGTACTCGCCCTCTGGACCACCTACATCATGGTGGTTGAACCCCTGGAACGTCAGGTGTACGACACCCGCACCTTCAGCCTCGCCGTCAAGGCACAGGTTCAACAGCAACCGGCGCCGCTGGTGTTGCACGCACTGGGCAAAGACGCGAAAGCCATCAAGTTCATGGTCAACTTCGATTGCGACAAGGTTCCGCTGTTTACCCAATTGCCCGCCGAATTGAAACCGGTCCAGGCGCCGGCATGGTTGGTCATGAGCCAGGCTGATTTCCAGGCGCTGGACGATCCGCGCCTGCGTTCAATCACGCCAACGCTTACCGCAGCGTTCGACAAAACCCCCTATGTGTTGCTGCATTTGGCAAAAACCTCGACGCCTTGAGCGCTTTTCCGCCTGCACTGTAAGAAGAACGCCCACTCCCTCCACGAGTGGGCGACTTTCATCATAGGTACCAAGAAAACACCTACATTTGTTTGCGTAATGGCTGGTGCACTTTCCCTTCCGGTGCTCGGAGCCCAACTGTAGACTCGCTGCCACGTGCACTTACTATCTACCACCCGATCGTCAGGACTGCCCTGAAACGCTTGGGTCAGGGCACTTCACAACAAGGACGTTGTAGGCTGCCCACGCGCGATGGCTTACTTCATTGAGAGGACAATGCCGTGCGAGAAGACCTGTTAACCGTACCCTTACCCAGGCTGGATCGTTTGATGGCATTGCGTGACGCACTCGTGGCGTTAAAGGGGCCGTTGGCCGACGACCCCAGGCTGCGCGAAGACTTGCAAGCGCGCCTGTTCAACGAAGAAACCCATAGTCGCGTGCTGGGCAAAATCAACCCCGCTGCATCCGCGTCCACCGGGCAGATAACCTATGGCGAAGCCGGTAACTGCATTTATTTTGCATTCAATGTTCATTAATATGCAGTGGCGCCACCAGATCAAGCGCGGCACACTGCGCAGGTTCCTTCCCCCAATGTTGGAACCTTCAAAGGGCTGTTCCGGGAAACCAGGCAGGCCTTTTTTTTCGCCCGCTGTTTATGGACCGTCTTTCAATGCTCGCTCGCTGGTTACCCGCTGCAATCAACACCCGTCCCGCCGAATGGAGCCGTGCAGCCATCGGCATGGCCCTGGGCACGCTGTTCAGTGTCTGGGCCTGTGCCCAGGTGTTCGGCATGGAGGTGGCCCTGCACCTGCTCGGCCCTCTTGGCGCATCGGCCGTATTGCTGTTTGCCGTGTCGTCGGGGGCGCTGGCCCAACCCTGGTCGATAATCGGCAGTTACCTGTGTGCAGGCGTCGTCGCGTTGCTGGTCGCCCGCGTCCTGGGGCGCACCTTGGGCAGCGCCTGCCTGGCGGCAGGCATGACGGTGATCCTCATCTGCTGGCTGCGCTGCCTGCACCCGCCGGCCGGCGGCCTGGCCATGACCCTGGTGCTGGCCGATCCGGCATCGGTCGGCCTCGGCTGGTACGAGCTTGCGCCGGTGATGCTAGGGGCCGGCGCGCTGCTCGCCTGCGCGCTGGCCTATAACAATGCCACGCGCACGCGTTATCCCAAGGGGCTTGCCGAGCCTGCCCCGGTTATCCTGGGCACTGCCACCGCCGTGAGCGAGCCGAGCATCACGGCAGCCGACCTCAAGCTAGCGTTGGCCGAGATGGAGCAGTTCTACGATGTCGAACCGACAGAGCTTGAACAACTGATCCACGCCGCCGAGGGCCATGCCCGGCGTCGCAGTATCGGTGAGGTTCTGGCCAGCCGGGTGGTTTGAGCGACACTGCATAAATGCAACAACGACCTGCATGATTCCAAGTTGTACGAGGCAAATTTGCACTGGTACGATCACGAGAGAGTTCGCCCGCGAACGTCTTGATAAAGAACAATAAAAGCAGGGAGTTAGAGATGACTGCTCAGGTTTCATCCCAAGCAAGCCACGCCGAGATCCAGCAGGATGCAGTTCTGGCACAGGTGCGTAACCATATCGGCCACCTCACCCTCAACCGCCCCGCCGGCCTTAACGCCATCACCCTGAACATGGTCCGCCAATTGGCCGCGCACTTGCAGGTCTGGGCCGACGACCCTGAGGTCTATGCCATCGTCCTGCGCGGCGCCGGTGAGAAGGCCTTTTGCGCCGGTGGCGACATCCGTTCGCTGTACGACAGCTTCAAGCAAGGCGACACCCTGCACCAGGATTTCTTCGTCGAGGAATATGCCCTCGACCTTGCCATCCACCATTACCGTAAACCCGTACTGGCGTTGATGGACGGCTTCGTACTCGGCGGTGGCATGGGCCTGGTGCAAGGCGCGGACCTGCGGGTGGTCACCGAACGCAGCCGCCTGGCAATGCCGGAAGTGGCCATCGGGTACTTCCCGGATGTGGGCGGCAGTTATTTCCTCTCGCGTATTCCTGGCGAACTGGGCACCTACCTTGGGGTGACCGGCGTGCAAATCCGCGCGGCGGATGCCTTGTATTGCGGGCTGGCGGACTGGTACATCGACAGCGCCAAGCTGGTTGAACTGGATCAGAAGCTCGACCGTCTGCAATGGAGCGAGTCTCCCCTCAAGGACTTGCAAGGCGCACTTGCCAGGCTGGCCGTGCAGCAATTGCCCGACGCCCCGCTGGCGGCCTTGCGCCCGGCCATTGACCACTTTTTCGGGTTGCCGGACGTGCCCAGCATCGTCGAGCAACTGCAACAAGTCACCGTGGCCGATAGCCATGAGTGGGCGCTGACCACCGCCAACCTCATGCAGACCCGCTCGCCCCTGGCCATGGCCGTGACCCTGGAGATGCTGCGCCGTGGCCGCCACCTGCCACTGGAACACTGCTTTGCCCTCGAACTGCACCTGGACCGCCAATGGTTCGAGCGCGGCGACCTGATCGAAGGGGTTCGCGCCCTGATCATAGACAAGGACAAGACGCCGAAGTGGAACCCGCCCACCCTCCATGCGCTGGATGCCAGCCATGTGGAGAGCTTCTTCCGCGACTTCGCGCAGATTGAGAAATAAGCCATGCAAGATCTTGAATACACTGAAGAACAAGTGATGATCCGCGACATGGCGCGGGATTTTGCCCGTGGCGAAATCGCCCCCTACGCCCAAGCCTGGGAAAAAGCCGGCTGGATCGACGACGCCCTGGTGGCGAAGATGGGGGAGCTGGGCCTGCTGGGCATGGTGGTCCCGGAAGAATGGGGTGGCACCTATGTCGATTACGTGGCCTACGCCCTGGCCGTGGAGGAAATATCCGCCGGTGACGGCGCCACTGGCGCCTTGATGAGCATCCATAATTCAGTCGGTTGCGGGCCGATCCTCAACTACGGCACCACCGAACAGAAACACACCTGGCTGGCCGAACTCGCCAGCGGCCAGGCCATCGGTTGCTTCTGCCTGACCGAGCCCCAGGCCGGCTCCGAAGCCCATAACCTGCGCACACGCGCCGAACTGCGTGATGGCCAATGGGTCATCAATGGCGCCAAACAGTTCGTCAGCAACGGCAAGCGCGCCAAATTGGCCATCGTGTTCGCCGTGACCGACCCGGAACTGGGCAAGAAAGGCATTTCGGCGTTCCTGGTGCCGACCGACACCCCAGGTTTCGTGGTCGACCGCACCGAGCACAAGATGGGCATTCGTGCGTCAGACACCTGCGCCGTCACCCTCAACCAATGCAAGGTTCCCGAAGCCAATCTGTTGGGTGAGCGCGGCAAGGGGCTGGCCATCGCCCTCTCCAACCTGGAAGGCGGCCGCATTGGTATCGCCGCCCAGGCCTTGGGCATCGCCCGCGCCGCGTTTGAAGCCGCGCTGGCCTACGCCCGTGAGCGGGTGCAGTTCGACAAGGCAATCATCGAACACCAGAGCGTGGCCAACCTGCTGGCCGACATGCAAACCCAGCTCAACGCTGCGCGCCTGCTGATCCTCCACGCCGCGCGCCTGCGCACCGCCGGCAAACCGTGCTTGTCCGAAGCCTCCCAGGCCAAGCTGTTCGCCTCGGAAATGGCCGAGCGGGTCTGCTCCAAGGCAATGCAGATTCATGGAGGGTATGGGTATCTGGAGGATTACCCGGTGGAGCGTTACTACCGGGACGCACGGATCACGCAGATTTACGAAGGCACCAGCGAGATTCAGCGGATGGTGATTGCCAGGGAGTTGAAAAACTACCAGCTCTGATGGGCATGACCCAAAGCCCCGTGGGAGCTGGCTTGCCTGCGATGCAGACACCTCGGTACATCATAAACCGAGGCGATGCCATCGCAGGCATGCCAGCTCCCACCTTTGCTTTGCGGCGTTTGGCAGGGGTTACTTATCCTTGAATTGCGGCGCCCGCTTGGCCACAAACGCGGCCATGCCTTCCTTCTGGTCCTGGGTCGCAAACGCCGCATGAAACACCCGACGCTCAAAACGCACGCCTTCGGACAGGCTGACTTCAAACGCACGGTTCACGCTTTCCTTGACCATCATGCTGATCGGTACGGATTTACCGGCGATCAGGGCGGCCACTTTCAGCGCTTCTTCCAGCAATTCATCGGCGGGCACGATGCGCGCCACGATCCCGCAGCGCTCGGCCTCTACCGCGTCGATAAAACGCCCGGTCAAGCACATCTCCATGGCCTTGGCCTTGCCCACTGCACGGGTCAGGCGCTGGGTGCCGCCCATGCCTGGCAGCACGCCCAGGTTGATTTCCGGCTGGCCGAACTTGGCAGTGTCGCCGGCGAGGATAAAGTCGCACATCAAGGCCAGTTCGCAGCCGCCGCCTAGGGCGAAGCCATTCACGGCGGCGATGATCGGCTTGCGGCGGTTGGCCACGCGGTCGCTGTCGCTGAACAAGTCGTCCATGTAGATCTGCGGGTAGGTCAGCTCGGCCATTTCCTTGATGTCGGCACCGGCCGCGAAGGCTTTTTTCGAGCCAGTCAGCACGATGCAGCCAATTTCAGGGTTGGCTTCCAGGCTGTCCAGCGCCTGGTTCAGCTCACTGACCAGTTGTGCATTCAAAGCGTTCAGGGCGTTGGGGCGGTTAAGCGTGATCAGCCCCACACGGCCCTGGACGTCAAGCAGGATGGTTTCGTAACTCATGTATCGGCTCCTTAAAGATTGCGTGAGATGACCATGCGTTGAATATCGCTGGTGCCTTCGTAAATCTGGCAGACCCGCACATCGCGGTAGATCCGCTCCAGGGGGAAGTCGTTCAGGTAACCGTAACCGCCCAGGGTTTGCAAGGCGGCCGAGCAGACTTTCTCGGCCATTTCGGACGCAAACAGCTTGGCCATGGACGCTTCCACCAGCGCCGGCTTGCCACTGTCACGCAGGGCGGCGGCGTAATGCACCATCTGCCGGGCGACGGCGATCTGGGTGGCCATGTCGGCCAGGCGAAAGGCCACGGCCTGGTGTTCGACCAACGGCTTGCCAAAGCTTTCACGCTCACGGGCATAGTCGCGGGCCGCTTCGAAGGCGGCACGGGCCATGCCCACCGACTGGGAGGCGATGCCCACGCGGCCACCTTCCAGGTTGGCCAAGGCGATTTTGTAGCCCTCGCCCTCCTCGCCCAGACGGTTGGCCACCGGTACTTTCACGTCTTCAAACAGGATCTGGCAAGTGTCCGAGGCATGCTGCCCCAGCTTGTCTTCCACCCGTGCCACGGTATAACCGGGCGAATCGGTGGGCACGATAAACGCGCTGATCCCACGCTTGCCTGCGGCGGGGTCGGTGACCGCAAACACAATCACGATCCCGGCGTTTTGCCCGGAGGTGATGAACTGTTTGCAGCCGTTGAGTACATAGTGGTCGCCTTCAAGGCGCGCCCGGGTTTTCAGGCTGCTGGCATCGGAGCCTGCCTGGGGTTCGGTCAGCGCGAAGGCACCGAGCATGGCGCCACTGGCCAGGGGCGTGAGGAACTGCTCTTTCTGCTGGTCATTGCCAAACTTGAGGATCGGCACACAACCCACCGAGTTGTGCACGCTCATGATCGTGGAGCAGGCACCGTCGCCGGCGGCGATTTCTTCCAGGGCCATGGCGTAGGCCAGGTAGCCAGTGTCGCAACCGCCCCACTGTTCCGGGACCAGCATGCCGAAAAAGCCCAGTTCGGCCATTTGCGCAATGGCCTCCTTGGGAAAACGATGCTCGCGGTCCCACTCGGCGGCGAAGGGTTTCAAACGTTCCTGGGCAAATTGCCGGGCGGCGTCGCTGATCTGCAGTTGTTCGTCATTGGGCAACATAGGTCATCCTCAATACAAGCATTCAACGGCCATGGCCGTGGCTTCACCGCCGCCAATGCAGATAGCGGCGACGCCACGCTTGAGGCCCTTCTGGCGCAGGGCCGCGAGCAACGTCACCAGGATGCGTGCGCCGGAGGCACCAATGGGGTGGCCCAATGCACAGGCACCACCATGCACGTTGACCTTGTCATGGGGAATCTCCAGCTTGCTCATGGTCACCAGGCTGACCACGGCGAAGGCCTCGTTGATTTCGAACAGGTCCACCTCGTCGAGGCTCCAGCCGGTCTTGCTCATCAGTTTGCGAATCGCCCCCACCGGCGCCACCGGAAACAGCCCAGGCTCATCGGCAAACGCGGCGTGCCCGTGGATCACTGCTAACGGCTTGAGGCCGCGCTTGAGCGCCTCGGACTCACGCATCAGCAACAACGCCGCGGCGCCATCGGAGATCGAGCTGGAGTTGGCTGCTGTCACTGTACCGCCGTCACGGAACGCCGGTTTCAGGCTGGCAATCTTGTCCAGCCTGGCTTTCGGCGGTTGCTCATCGTGCAGAATGGTTTTTTGTTCTTTGCCCACGGTGACCTGCACCGGGACGATTTCACTGGCAAAGCTGCCGTGGGTGATAGCCTCTTGTGCGCGGGTCAGGGAAGCGATGGCAAACGCGTCCTGAGCTTCACGGGTAAAACCATTGTGCTCGGCGCAGTCCTCGGCAAAGGTGCCCATCAGGCGCCCCTTGTCGTAGGCATCTTCAAGGCCGTCGAGGAACATATGGTCCAGCACCTTGCCGTGGCCCATGCGGTAGCCGCTGCGCGCACGGTCCAGCAGGTACGGGGCGTTGGACATGCTTTCCATGCCGCCAGCGATCACCACATCGACACTGCCAGCGCGCAGCGAATCGTGGGCCAGAATCGTCGCTTCCATGCCGGAACCGCACATTTTGTTGAGGGTGGTGCAGCGCGTGCCCTTGTCCAGCCCGGCGCCCAAGGCAGCCTGGCGAGCAGGCGCTTGCCCAAGCCCGGCGGGCAGTACACAGCCAAACAGCACTTCGTCGACGGCATCGGTGGCGATACCGGCACGCTCGACCGCCGCACGAATGGCGGCTGCGCCCAGTTGCGGCGCGGTCAGGCTTTTGAGGTCGCCCTGGAACCCGCCCATGGGCGTGCGCACGGCGCTGACAATAACAATTGGATCGTTCATAGCCATTGCTCCTTATTTGGCGGCCATGCGCAAGGCACCGTCGAGACGGATCACCTCACCATTAAGCATGCTGTTTTCAATGATGTGGCGTACCAGCGCGGCATATTCGGCGGGTTTGCCCAGGCGTGGCGGGAACGGCACGCCGGCAGCCAGGGAGTTGCGGACTTCGTCGGTCATGCCGGCCATCATCGGGGTTTCGAAAATGCCGGGTGCAATGGTCATCACCCGGATACCAAAGCGCGCCAGTTCCCGCGCGGCAGGCAAGGTGAGGCTGGCGATCGCGCCCTTGGACGCGGCGTACGCAGCCTGGCCGATCTGCCCATCGAATGCCGCCACCGAGGCGGTATTAATGATGACGCCCCGCTCGCCGTCGGCATTCGCCTCGGTTTCAGCGATCGCCGCAGCGGCCAGGCGCAGCAGGTTGAAACTGCCGATCAAGTTGACGTTGATGACTTGGGCAAAGCTCGCCAGGCCGTGCGGGCCGTTCTTGCCGAGGATCTTCTCGCCACGCACGACACCCGCGCAGTTGACCAGGCCGTGCAAGCCCCCAAAGGCCTCGACCGCCGCCGTCACGGCCGCTTCTGCAGCGGCTTCCTGGCTGATGTCCGCCACGGCGCTGCGGGCATTGTCGCCCAGTTGCTTGGCCTTGGCAGTCACGGCGTCGGCGTTCAAGTCCACCAGCATCACCTTGGCACCCGCGGCGACCAGCATTTCGGCCGTGGCCGCGCCGAGGCCCGACGCGCCGCCGCTGACCAGGAATACCTTGTTTTCAATCTGCATCGTTGTTTCCTTTTAAAAGGGTCAAGCCACGGCCGCCTGGGCCTTGGCTATTTCCTGATTGCGCAAAATAAAGCGTTGCAGCTTGCCGCTCGGGGTCTTGGGCAAGTCGCTGACAAATTCGATTTCCCGCGGGTACGCATGGGCGGCCAGGCGCTGGCGCACATGCAGGCGCAGCTCTTCAGCCAGCTCCGGGGCGGCGCGGTATTGCTCGCTGATCACCACAAAGGCTTTGACCAGCTCAGTGCGCTCCGGGCAAGGCTTGCCGACCACGGCAGCCTCGACCACCGCCGGGTGTTCGACCAACGCGCTTTCCACGTCGAAGGGGCCCACGCGGTAGCCGGATGTAGTGATCACGTCGTCGCTGCGTCCGACAAAGCTGATGCTGCCGTCCGGGTTCAGCTCCACGGTATCGCCGCTGAGGTAGTACTTGCCGACGAACGCCTTGGTTTTCACGCCGTCGTACCCGGCAAACCAGCACATAGGCGATTGCTCGCGGTCGATGGCCAGGATGCCGGGTTGGCCGGCTGGCAGCTCCTGATGGTTGTCATCCAGCACCACGATGCGATGCCCTGGCGAGGCAAAACCCGCCGAGCCCACATGCACCGGATGCGCCAAACCATGGTGATTGCACAGCACCATGCCCAGCTCGGTCTGGCCGTAATGGTCGTGGATGGTCACGCCCAGGTGGTCGGCGAACCAGCGGATCACCTCCGGGTTCAAAGGCTCACCGGCGCTGCTGACGATGCGCAGCTTGCCCTTGATCGAACCGGCGAACTGTTCGCCACCGGCAATCAACAGCCGATACGCCGTGGGCGAACCGGTCAGGTTGGTGATGGCGTATTTATTGATGACCCGGCAGGTGCTTTCCAGGGTGAACGGGCCATCGTAGAAGGTGATCGGGTGCCCCATGGACAACGGCCCGGTCACGCCGAAATAGATGCCATAGGCCCAGCCAGGGTCGGCAACGTTCCAGAATGCGTCCTCGGGGCGCAAGTCCACGGCGTCGCGCATGTAGCCCTGGAACGCGACGATGGCCTTGAGCGGTACCGACAGCGCCTTGGACGGGCCGGTGGTGCCGGAGGTGAACATCAGCAGGAACGGCTCCTCTGCGCCCAGCAGCACCGGCTCGCAGTGAGAAGAGTAGCTGGGCAGTTCGGCCCAGAAGCTGTAGTCGCCCCGCACGATACCTTCGCCCTTGGCCCCGGCGACCGTGACGATGGTCGGGCAGTCGGCGACTTCCGCCAGCTTGGGACGGTTCACTGCATCGGTGACCACCAGCGCTGCGCCCGAGCTGTTCAAGCGATGTTCAATTGCCTTGGGTCCGAACGCGGTAAACAGCGGCTGATAGACCGCGCCGATGCGCCACGTCGCCAGCACGACCACCAACAATTCGGCAGTACGGGGCAACAGGCCCGCCACCTTGTCACCGCGCTTGACGCCCTGGGCCAGGAGGAAGTTGGCGAAACGCGCGGCCTGCTCCTGCAGTTCGGTAAAGGTCGACGTGGCGCTGCGCCCGTCCTTGCCTTCCCAGAACAGCGCGATGCGCCCCGGCAACGCGTGACGGTCACAGCATTCCACGCAGGCATTGAGCGCTTGCAGGTTACCGGCCAATGCGGCGTCGACGGTGTGCTGGTAATCAAACTCGGTGGTGGCAGCCAAATACTCACGCATCGCTTCCTATCCTTCTGTGTTTTTATTTTCAGGACGTTTTCAACTCGAGAAAAGCGCTGAAATAGTCGCTCCAGAGCGGCGCAGCGGCAATGGTCAAAGCTTTCAACTTGGCTGACTGGTTTGGCCAGTCCGTAGCGAAACGCGGGGGGCTTTTTCGCTTTTCGGTGGGAGCGGGCTTGCCCGCGAAGGCGGTGGGTCAGTCACCACAGCTGTCACTGCACCACCGCTTTCGCAGGCAAGCCAGCTCCCACAGGGTTATGTACTGCCCGGCTCCCACGTTAGTCATTGAGTCGACTGATCAGGCGGTCGATCCAAGTGATTGGACGCGATGCATAGCAGCTTCTAATCTGAACGCCTGCACGCCACAGAAGCCCTCCATGATCGTTCGCCCTAAACCCAACGTCCTGGGTATCCTGTTCTCCCTCAAAGGCTCCATTGCCAAGCGCATTGCCTGGCGCAGCCTGCTGGTCACGCTGTTGGCCTCGGTCATCGTGCTGGTGGAAACCCTGCACCCTGCCTATTTTTCCAAGGTCAACGCTACGCCCTTCACCTTGTTGGGCCTGTCACTGTCGATCTTCATGAGTTTTCGCAACAACGCCTGCTATGACCGATGGTGGGAGGGCCGCAAGCAACTGGGGCAAATGGTCATTGACGTGCGCTCGCTGATTCGCGAGACCCAGGTGTTGGGGGACACCGCCGAGCGTGCAGGCCTGCTGCGCGGCCTGTGCGGTTTTGCCCATGGCTTGGTCGCGCATTTGCGCCATGAAGATCAAGCCCGGGCGATACACCCTTGGATCAGCATGCCAGTGGGCCACCCCAACCTGCCGGACAGCGTGCTGCAAACGGTCGGTGCGCGCTTTTCGGTCCTGGCACAACAGGGCGTGATCAGCGAATGGCGCTACACCCAACTGGAAGCCCGGCTAGTCAGCCTGAGCCAGGTGCAGGCGGCATGCGAGCGCATCAAGACCACGCCACTGCCCTTTCCCTACACCCTGCTGTTGCACCGCACCATTTACCTGTTCTGCATCTTGCTGCCATTCGCAATGGCCGAGCCACTTGGCTGGTTGACGCCAGTGTTCACCGCGATTGTCAGCTACACCTTCTTTGGCCTGGATGCGATTGGCGACGAATTGGAAGACCCCTTCGGCTTCGACGAAAACGACTTGCCGTGTGATGCTATCCTGCGGACATTGGAGCGCGAGATCCTCGCCGCCCTTGGTGAAGTCAACCTGCCGCCAGCGTTGGAGCCAGCGGACTACGTGCTGACCTGACGCGGGTTTGACACTCGCCTCGCACTGACCGAAGCTTGGAACTTTGCTGCCCAAGCTTTCGGACGCCTGCATGTCAAAGTCACGCCGTTACTCCATCATCGGCCTGTGCGCCCTGTTGTTGATCGTACTGATCACCTGGTTTTTCTCCCGCACCCCTGCAGTGGCCGTACCCCCAGCCATCGCCCATGGCTATTCCAAGGCCTTGAAGCAAGCGCATAACGGCGAGCCCGGCGCCGCACGTGTGTTGTACCAACAGTTGGGCCGGCCGGACCTGTCGCCCGAGCGCCGCGCCGCCTTGCATGCGGAGTTGCCCAATTACCCCAGCCCCCAGGCGCTGAAGCTGGCCGATAAAGACCTGGCCAATGAATCGGCGCTGGTGCGCGAGGCCGCGATTCACAGCATCGTCGGGCTGGTGCCCACTGGCCAACGTACCTTGCTGCTCGGCCCGGTACTGGACGATCCGGAACAATCGGTGCGCTTTGCCGCCGCCAACGCCTTGCTGGGCCTGTCCCCCGATACCCTGGGCCTGTACTTTGGCCCGCTGCAGCAGGTGCTCGACGAATTCGTTAAAACCCTGAAGGCTCAACCCGAAACCGCCGAAGGCTGGATTCAATTGGCGCGCCTGTACATCCACAGCGCCCTGCTGCCGGAGGCGCAAAACGCTCTGGAGCAGGCAATGCGCTTGCAGCCGGACAACCTGCAAGCGGTGGTATCGCAAATCGAACTGCTGGACAAGCAAGGCAAGACCGACGAGTCGCGCCAACTGCTGGCCCGGCAACTGGCGGCGCATCCGGAGTCGGCCTACCTGCAACATGCCTTGGGCATGTGGCTGTTGCACCATGGCGAGCGCCCCTACGCCCTGCTCGGCCTGTCCAAGGCGGTGGAGCTTGCGCCGGACAACCCGGATTATCGCTATGACCTGGCCACCACCCTGCACGCCCAAGACGAAGTAGAGGCGGCCCAGCGCCAGTTGGAAGAAATCGTCCAGCGGCATCCCGCCAATCGCAAAGCCCGCGTGTTGCTGGTCAATTACTGGAAAGAGACCGGGCAGTTGCAGAACGTCCAGGTGCTGCTCGCCCAACTGGAGCAACAGAACCCGGATGATCCGGCGCTACAACAGGGCCTCTGATAGGCGATCAGCTCAGCACTGCAAAAACGTGTAAAGCGACCTCTCTTCGTACAATTCATCCAAAACGTTGAACCGCTAGTGGCCACTACGGTCAAGTGAATATGGCGCGTCCCAGTCGGCGTGCCCCTCTACTTGTACGTGACCTGAGGGCACTTCTTGAGTACATCCAAACAGCTGTTGAGTGAAAAGGCGGCCACCGGCGTCGAAGGTCTTGATGACATTCTTGCCGGGGGGCTATCGCGAAGCCACGTGTTTTTGCTCGAAGGCGAACCCGGCACCGGTAAAACCACCGTGGCCCTGCATTTTCTGCGGGCCGGTGCGCAGAACGGCGAACGTTGCTTATATATCACCCTGTCCGAAACCGAGCACGAACTGCGCCAGGGTGCCAAATCCCACGGCTGGGACTTGGATGAGCATATTCATATCTTCGAGCTGACCCCACCGGAAAGCCTGCTCAACGCCGATCACCAGCAAAGCCTGCTGTACTCCTCCGACCTGGAGCTGGGTGAAGCCACCCGCCAGATCTTTGAAGTGGTAGAGCGGGTCAAGCCGACCCGCGTGGTGGTCGACAGCCTGTCTGAGATCCGCCTTCTGGCGCAAAGCTCGTTGCGCTATCGCCGGCAGATCCTGGCGATCAAGCACTACTTCGTGCGTTATGACGCCACCGTGTTACTGCTGGATGACTTGACCACCGAATCCCTGGATAAGACCGTGCACAGCGTTGCGCACGGGGTGATTCGCCTGGAGGAGCTGACGCCCAACTATGGCGCCGAGCGTCGGCGTATCCGGGTAGTCAAGTACCGGGGCCAGAAATACCGTGGCGGCTTCCACGACTTCACCATCATGGGCGACGGCATTCACGTATTCCCGCGCCTGGTGGCGGCCGAGCATCGCGGCGGTTACAACCGTCAAACCTTGAGCAGCGGTATCGAGGAGTTGGATTCTCTGCTCGGCGGGGGGATCGAGACCGGCTCCAGCAGCCTGATTCTCGGCCCGGCCGGTACCGGCAAGTCTTTGATCTCGATGATCTTCGCTGCCGCCGCCGTGGCCCGTGGCGAAAAGGCTGCGCTGTTCATCTTCGATGAAGAGCTGGGCCTGCTGTTCGAGCGCATGAAGAACATGGGCATCGACCTCGCCGCCTTACGGGACACCGGAAACCTGCTGATCGAACAGGTCGACGCGGCCGAACTCTCCCCCGGCGAATTTTCCCACCGGGTTCGCCGCTGCGTGGATGAGCGCGGTATCAAGACCGTGGTCATCGACAGTATCAACGGCTACCAGGCGGCCATGCCCGAAGAAAACGCGCTGATCCTGCATATGCATGAACTGCTGCTATACCTTAACCGCCGTGGTGCAGCCACCTTCATGACGGTGGCCCAGCACGGCCTGGTCGGCGACATGCAGACGCCGGTCGACATCACCTACCTGGCCGACACCGTGATCTTGCTGCGTTATTTCGAGGCCCTGGGTAAAGTTCGCCGGGCCATTTCGGTCATCAAAAAAAGAACGGGCTCCCACGAGTCGACCATTCGTGAATATCGCATCGGCAGCCGCGGTATGACGGTAGGTGTACCTCTGGATAACTTCCAGGGTGTGCTGCGGGGCATTCCAACCTATATGGGTGCCGGCTCCCCTCTGCTCAAGGATGAGGGCTAGTGCCGGCCCTGTCTCCCGTCTCCGAGCGTGCTGGCGCCCATGGGCCGCGATGGCTCATTGGCGCTGATGATGCTTAACGAAGCCGGCTACAGCGGGATTGTCGCCAACAACCTGGCCGCTCTGTGCGAAGAGCTGACGCAAGGCGCCGGGCTGCTCATCGTTGCGGCTGAGGCACTGCGTGGCGTCGACCTTGAGCCGTTACTCGAGCTGTTGCATCAGCAACCGGCCTGGTCCGACCTGCCTATCGTGCTGATGACCCAGCATGGCGGCAAAGAGCAGAACGGCTCGACGCGGCTGAGCGGCTTGCTGGGCAACGTCACGTTTCTGGAGCGGCCGTTCCATCCCATCACCTTGATCAGCCTGGTGAGCGCGGCCCTGCGCGGTCGACGGCGCCAGTACGAAGCGCGGGACCGGTTGATTGACTTGAGCGAGAGTGAGTTGCGTCTCCAGCGCACTTTGGAAACGCTTGAGCAGCAAGTGGAGGAACGCACCGCCCAACTGCGTCACAATGAAGAAGCCCTGCGCCAATCGCAGAAAATGGAAGCCGTTGGCCAGTTGACCGGGGGTATCGCCCATGACTTCAACAATATGCTTACCGGCATTATCGGTAGCCTGGAACTGCTACGCCGACGTGTGTCCCGGGGCAAACTGGATGACCTGGACAGCCTGATCGACCTGGGCGTGACCTCGGCCAACCGCGCGGCGAGCCTCACCCATCGACTGTTGGCGTTCTCCCGTCGACAATCACTGGACTCCAAGCCTGTGCAGATCAACCAGTTGGTCACGGCCATGGGCGAATTATTGCAACGCAGCATCAACGAAAGTATCAGCCTGGACATGCGCCTGAGCGACGCCTTGTGGACGGCCGAGGCCGACCCGAACCAGCTCGAAAGCGCCCTGCTCAACCTGGTGATCAACGCGCGCGACGCCATGCCCACGGGTGGCACGCTGACCGTGGAGACCACCAATCGTCACCTCGACAGTGTCTTTACCGCCGCCTACGGCACCTTGACCCCGGGCGACTACGTAGAACTGAGTGTCAGCGACAACGGTTGCGGCATACCGCAACACCTGATGGATCGCGTGTTCGATCCGTTTTTTACCACCAAACCCATCGGCCAAGGCACCGGTCTTGGGCTGTCGATGATCTACGGCTTCGCTCGCCAGTCTCGTGGGCATGTGACCATCCACAGCGAAGTCGGCAAAGGTACGACGGTCAGTTTGTTCCTGCCGCGCTTTATCGGTGAGCCCCAAGCTCAGGAGCCGCTCAACCCGACATTGCTGCCGTTTGCCAATGCAGGGGAAACGGTGTTGATCGTCGAGGATGATCCCGCAGTTCGGGTGTTGGTCAGCGCGGTGCTCAAAGAACTGGGTTACGGGTTTATCGAGGCTGGGGACGCGAATGCGGCGGTGCCGATCATTGAATCCGAACAGCGCATCGACCTGATGATCAGCGACGTCGGTTTGCCGGGGATGAACGGCCGACAACTGGCGGAAATCGGCCGGCAGATTCGTCCGGAACTCAAAGTATTGTTTATTACCGGATACGCCGAGCACGCCGCGGTGCGGGGTGGCTTCCTGGACCCGGGGATGCAACTGATCACCAAGCCTTTTACGTTTGATTTGTTGACGGCCAAGGTGCGGGAGATGATCCAGGCGTAGAGCGGCCACATGTGGCAATAAGTCGTCACGGTTTAGCAGGCAGCAGATGGAATCGATGTGAGTTTTTTTCCACATACGTTGGCGAACAACGTATTACCCACTTCGACCAGGAATATTTCTGATGACTGCTATTTCCAACTCCCACCTGCGCCAGCTGTACACGACCGATCAGGCAAAGGCCGCCCCACAACCGCAGCCTGCCCGTCTAGAGCTGGCAATAGAGCTAACGCCGGGGCCCCGCCACGAAGAGGCGGATCATAATTTAGCCCGTTTGTACAACCAGGCTTTGAAACAATTTCCCGAGGATGGCCAAAACGTTCGGGAGCACACCGTTGAAGATATCCCGCGCGATTCGTCCTTTATGCAGTCGCGTACGCTGTTGGCTAACCTCCTGAAAAGTCCAGCGTTCAAGGGCTGGGCCAAAGAGCATAACGTAGACCTCTCAAAAGAGATCACCATCAATGTCGCCAGCGGTACCATCGGTTTCACCACCCTGCGCGCCGAACCCCGAAATGCCTTCGATTTTACGCCGTTCAGGCCCATCGGCGAGCCAAAAGTCGAATCCTCCGATATTCAAAGCTTTATTGATTGGCCCCTGCTCGAGAGCGCTGCTAAAACGCTGGCGGGCTCCGGCAACGTTGTAAGCCTGGACCCCACGGCCACTGCGACCACTGCGAAGATCGCGGAAATCGCTCAGTTTCATGGTCATACCTTGCCTTTTGACAGCGATCCGTCGCCTTCAGAGCAGCGGGCATTCATCGTGCAGCACCTCAACGGGTGGCAGGATAAATATAACCTCTTCGCTGAAAATTTCGATATCCCCACCCAAGAACTCCTGAAGAGCCAAGCGTCTAAACTGGGTGATCTGAACAACCGAAGTACTGTGATTGCGGCAATACCAAAAATCGCAGAGATAGTAGATATTAATGTGAAGCAGTTTCTCCCTGGCCCAAATGCATCCGAGGAAGTTCACGCAAAGTACAAACAAGTTGTTGAGGAGCGGATGCAGGTTGCGCTGAATACTGCGATCCAAATCGATCCTGCCTCTTCATATTTTCAAGACAGCAAACTGTGGCCGAACGTGGCTGTGACGCTGCGCGACTACCTCGTAGGGCATGGCATAGTACTTCCAACCAATGCATCGGAGTTAAAGGACATTGCGCAGTCTTTGACACGTCGGCCAATTGAAGCACCGGCGCATGGCAATCTCAGTGGAGCGCACTCATGGCCAACGCCGATGAGCAGTGAAGATCGGCGTGCACTTGCCGCCATGACCAGTAAGTTTTTGGAAGGCCAGCCAGAAAACAACTTGCTCGCCTATTTGACCCGTGGAATTGATTATCAGCAGGGTCTTTCCGAAGACTTTCGCGAAGATCGTAGTCGCGCTATTGACAGAATCCTCGGGTTTTCCAATGTTCAGAAATTCGCCCTCGCCGCTGAACGTGAACTTGGCGAAATTGCATCGCCTAACGTGATCGCCGATTGGATGTTGACAGCGCTCTACGACTCGTTGGACCCCCTCAGCATCAACGCAACTTCACCCGACTCGAACAGGACTAAAGTTGCAGGCTTCGACCTGGCCAACATTAACCTCTCCGGAATGAACGCCCGGCACATATACGCCACGCTGTCTGATCACTTGCGTGAAAACGGAGTGACGAACCATTACAACGGCGTGCTGGCCATGGAAGTTCTATTGGCCCGCAAGGCTCCGGAACTCCTGGTCAAAGACATACCCGAAACATTGACCAAGGGCACCCACTCTTGGGTCAGCTTCGCTACGGCAGTAGCCCGTATAGAGGCTGAGGCCCCTGGTTCAACCAGCAAAATGACGTTTTCACAGGTCATGATGCGACATGAGTTGGCACCTATAACGCTGGCAGACAAACTGGTTGAACAGCAGGCTCAAACGGATGCCCTAAAAGACTGGGGCGTTTACAATGGTGTGTTGGTCAGGAGCAGTACAGATCAATATTCAGAAGAAGACATGAAGGCTGTACGTTCTGCGTACAATGATCAGGTGCGTTTGTTGAGTGAGGCTTCCGATACGTTTGCGATGAAGATCCCTGATCTTCATGACAGGGCAGTGGCCAGCATACAATCGCAAAATCCACACTTATCGGAAGAGCAAATCAAACAAAAGGTGCTGACACCAAAGGAATCCGAATTTTTGTCATTTCCAGGCCCCTACTCACTGTTGGACATATTTCTCCATTCCGATAAAACTCTCGAGGACATTGATTTAACTCGCTACGACTCCAGCGATAAAGATTTCGTTCTCAGCAACATCAAATTTGAGAAGCAATCCAGCAGCGTCGTAGCGCACTGGTTTGAAAAAGATCTCAAAACACATTTTGATCGCTTTGAACAGGCTACGCAAACGCAGGTCAAGAATTTGATTTCCAGTCTGCCTGTCGAGGACCGGAAGATCATTGAGCATGGAAAGATTACAATTTCTAAAGAAGTTGATGTTTCGTACGAAGCTTATTCGCAGGTACAAAAAAGAAAAGACTCGTCACCGACCAGTATATTTTTACAAAGCGAGTTTGTGGATGCACAAGGCAATAAAGGCACCCATACCTATGAAATCGACAGCGCAAAGAATACCATTCGAAAACGTGTCGATTTGAACAGCAAAATCCCAGGTGCCATTCTGGACGATAAGATTAATTCCAAGCGCCTTGTCCCCCTCGCCCCTGATGGTAATTACAGGGATAACGTTCTTTCGGCCTGGTCCACCGACTTGGTCAATGATGCCCCTAACAGCTTCGCCAGCGAAAAAACGCAGTACATTGCTGATGCCATGGTAAAAAAAATCGGTATTCGCCAGTACGCAGAGTCACTGCGGGGTACTACTACATTCGACGGTGAAGTACCTTTCTATGAAAAAATTGTAGATTTTGTAGCCGGGCTTATTCCGGGTTTTAACGCTATCAAAAATTTTATCAACGGAAACTGGCGCGAGGGCCTCACCGATTTGGCTTTTGATGCTTTCGGTTTTATCCTCGCCGGTGCCGGTGGAGCAGCAAGGGCTGCTGGCGCCGGCTTCAGGGCGGCCTCGTCTACGTTTGGGAGTACCGCAAAAAAACTGGTGCGCGGCACACTGAGCGCGCTCAACCCTATCGATCCAAAGGGTATTGCGTTAGGCTTCGTGCAAGAAGGTATAAAGTCCTTGGCGAACAGTGGTCCCGGACGGAATAATCGACCTTCGTTTAAAATCAAGTATGACCCTGTAAAGATCTTCAGGAACGTTGAGAACGCCACAATAGGCAACGCCAACATGCAAGGGACAACAATAGCAATCGCTGCCACCCAGAAAAACGGCAAATGGTATGCCCTTGACCCTGTCAGTAAACAGCCGTTTGGTCTTCCCTTGAAGGATTTCGTGCCTTCGGCATAAAGGATGTCGTCAAGCGGGAAAAACGCGCAATACCTCAAAAAGGTTCTTCTCGGTGGTTCGAGAAGAACTTTTGCTATCGCACAAAACTTGCGCGTCTCGTTTGAATCATCACGCCAATAAACGCTGGATATGCTCCTGCAGCGTATCCAGATCAAACGGCTTGGCCAAAATCGGCGCGTTGCGCGTGATCGGGCTGTTGCAGTCGAGAATTTCCTGCGGATAGCCGCTGATAAAGATTACTTTCAGTTCCGGTCGCAGCTTGAGCGCCGGCTCAGCGATCTGCACCCCGGAAATTCCACCCGGCAGGCGGTAATCGGTGACCATCAAGTCCAGGTGCGGCTTGGTCGCAAGGATTTCGAAGGCCTGCTCCCCGTCGATCGCCTTCAAGACCCGGTAGCCCAAGCCTGCCAGGTACTCACCCAGCACAAACATAATGGATTCGTCGTCCTCGACGATCAGTACGACATCTTGTGCATCTTCACTCATGGGAAGCCTTTGTCCGGTCAATTGCTGCAGTTACGACCATGGGGTCACGCAGAGGTTGCGTCGAGCTGACGATTGATTTCACGCGGTCGCCTCAAGGGGCAAGCACACACGAAACAAGGCGCCCTCGCCTATCTGGCTCTCCACCTCAATGGTGCCGCCATGGGCCGCTACTATCTGCTCGGAAATAAACAATCCCAGGCCCAGGCCGGCGGCGGCATGGTTGGCGGAAACCCGTTCGAACTGCTGAAAAATGCGCTTCTGGTTGTCTTCACTGATACCAATGCCACGGTCGCGCACTTCGACGCGCGCCTCGCCATGCTCGGTATACACCCGCACATCCACCGGGCTTTTAGCGCCGTAGCGCAGGGCATTGGTCAGCAGGTTGGTGATCACCTGCTCGATACGGAATTCATCCCAGTGGCCCTCTACAGGCTCGTCTGCCACCAACTGCATCGACGATTCAGCCGCGGCGACCTGTGGCTCGAAGTTGTGCACGAGGTTGCGCACCAACTGCGCCAGGTCAAAACGCGCCGGGCGTATGGACAGCTTGCCGGTACGGATGCGTGACACGTCAAGCATGTCTTCGATCAGACGGATCAGGCTTTTGATCTGGCGCTCATCGCGGTCAACCATGGCGTGCATCTTGTCCAGAGTGAACGCGGCGGCGTTGTCCCGGGCCAGGTGCATCTTGCGCAACTGGGTCTCCAGAATCAGCCCGTTCAGGGGTGTACGCACTTCGTGGGCGACAATCGACATGAAGTCGTCACGCATGCGCACCGCTTGTTCCAGTTCGGCCTGAGTGGCCTGCAGGCGCGTGAGCAACAGTTCCTGCTCGCGGCGGCTACGCTCCAGTTCCTCGACTTGCAGCTTCATCGCCTTGCTCTGGCGATACAGGTCGACGAACACATTGACCTTGCTCTTGACCGCATGGATATCCAAGGGCTTATGCAGGAAGTCCACCGCGCCGCTCTCATAACCCTTGAAGGCGTAGTTGAGTTCGCGCCCGGCGGCGCTGACGAACACGATGGGGATGTTCTTGGTCTTTTCGGTGCCGCGCATCAGTTCGGCCAGCTCGAACCCGTTCATGCCAGGCATCTGCACGTCGAGGATCGCCATGGCGAATTCATGTTCCAGCAACAGGGACAACGCCTCATCGGCACTCAATGCCTTGAAGACCTGGCGATCCTCACGCTTGATCAGCGCCTCTAGGGCCAGCAGGTTTTCCGGCAGATCGTCGACGATCAGCAGTTTGGCCTGGACAGTACTTAACATGGGAAGGGTTCCAGGGAAGCCAGCAATGAGCCGATTCGGCTCAAGGAAAGAATATGGTCAGGTGTGTGCAAGGCCAGGGCCGCCAGGGGCATGACGGCAATGCGTGCCTCTTGTGGGTCCTGCACGATGGTGATGCCACCCGATTGCTTGACGTGGGCCAGCCCGCTTGCGCCGTCCTGGTTGGCGCCAGTCAACAAAATGGCGAGCAGGCGAGGCCCATACACATCGGCCGCCGAGGAAAACAGGTAGTCGATGGCGGGTCTGGAATGGTGCACCCGGTCTTCCTGGCTCAGGGACAGGCTGCGGTCCTGCTCTACCGACAGGTGATAACCGGGCCCGGCAAAGTACAAGGTGCCCGCCTCCAGCGCTTCTTTGTCCCTTGCCTCCTTGACCGGGATGTTCAGGCGCCGGGCAAAGACTTCCGCCAATTGGCTGCGGCGCTCGTCCGGCAGGTGCAGCACGGCAATGATCGGCAGGCCGAAGGTACTGGGCAACTGGCCGAAAATACTCAGCAACGCCTCGACGCCGCCGGCGGACGCGCCGACGACGATGGCTTCGATCCCCGAAATCGAGGTGTCTGGCGCGTCGCTCATGATTTTCGGTAAATCCGTTCCTGCTTGACCAAGGGCTCGAATTGCTTGCTGTAGGCGGAAAAATCCAGGGTTTCCTTGCTGCCCAGCACCAAAAAGCCGCGATGACACAGCGACTCATGAAACAAGCCAAACGCTCGATCTTGCAATTTTTTATTGAAATAAATCAATACGTTACGGCATGAAATTAATTGCGTTTCTGAAAATACGCTGTCGGTCGCCAGGCTGTGATCGGCAAAGGTCACGTTCTCGCGCAATGTCTTGTCAAAGATCGCGTAATCGTAAGCTGCTGTGTAGTAGTCGGCAAATGAACGTTGCCCGCCGGCCTGCTGATAATTGGCGGTATAGGCGCGCACGTTCTCCAGGGAAAAGATGCCCTGCTTGGCTTTATCCAGCGACGCCGGGTTGATGTCCGTGGCGTAGATGATGGTGCGTTCCAGCAAGCCTTCTTCACGCAGCAGGATGGCCATGGAGTACACCTCCTCGCCTGTGCTGCAGCCGGCGATCCAGATCTTGATCGACGGGTAGGTCTTGAGCAGCGGCACGACTTCCTGGCGAATCGCGAGGAAGTGCG
This sequence comes from Pseudomonas sp. BTN1, assembly GCF_001907715.1. Classification (NCBI taxonomy): domain Bacteria; kingdom Pseudomonadati; phylum Pseudomonadota; class Gammaproteobacteria; order Pseudomonadales; family Pseudomonadaceae; genus Pseudomonas; species Pseudomonas sp. BTN1. The sequence continues at coordinate 114,671 of NZ_MPBM01000038.1, read as the reverse complement.
ACGGGTCGCGAAACATCTCGCTCACCGGGATGGTCAAGAATTGCAGCAACTGCATGAACGCCGCAGGGTCGTGCAACACGCGCTCTTGCAGTGCGGAAATGGTCGCGCAGTCGAACTGACGCAAGGCATGGGCCACACGGCGTTTGACCGACGCGCCCGAATAGTCGCGAAAGTCGTAGCTGTACTTGAGGTAAATCGCCTCGATCAACAGGCGCAGCTCAATATCGCTACTCTTATCCAAGAAACACTGCTCCACTTAAATGCGTTCCATCTTCGGTAGCCATACGCGAATCAGTGAGAACAGGCGGTCCAGGTCAATCGGCTTGGCCAGGTAATCGTTTGAGCCTGCTGCCAGGCAACGCTCCTGATCGTCCTTCATGGCCTTGGCCGTCACGGCAATGATTGGCAGTTTTTTCCAGCGTGGGTCCTGGCGGATCAAGGCGGTGGCCTCGTAACCGTCCATCTCCGGCATCATCACGTCCATCAGCACCAGGTCGATATCTTCGACTTCATTGAGTTTATCGATAGCCTCCTGGCCGTTACGCCCGATCACCACCACAGCACCTTTGTGCTCCAGGGCGCTGGTCAGGGCGAAGATATTGCGCACGTCGTCGTCCACCAAGAGGATTTTGCGCCCCTCGAACACCTTGTCGCGGCTGCGGGCGGTCTTGAGCATCTTCTGGCGGTCATGGGACAACTGGGATTCGACTTTGTGCAGAAACAGCGTGACTTCATCCAGCAGACGCTCGGGCGAGCGCGCCCCCTTGATGATGATCGAGCGTGAATACTTGCGCAGTTCGGCCTCTTCGTCCCGGGTCAGGTTGCGCCCGGTGTAGACGATCACCGGCGGGAACGAGCAGATGTCCTCGGTGGCCATGCGCTTGAGCAGCTCGTTGCCGAGCATGTCCGGCAGCTTGAGGTCGATGATCATGCAGTCGTAGATGGTGGTGCGCAACAGGTCGAGGGCCTCCTGGGCGAAGCCTACGGCAGTGATCTCGATGTCATCGTCGCCGATCAGGCGGGCAATGCTGTCGCGCTGCAGGTCATCGTCTTCCACCAGCAGGATGCGCTTGACCTTCTGGGTCAACTTGGCTTCCAGGCGCGCGAACACGTCCTTGAGCTCTTCGCGGGTGGTGGGCTTGACCGCATAACCGATGGCACCCATGTGCATGGCGGCTTCGACACGGTCTTCCACAGAGATCACGTGCACCGGGATGTGGCGCGTGTTGGCGTGTTCCTTGAGGCGTTGCAGCACAGTCAGTCCTGAGTGGTCGGGCAGGCGCATGTCCAGCAGAATCGCGTCGGGGATGTATTGCTCGGCGAGGCTGTAGCCCTCGTCGGCACCGTGGGCGACCAGGCAGTGGTAACCCAGCTCGTGGGCAAGATCGAACAGAATGCGCGCAAAATTCGGCTCGTCTTCCACTACCAGGATGCAGCGAGTGCTGAACGGCGCTTTTTCGCGGTCATCGGCAAAGCGCGGGATCAACTCGGCGTCAGCCACCGGCAGCGGCGATACCTTGACGGGCGTTGGTGCCGGCGCGACCACCACTTGGCGCGGTGGCTCGATCGGCGCCGCGGCCTCGTCGCGTTCCACATACTGTTCAGGCAATACGAGCGTGAAAATACTGCCTTTGCCCGGTTCGCTGGTCACACTGATATAGCCGCCCAGCAAGGTGGCCAGGTCACGGGAAATCGACAAGCCCAGGCCAGTACCGCCGTAACGGCGATTGGTGGTGCCGTCGGCCTGGCGGAAAGCTTCGAAGATGCTTTCCTGTTGATCCGGGGCGATACCAATGCCGGAATCGCGCACGGTAAAGGCAATGCCCTCCCCCGGCGCGCGGGACACCGACAGGCTGACCTCGCCCTGTTCAGTGAACTTTATGGCGTTGGACAACAGGTTCTTGAGGATCTGCTCCAGGCGTTGGCGATCAGTAAACAGCAGGGTTGGCGAGCCTTGTTGCACGTCCACCTGGAAGCCCAGTTTGCGGTCCATTGCCAGCGGCTCGAACATGCCACGCAGGCCATCCACCAGGCGCTCGACGCTGGCGTTTTCCGGGCGCACTTCCAGCTTGCCGGCTTCGACCTTGGAAATATCCAGGATGTCGTTGATCAGGTTGAGCAAGTCATTGCCGGCCGAATAGATCGACTCGGCAAACTTGACCTGCTCGGCGCTGAGGTTTTCCTGCGGGTTATCCGCCAGCAGTTTGGCCAGGATCAGCGAACTGTTGAGCGGTGTGCGCAGCTCATGGGACATGTTGGCAAGGAATTCGGATTTGTACTTGCTGGAGCGCTGCAACTCATCGGCGCGGTCTTCCAGCTCAAGCTGGGCCTGGTTCAGCTCGATGTTCTTGCGGTCCATGGCGTCGCGCTGTTCGGCCAGGGTCTGGGTCTGTTCGGCGAGTTGCTCGTTGGTCTGTTCAAGCTCAGCCTGTTGGGTTTCCAGGTGAGCCTGGGACTCCTTGAGGATGCGCGATTGCTCTTCGAGCTCTTCGTTGGCGGTCTTGAGCTCTTCCTGCTGCACTTGCAGCTCTTCGTTGAGTTGCTGGGTCTCGGCCAGCACTTCCTGCAAGCGCTGGCGATAGCGCGCGGCTTCGATGGAGGTGCCGATATTGCCGGCGATCAGTTCCAGCAGTTCGATATCACGCTCATCCAGAGGGCGCAGGAAGCCCAGCTCGACTACGCCGTTGACACGGTCATCATCGCTGGTCGGCATCACCAGGATGCTGCGAGCGGCCCCTTCGCCAAGACCGGAACTGACCTTGAAGTAATCCACCGGCACATCGTCCAGGCGAATCAGACGATTGAGCTGAGCGGCCTGCCCGACGATGCCTTCGTCGCTGTAGATCGACTGTTCTTGCTGTTCCTGCTCGCGGGAGAAACCATACGTGGCCACGCGCTTGAGGCCGCCGTGTTCTTCACGCACGTACAGCGCGGCGACCGCAGAGCCCATGTACTGGGCGAAGAATTGCAGGATATTGCGTCCCAGCATGTTCAGGGTCAGTTGGCCGAGTACTTGCTCGGCCAGCTCGGTCTGGCCATTGCGCAGCCAGGCGGTTTGCTCGAGGCGCCGTGCAATCTTCTGTTGTGACGCGAGGTTTGCGCTGTAACTCTTTGAAAGTGAGATTAAATTCTTCCTGCCGATGTAGGCCAGAAAACCACTCAACCCCAGTACAAACACCAAGTACAGCGTGACACTGATCACCGTCGTGCGGGTGACCTCTGCGTTACGGGTGATACGGAACTGCTGCTCCATCGCCACCGCGTCTTCGTATTCCTTGCGAATTTCATCAGTGAGCCGCTTGCCCCGGCCCGCCTTGACCGCGCCACGGTAATCACCGCTGTTGCGCTGCAGCTCAATCATCGACTGCGCGTAGGTGTTCCATTCGGTCTGCAAGGTTTCCAAGCGCTTGAGCCGGTCAACCTGCTGCGGATTGTCGGCTACCAGGTCTTGCAGATTGCGCAGGTCGGCAATGATCCGCGGCTTGGCCACTTCGTACGGATCAAGGAAGTGCTCGTCACCGGTGATCAGGAACCCGCGCATCCCTGTTTCCAGGTCAACCGTCAGTTTGGACGTCTCATTGAGGTTGTTAATGACGCGGTCGGTGTGCTCCACCCACTGGATCACCGAGAGCAAATAGGTAATCAGGCAGACGAAAAACACCGCGCTGAGCACGCCCACGCCCAAGGGCAGGGCCACGTTCCGGCTCAGCAGGGTACGAAAGCTTTTTTCATCGACGGACGACGCGGGTGTCATGGGCATGCCTTGGCCAAATGCGGGAAAACCGCAAGTTTGCCCGAATAACATCGCTCAACGCTATGTTTGTGCGTTGATTGACAGCGGATGCGGTCAAGCGCATAGCGCCGGTACCTTGGTGAGTCGACACGCAAGCGGACGGGACTTTTTGCGCCGCTAAGGTCACAATGCCAGCAATTGCTTCGGAACTTGCTGGCATTGTTATTACTCACAATCTAGTTGCCTTTAAGCCCAGCGCTCTCACTGTTCAGGAAAGTTCACTATGTCCCACACCTCCACCATCCTTGTAGTCGAAGACGACGCCATCGTGCGCATGCTGATCGTCGATGTCCTCGAAGAGTTGGAGTTCACGGTGCTCGAAGCCGCGGATGCTGGGGAAGCACTGGCGCAGGTGCAAAATACCGACCAGATCATCGACCTGATGATGACCGACGTCGGCCTGCCCGACATGGACGGCAAACAACTGGCAACCAAAGTCCGCGAACTGCGCGCTACCCTGCCTATCCTGTTTGCCAGCGGCTATGCCGAAAACATTGATGTGCCCGCCGGTATGCAGGTGATTGGCAAGCCGTTCTCCATTGATCAATTGCGTGACAAAGTCAAATCCATGCTCTAACGCCCCTTCCTCATCGTCCTTTGCAGAGATTAACGTGACGACCGGCCAATAAAACAGGAAACTCAGCGCCTTCACGCCACGCTCTCAGATAGCACTCAGGAAGGACGCAACAACATGATTGGAAAACCGACGCGCCTGCTGTTGGCGAGCCTCTCGATACTCATAAGCTGCGGCGCCTGGGCTGACTTCACCGCAAGCCCCAGCGAAGCCAGGGCCATTGCCAAGGAAGCCTACTTGTACGGCTTCCCGGTGGTGCAGATGTACAAGACGCTCTACACCCAGGCCGTTGATAAAGGCGGTGCCCACTTCAAGGCGCCGTTTAACCGTATCGACAACGGCGCCCAGGTGCTCACCCCCAAGGACAACGCGGTTACCACCCCCAACGTCGACACGCCCTACTCGTTCGTGTGGATGGACCTGCGTAAAGAGCCGCTGGTGCTGACCCTGCCCAAGATTGAAGACAAGCGCTATTACTCGGTGCAGTTGATCGACCTCTATACACATAATTTTGCCTACCTGGGCACCCGCAGTACTGGCAATAACGGCGGCCACTACATGATCGCCGGGCCAGACTGGAAAGGTCAGCAGCCGGTGGACATCGACCGTGTGGTCTACAGCGAAAGCAACATCGCCTACGCCCTTTACCGCACGCAGCTGTTTGATGACAAAGACCTGGGCAAGGTCAAGCAGGTCCAGAGTGGCTACAAGGTGCAGGCGCTGAGCAGTTATGTGAAGCAACCCGCGCCTGCCACTGTGCCGAAGATCCAATGGCCCAAGCCGATGGCAACCATGACCGAAGGCCCGCAGCTGTTTCGCTACCTGAACTTCATGCTGGCCTTCGCCGCGCCCCAGGACAGCGAAAAAGATCTGCTGGCACGCTTTGCCAAGATCGGTATCGCCCCAGGCGCGCCGTTCAAGGTCAAGCAGTTGACTACCGAGCAGCGCAAGGCCCTGGAGGACGGCATCGCCGATGGCCGCGCCGAATTCGCCGCGTTCAAGAAGGCCAAGGTGGATACCCACCAAGTGACCGACGCAGACCTGTACGGCAGCCGCGACCACCTGCAAAACAACTACCTGTACCGCTACGCCGGTGCCGAGCTGGGGATGTTCGGCAACTCCAGTGATGAAGCCGCGCACTTGAGCTACGTCATCGACAGCGAGGGTAAGCCGGCTAATGGTGCACGCCACAGCTACACCGTGCATTTTGCCAAGGACCAGCTGCCGCCGGCCGATGCGTTCTGGTCACTGACGATGTATGACGCAAAGACCAAATTGCTGGTGCCGAATCACAAGAAGCGCTACCTGATCAATTCGCAGATGCTGCCGACCCTCAAGCTCGATGCCGATGGTGGCTTGACCCTGGCGCTGCAGCACCACGAACCTCCCAAGGCTGAGCAGAGCAACTGGTTGCCGGCCCCGCCCGGCCCGTTCTACGCGGTGTTGCGCATTTACCTGCCCAAGCCTGAAGTCGCTGGCGGCCAGTGGAAGCTACCAGCGTTGACGCCGCTTAAATAAGCTCGGCGAAAAAAAAGGCACGGCGGGTGATGACCCGCCGTGCTTTTTTTGACTCAGTGTTTTTTCAGCTTCACGTAGGACTGGTGCAGGTCCGACGCCCAACCATCGATGACGCTTTTCACATCGTCGGCCTTCATCACTTGGGAGTCATTAGCCAGCGGCTTGCCGGTGCCTTTGCGCACCACTTGGGCCAGCACTTTATGAGTGGCGCCGTCGAGAAACTGCGCCTCGGTGCCCAGGGTGGTCTCCTGGTCGCGAATGCCGGTGCCGGTGCTCACTGCCGCAGCCACTAGGGCGACGGGAATAAATTCATAAGGCTTGAGGCTCTCGGTCTTGCTGCTCACGGCGGTAATCGCCGCCCTTACCACGATCACTCCAGGGCCAGGGGCATTGGCCACGGGCAATGACTGAGCCAGCTCGCGCTTGAGCGCCTGGTTGTAATAGTCGTTGATTCCCCGCAACGTGCTCTCTGGAATGCGGGAAGTGGCCTGGGGCTTGGGGTAAAACTGGGTGGGCTCGATGTACACCGCCGTGTAACGGTTCAAATCCAGTTGTGGATCAACCCAGCGCATCACCTCAGCCCCCGAGGGTGACTTGGCCTCCTTGAGCTGGCTGTAGTTGGAAAGAAACCCTGAATACTCATTCGGTTGCACCACCTTGCTGGCGCAACCGGCCATACCGAGCGAAGCGACGCACAGTGTGCCGATCATTAGCCTTAGTTTCATTATTGAACTCCCTGGCGAGCATCATCGTAAGAACGAGTGGTAGGTATAGCCAATGTTGAGGCATCGCACCTTAATTTAGCGCCGGGTATTGATCAGAAGTGATCGTTGATCAAGGTTATTTGAACTGCTCCGGTGAATTGGCTGGCAACTGCGTATGACTCATCCGCCTTCAATGGGTAAGGTGAAGCCACACTTTTTGTCCGGAGCACCACATGCGCACCATCGGCCTTATCGGCGGCATGAGCTGGGAGTCCAGCGCCGAGTATTACCGCCTTATCAACCAGCGTGTGCGCGACCAGCTCGGCCCGCTGCGGTCGGCGCAAGTGTTGATGTACAGCGTGGATTTCGGCCCGGTGGAACAGGCTCAGCATGCCGGGCGTTGGGACGATACCGCGCTGATCCTGGAAGATGCCGCGCGACGCTTGCAGGCCGGGGGGGCTGATTGTGTGGTGCTGTGTACCAACACCATGCATTTAGTGGCACCGCGCATTGAGGCGGCAGTGTCGATTCCCTTCCTGCATATTGCCGATGCCACGGCGGCTGCGGCCCTGGAGGCCGGGACCTTGACGGTGGGCTTGTTGGGTACCGCGTTCACCATGGAGCAGGATTTCCTTAAATCGCGCCTCGCCGGCCAGGGGCTCACCGTGCTGGTGCCAGACGCGGATGAACGCAAGGCGGTGCACCGAATCATCTATGAAGAGTTGTGCGTGGGCGTCATCAGCGACGCCTCGCGCCAGGTGTATCAGCAGGCGATCCAGACTCTCGCCGCACGCGGCGCTCAGGCGATTATTCTTGGCTGCACGGAAATCTGCCTGCTGATCCAGCCCGAACACAGCGCCCTGCCGCTGCTGGACACCACCGCGCTGCATGCGCAGGCCGCAGTGGGGTTTGCCTTACAAGGCATCTGTATCGGGCGCTGATTCTGTGAGCAATGCATGACCCGTGTGGGAGCTGGCTTGCCCTAATGCCAGTCAGTTAAGCGAACGAAGTGTTCAAAGCAGCGAAGGTCAAATGTGGGAGCGGGCTTGCTCGCGAAGGCGTCGGCCCAGCAAACATCGAGGCTGACTGACCCACCGCTTTCGCGAGCAAGCCCGCTCCCACAGGAGATCTGCGCTTAACTGACTGGCATTATGGCTTGCCCGCGAAAGCGGTGGTTCAGTCAAAGACTCCGTAACTGACACACCAAGTTGTGTAGTCCCTATGCTTACAGGATCAAGCCGACGTGCGCAGGCGCGCCATGCTCAGGGTGTCGACAAACATACCGTCGCGCAGGGCGTAATCGCGCAGCCGCCCTTCCACTTCGAAGCCGAACTTGCGGTACAGGTTGTGCGCAGGCTCGTTGTCGGCGTAGACCGTCAGCTCCACACGGCGCAGGTTCATCCAGTTGTCGGCCACCTCCAGCGCGGCCGCCAACAGCCGCGAACCGACACCCTTGCCCTGCCACGCGGGCGCCACGCCCATACCCAACGAACCAACGTGGCTCTGGCGTACGCGCAGGTACTGCTCAAGCCCTAATTGGCCAATCACCTCACTGCCATGCAACGCCACCAGTTGCAGGCGCCGCTCGTTATCCATCACCAGGCGCTTGCGCCACATCTCAACCGACTGAAAAGGCATTTGCAGCACCTGACGGCAAACAGCCGGCTCGTTGTATAGCGCGGCGACGCCCTCCAGGTGGGCCTCGGTAAAACGCTGGATCACGATAGACGGTTCAGGTGGGTGCATTGCATTTCATCCTTTGAAAGACAAGTGGCGGGCCAGTGTAGAGGCTAAGCGCCTGGCTGACGAGTCGGGCGTTTTCTTACCAGCCAACCAGCACCATCCTGCATCTGAACGATGGCGATCCCTATGCGCAGCGCCGATACTCAGCTCAGGCCCTGCCCCGTCAACCCGACACTTCGGCCTTCACCCTGTGACGAGAACAACAAAAAAAGTCCCACAGAGGAATACCCATGAGCCGCCTTGATTACTCGGGCCTGTTGCAGGCCTTCAGCACCCTGACCCTGGACCTGCAACGCTTGGCCCAACACAAGGACATCGAACACTTCCAGTGCCATGCCCTGGCACGCGTCAGCCAATTGCTCGCCTTCGACAGTGCCTGGTGGGGGCGCTCGGCTGTCATCAACGGTCTGCCGCAAGAGCACAACAGCTACCTCTACCAGTTGCCGCCCGACTACCTGGCGGACTGGCAGTCAATCCGCCATCTGGACGTGACCGTTGCACGGGTGCATGCCTCGCCTGGCGAGGCAGTAATTATCGATATGCGCGACCCCGCCAGCGGCAGCGCCTTGAACTGGCTAGCGCAACGCCACGGCCTAGGTGAATTGCTGTGTGTCATCCATATCGACCCGCAAACCCACCTCAGCCACCACCTGACGCTCTACCGCCAGCCCACTGCGCCCACGTTCAACGTGCAGGATTGCCAGTTGCTCAATAACCTGATGCTGCACCTGGTGGCGGCGGTCTCGGCAAACCAGATCCGCACCTTGGTGGCCATGCGTGAAACCCTGGCCAGCCCGCGCAATCTGGCCCTGGCGGTGTGCGACCCCCGGGGTGTGTTGCAATGCGCCGAGCGCGGTTTTGTCGACCTGCTGCTCAGCGAATGGCCGCAATGGTGTGGCCCCACCCTGCCGGTGCCGCTTGATGAGCGCGGGTATGACGGCAAGCGCATCCACATCCAGGCGTCCCCAGTGGGCGACCAATTGCTGTTGGCCGCGCGCCTCAACCGTGCCCTGCCCCAGCTCAGCCCACGGGAAAACGACGTGGCCCAAGGCTTCGGCGAGGGCAAGACCTACAAGGAAGTGGCCCGCGACCTTGGCCTTTCGCCCAATACCGTGCGCCACCATATTCGCGCCATCTACGCCAAGCTCGGCGTCAAGGACAAGGCGCGCATAGCGCACCTGGTGCACGCCCCGCCCGACTGACCCTGCCCGCTTCTCCCACGGTTTTGCCACGGTCGTTTTTTACGGTCACGGGCTGCTGTTGCCCATTTTCCGGCCTCCTCTAACACGAGACGCTTCGCCATGACTTCAACGTGCCTACGTAACCTGACAGTGCTGTGCGCCAGCCTGTTCAGCCTCGACAGCCAGGCTGCCGACCTCAACGCGCGCGATTTTTTCGCCGCCCCACCGGGCACCCGCCTGGGTGTGCTGTACCTGCCCGCCACCCGTGCCAGCGATTTCCATGGCCCCGCCGACAGCACCGGCAAGGCCGACCTCAGGGTCAACGCCGTGGCCTACCGTCAGGTGTATTTCACCGACGCCTGCGGCACGTTGTGCACGCCGCAATTCATCCTGCCCTTTGCCGACATCAGCGCACGCCTACCCGGCGCCAACCAGCGCAGCCGCGAGCGCGGCCTGGGCGATCCACAGGTGGGCGGCACGCTGTTTTTCGTCAACGATCCGGTGACGCGCACTTACAGCGGCTTGTTGAGCCTGATCACTGTGCCGATAGGTGAGTACCACAGCCAAAACCCGGACGTGTCCCCCGGTGCCAATCGCTGGGGCGCCACCTTTGTCTACAACTACACCCACGGTATCGGTGAGAAATGGGTGCTGGAAGCCAACCTGGAAGCCCAGCTCTATGGCCGCAATGACGATTACTTCGGCAGCGAACTCAAGCAAGCCCCGCTGTATCGCCTGCAGGCTTTTGCCTCGTATGACTTCAGCGCCGCCACTTACGGCGCATTGCGCCTGATCCAGGCCGACGGTGGCGCCCTGCGCCTCAACAACCGTCGCCTCGACGATACCCACAAGCGCTACACCCAAGTGGGCTTCGAACTCGGGCACTGGCTCGACCGGCAGAACCAACTGATGGTCAGCCTTTCGCAACACGTTGCGGCTTCCAATGGTTATGCCGGCACCGAAGCGCTGTTGCGCCTCGTGCATGTGTTCTGACCCCTTTCCCTGGAGCTTGAAAATGCCCATTTCCAACCCTGCGATAACGGCACGGCTGGCGGCGATCGTACTGTTTGCCGCCATCACTCCGACCCTCCTGATGACTGCTCCCGCCGTGGCCGCGCAGTTGGCCAGCCAATGGCAACTGAGCCCGGCGCGGATTGGCGACTTGTTTTCCGTGGAACTGGGCGCCATGAGCCTGGCGACCTTGCCCGCCTGGTGGTGGCTCAAGCGGGTTGACTGGCGCACTGCCGCCCGGGTCGCCGCGCTGTTGTTCATTGCGGCCAACCTGCTGTCGATGCTCGCCGACACCTACGCCGTGCTGCTGGTGTTGCGCGGGGCCAGCGCCCTGGCCGGCGGTTCGTTGATGATCCTCTGCCTGGCCAGTGCCGCCACCACCGCCAATCCCAGCCGAGTCTATGGTTTGTGGGTGATGGGGCAGTTGATCGTCGGTGCCGTCGGCCTGGTGATGCTGCCTGGTTTGTTCGAACGGTTTGGCTTGAATGCCTGCTACCTGATCCTGGCAGGGTTGATGGTTCTGCTGCTGCCATTGGCGCGGGCTTTTCCCGCCGGTAGCCGTGCGTTGCCCGCCAGCCGCACCCCGGTCTTGCCCGGTTCACGCTGGAAAGCCGCCCTGGGGGTTGGCGCGGTCCTGGCCTTTTATATCAGCTTGGGAGGCGTCTGGACCTTTATCGGTGCCTTGGGCGCCAGTGCCGGGATTTCGGCGCAGCACAGCGGCGACATCCTCGCCATCGCCACCGTGATGGGCATTGCCGGGGCCGCGAGCGCTTCACTGATCGGGACCCGCTTGCCGCGTGGAGTGCTGTTGTTGCTGGGCTACCTGTTGATGGCGGCAGCGGTGCTTCTGTTGTTCGGCCAGCCCGCATTGCTGCGATTTGCTTTGGCGGCGCTGCTGTTCAAATTCACCTGGACCTTCATTCTGCCGCTGATCCTGGCCTGCCTGGCCGACCTTGATCACAGCGGCAAGCTGATGAACGCCTCCAACTTGGTCATCGGCGGCGGCCTGGCCATCGGCCCGGCGCTCGCTGGCCGCCTGATCGAGGCCAGCGGCGGTTTCAGCCTGTTGCTGCTTGGTGCAGCCGCTATCACCTTGCTGTCTCTGGTGATGATCGTCGCCAGCCGTCCCCATTCCCCCACTGAACTGGAACCGGTATGAACCCAACCACCGCATTTTTTTTCGACGAAATGAGCCTGTGGCACAGCGCCGGCGCCCATGCGCTGACCCTGCCCGTGGGCGGCTGGGTGCAGCCGCCGGCCGGCAGCGGGCATGCCGAGTCACCGGAGACCAAGCGCCGCCTGAAAAGCCTGTTGGATGTCTCCGGACTGAGCCGCCAACTACAACTGCATAGCGCGCCGCCCGCCAGTGAAGAGGATCTGCTGCGGGTCCACAGCCGCGCTTACCTGCAGCGTTTCAAGGCCTTGAGCGATGCGGGTGGCGGTGAGCTTGGCTCCCAGGCACCGATTGGGCCGGGCAGCTTCGAAATTGCGCAACTGTCCGCCGGACTGACCCTGGCCGCCGTGGACATGGTGCTCAAGGGCCAGGCGCACAACGCCTATTCGCTGTCGCGGCCACCGGGTCATCACTGCCTGGCAGACAGTGCCATGGGCTTTTGTTTTCTGGCCAACATTGCCATTGCCATCGAGGCCGCCAAGGCCCGCAACGGTCTGGGCAAAGTCGCGGTGATCGACTGGGATGTGCACCACGGTAACGGCACGCAGTCGATCTTCGAAGAACGGGCCGATGTGTTGACGGTATCCTTGCACCAGGACGGCTGCTACCCGCCCGGTTACAGCGGCGAGCAGGATCGCGGCCGCGGGGCGGGCGTGGGGGCCAACATCAATATCCCCTTGCCGCCAGGCAGTGGCCACGCCACCTATCTACACGCTATGGAACGCATCGTAGTGCCCGCGCTGGAGCGCTTCGAGCCGGAGTTGATCATCGTCGCCTGTGGTTATGACGCCAACGCCGTCGACCCGTTGGCGCGCATGCTGTTGCACAGTGAATCGTTCCGGCTGCTGACCCGCGCCCTGCGCCTGGCCGCCGAGCGTCTGTGCCAGGGCCGCCTGGTGCTGGTACATGAAGGCGGCTACAGCGAAGCCTATGTGCCGTTCTGCGGCTTGGCGACCCTGGAGGAACTGAGCGGAGTGCGCACGGCGGTGCAAGACCCGATGCTTGAATTTGTGCAGTTGCAGCAACCCGGTGCGCAGCTACAGGGGTTTCAAGCGCAGTGGGTGGAGCGGCTGGCGCGCGGGGTCAGCGAGTAGCTGCCAGGCGCCATACCCGTGCAACGTCCGAGGCCCGCTCACGCAACAGGCGCGGCGCCTCGTGACAGGCTTGCTCCAGAGACATCGGCCCCGACGGCAAGGCGAACGCTGCATCCACACCGTGGGCGTACATCTGCTCGTAGCCGTCGCCCAAGGTGCCCGCGATCACGACCACCGGCACGCCGTGTCGCCGGGCAATGCGCGCCACGCCAAACGGAGTTTTTCCCCGCAGCGTCTGGGCGTCGAAGCGACCTTCACCGGTGATTACCAGGTCGGCGCCACGCACCGCTTCATCGAAGCCAACCAGTTCAGCGACTACCTCAACCCCTGGACGAAACTGGGCAGCGAGAAACGCCTTGGCAGCAAAGCCCAGGCCACCGGCGGCGCCGCTGCCAGGTTCGTCGCGCACATCCTTGGGCAGCACCTGAGCGCAATGGTCAGCGAAGTGCCCAAGGGCCGCGTCCAGGTGTGCCACTTGCTCGGGACTCGCGCCTTTTTGCGGGCCGAAAATCGACGAGGCACCGTGGGGGCCGCACAGGGGATTGTTGACGTCGGCGGCGATTTCAAAACGCACCTGCGCCAGGCGCGGGTCGAGTTGTTCAAGGCTGATATGGGCCAGGCGTGCCAATGCCAACCCACCCGCCGGCAGTGGCTGACGTTCGCTATCCAATAGCTGCACGCCAAGGGCCTGCATCGCTCCCGCCCCGCCATCGTTGGTGGCACTGCCGCCAATCGCCAGGATGATGCGCTGCGCCCCGGCATCCAGCGCGGCGCGGATCAACTCGCCGGTGCCATAGGTGGTACTGGAACAGGCGTCGCGCTGCCCCGGCGCGACGAGTTGCAGGCCGCTGGCCTCGGCCATCTCGATCATCGCGGTATGGCTGTCGGCCAACCAGCCCCAACGTGCTTCGACGCTGTCGCCCAGCGGGCCTCGGACTGTTTGCCGACGTAATTGCCCCTTACACGCGGCGAGCACCGCATCCACCGTGCCTTCACCGCCATCGGCCATCGGGCATTGAAGCACGTGCGCATCCGGCCAGACCTCGGCCCACCCCTCGGCAATCGCCTGGGCGACGCCTGCGGCACTCAGGCTGTCTTTGAACGAGTCAGGGGCGATCACGATTTTCATGGACGTTCTCCGGTTTTTATAACGCCCATGCTGCCAGTTGGCAGGGGCAATGACGCGGGGCCGATGCACAAGTGTGGGGCGGGTTTGTTGTTCATTTCTACAATGCCCCCTGTAGGAGCGAGCTTGCTCGCGCCTACAGGGGGTGGGGCAGCAGTTGTACGCCCAGGTACAAGGCAAGCATCCCATCTAGCGTCAGCGGGTCTACGCCGCTGAGTTCGGCTATGCGTTCCATGCGGTAGCGCAGGCTGTTGCGGTGAATGCCCAAGGCGTCGGCACACGCCTGGCTTTGCCCGTCGTGCTCGCACCAACTGCGCAACGTGGCGAGCAGTTGCCCGTTGCTGTCCTTGGCCAACACCTTGCGCAACGGGTTGAGCAATTCGTCCAGGGCGTCGTCGTTGCGATGACGCCAAAGCATGACCGGCAGGCGATAACGGTTGAGGGTCAACAGGCGTGATTGCGGCAGGATATCGCGGCCATAAGCCAGCAGATCTCCTACCCGGCGGTAACAGCGGCGCAGCCCCGCCAAGCCCTCCGCTTGCCCGCCGATGGCAATGCGCTGGATGTTCCAACCCAGGCCCTCGAGCTTTTCCAGCAAGCGGGGGTTATCGACCTGCACCGCAGCAGGTCGACACCACAGCAAGGAGAACTGCGCAGAGCTGACGCACCAACTGTCCGGGTAGCGGCTGGCGAGCCAGGCGCTCAGGGCCTCCGCCGTTTGGCCCGGGCCCAGTTCAAACAGGTACGGCGTGCGCGCCAGTTGTGGCTTGAGCCCCAATTGCTGGGCTTCGTCCACCAGGCGCGGGGAGTCGCCGCTGTCGGCCAACAGCAGGGCCAGCAGATCATCGCAACGCTGGCGACGCCATTGTTGCTCGGCTTGCTGGTGGCGTTGGCTGACCAGCATTTCAGCGGTCATACGCACCAGTTCGGCGTAGGTGCGTAACCCATCTGGTTCTCCGGTGATACCCAGCACGCCAATCAGGCGCTGATCATGCAACAGCGGGAGGTTGATGCCGGGTTGCACACCCTTGAGATGCTTGGCGGTCTGCCCGTCGATTTCCACCACACGCCCATTGGCCAACACCAATTGCGCACCTTCATGGCGTGTGTTGATACGCTCCGGCTCGCCGCTGCCCAGGATCAAGCCCTGGCTGTCCATGACATTGACGTTATAGGGCAGGATTGCCATGGTGCGATCGACAATCTCCTGCGCCAGGGCATGATCCAGCTCGAACATGGGGCTAATTTCCTAAAAAAGGTTGTTCACCGGCACAGCGCAAAGACTGCTTGACTGTGCGCCAGCACAAAGACAGCTGCCCGTCACGTCACCGAGACTGTCAGGGCGGTCAACGTTACCCTCGCACCGCGAAAAATCATAATAAAGAGAGAATCCCATGTCACAGAGCGCCACTGCCGCACTGGCCAGCGATGACGATAAGAACGCCATCTACAAGCGCATCACCCTGCGCCTGATCCCCTTCATCTTTATCTGCTATCTGTTCAATTACCTCGACCGGGTAAACGTTGGCTTTGCCAAGCTGCAGATGCTCGATGCGTTGAAATTCAGTGAAACCGTGTACGGCCTGGGGGCCGGGATTTTCTTTATCGGCTACGTGCTGTGCGGCGTGCCGAGTAACCTGGCGCTGACCCGGTTTGGCCCGCGGCGCTGGATCGCATTGATGATGATCGTGTGGGGTACGCTCTCCACATGCCTGCTGTTTGTGACCACACCCACGCATTTCTACACCCTGCGCCTGCTCACCGGTGCCGCTGAAGCCGGCTTCTTCCCCGGTGTGGTGTTGTACCTTTCGCAGTGGTTCCCGACCTTCCGCCGTGGGCGAATCATGGCCCTGTTCATGTCGGCGATCCCGGTGTCCGGTTTGCTCGGCAGCCCGTTTTCCGGCTGGATTCTCAATCACTTTGCCGCAGGCCAAGGTGGCTTGGCGGGCTGGCAGTGGATGTTCCTGCTGCAAGGCATCCCGACCGTGATCCTCGGCGCCCTCGCCTATTTCCTGCTCAGTGACAGTTTCGCCAACGCCAAGTGGCTCAAGCCCCATGAGCGTGCGGTACTGGAAGCTGACCAGGCCACAGACCTGGCAAACAAGCCGAAAACCACCAGCGACTCCCTGGCCGAAGTGTTCAGGAACCCGGCGATCTGGGCATTCGGCCTGATCTACTTCTGCATCCAGAGTGGCGTGTATGCGATCAACTTCTGGCTGCCGTCGATCATCAAGAACATGGGTTTCAGCGACAACCTGGTGATTGGCTGGCTCAGCGCGATTCCGTATCTGTTGGCGGCAGTGTTCATGCTGCTGGTGGGCCGCTCTGCCGATTTGCGCAAGGAGCGCCGCTGGCATTTGGTGGTACCGATGTTGATGGGCGCCATTGGCCTGGTGATCGCCGTTAACTTCGCCACCACCCCCGCTATCGCCATTCTCGGCCTGACCATCGCCACCATGGGCGCCCTCACCGGCCTGCCGATGTTCTGGCCGGTGCCCGCCGCGATGCTCAGCGCGGGTGCGGCGGCGGGTGGCTTGGCGTTGATCAACTCCATGGGGCAGATGGCGGGGTTTCTCAGCCCGTATATCGTGGGTTTTGTGAAGGATGCTACCGGCTCTACGGATGTGGCGTTGTACCTGCTGGCGGCGGTGATTGTGAGCGGCAGTGTTCTGGCATTGCGGATGACGCGCACGCTCAAGGCCTGACGCCTTCAACGTGGGAGGGATCTGCTCCCTCCCACTTGGGCCATGTATTTACAACAGGCCGCCACCGTCGATATCAACCACCGCACCGGTCATAAAGCCATTTTCCATGGCCAGTACATACCCCGCCGCCACTTCTTCAGCCTGCCCCACCCGCCCAACCGGCAACCCTTGGCCCGCCTTGGCAAACATTGCCAAACGTTGCTCTTGGCCAAGCTCTGCATAGGCCGGTGTGTCTATCACCCCTGGGCTGATCACATTGACTCGACGCGGCGCCAGTTCTTTGGCCAGTTGCTTGCCCAAGGCCTCGGTCGCAGCGTTAATGCCCGTCTTGATGAACTGCCCTGCCGCCAACTTGCGCCCCAACTGGCCCGAGGTCAGGGTGATGCTGCCCTGCTCGTGCAAAAACGGCAGCGCGTGTTGAATGGCGCGTAGTGCGCCCCAGAGCTTTACATCGAAGTTGTCCCGGGCTTCATCCAGGTCTGTTTCGATCAAAGGCTTGGCCCGCACCGAAGGCCCCGAGGTGTAGACCAGATGGTCAAAGCGCCCCACGGTTTCGAACAACTGCTTTAACGAGGCGCTGTCGGTGACGTCCACCGGCTCGTTGCGCAGCCCGCTGTCGGAACCTGGCGCCAAGCGGCGCCCGGCCACGATCACATGCGCGCCTCGTGCCAAGGCTGCCTGGGCAACTGCCGCGCCGATACCGCTGCTGCCACCGATGACGATGATGGTTTTACCGCTCAGAGAAGAGGTCATGAGAAAACTACCTGGGTCAGAAAGTGAACGTTCATCTTCCCAGCTTGGTAATCGATGAAAAATCCGGGTAAAACGACAAGATCTTTAAAGGATTTTTATCAATGAGCTCGATTCTCGACCTTGAAGTCTTCGTGCGCAGCGCCGACACCGGTAGCCTGACGGCCGCCGCCCGTGGCCTGGGCCTCACGCCAGCGGCCGCGAGTATCGCCCTCAAGCGCCTTGAAACTCGTCTCGGCATCCGCCTGCTTGCCCGCTCCACCCGCAGCATGCGCCTGACCGAAGAAGGCCGGCGTTATCTGGACAGCGTGCGGGTAGCGCTGGAAGCCCTGTCCGAAGGCGAACATGCCATCAAGCAACAAGGCCAAAGCCTCAGTGGTTTATTGCAATTGGCCGCTCCCTCGGACTTCGGTCGCAATGTGCTGTTGGGCTGGTTGGATGAGTTCAAGTTGGAGCACCCCACTATCCGTCTGCAACTGTTGCTCAACGACAGCAATGCCGATTTGTTTCGCGACACTGTCGACATCGCCTTGCGCTTTGGCGTGCCGAGAGACTCCAGCCTGGTGGCCCTGCCGGTGGTACCCGATCACCATCGCATTGCCTGCGCCAGCCCCGACTACTTGGCGCGCCACGGCACCCCGCATACGCCCGAAGACTTGGCCCACCACAGCACGCTGCGCTACATGCGCCGGGGCCAGGCCAATAGCACCTGGTATTTCCGCCAGGGGACCTTGCTCCAGGAGGTTGAAGTGAGCGGTGACTATCTCAGCGACGATGGCGAGATTGTCCGCCGCTGGGCGTTGGCGGGGCATGGCATTGCCTATAAAGCCAACCTGGACGTGGCCCGTGATATCCAGGCAGGGCGGCTGGTGCCCCTGCTACTCGACTGGCAAGGCGAACCCACGCCATTCAACCTGATGTGCCCTCACCGCCTGCAAGTGTCAGAACGCGTGAAAGTGCTGCATCGTTTTTTACAGGCCCGTTGCGAGACTTTGCTACGCGCATGAACAAATCCGCTCAGGGCTTGTTCCAGAGCGCTCGGGTCTGGTATTGCATGACTCACGTTTACCTGCCATGAGGAGCTTTGCATGATTTACCGTACATTGGGTCAGTCCGGGTTAAAGGTCAGCGCTCTGACCCTCGGCACCATGATGTTTGGCGAGCAGACCAGTACCGAAGACTCACTGCGCATCATCGACAAGGCCTGGGACCAGGGCATCAACTTCATCGATACAGCTGACGTGTATACAGGCGGGCGCTCCGAGGAAATCGTCGGCGAGGCGATTGCACGCAACCGCCAGGATTGGGTGGTGGCCTCCAAGGTCGGCTTCGGCCCTACCGACGGCGTGCCCAACCGCAGCGGTTTGAGCCGCAAGCGTCTGTTCAACGCGCTGGACGCCAGCCTGGCACGCCTGGATACCGACTACCTGGACATCTACTACCTGCACCGCGAAGACCACCACACGCCGTTGGAAGTGACCGTGTCCGCCATCGGTGACCTGATCCGCCAGGGCAAAGTCCGCTACTGGGGCCTGTCCAACTACCGAGGCTGGCGCATCGCTGAAGTGATTCGCGTGGCTGAACGCCTGGGCGTGGATAAACCCATTATCAGCCAGCCGCTGTACAACATCGTCAACCGTCAGGCCGAGGTCGAACAGATCACCGCTGCAGCGGCCTACGGCCTGGGTGTGGTGCCTTACAGCCCGCTGGCCCGAGGGGTCCTTAGCGGCAAGTACGCCCCGGACGTCACGCCCGAGCCCGGCAGCCGTGCCGCGCGCCAGGACAAGCGCATCCTGGAAACCGAGTGGCGGGTTGAATCACTGCGCATTGCCCAGCAGATCCAGCAATACACTCAAGGGCGTGGCGTGGGGATCGTCGAGTTCGCAATCGCCTGGGTGCTGAACAATGCGGCGGTGAGCTCGGCGATTGTCGGGCCGCGAACCGAGGCGCAGTGGGACGCCTACACCGGAGCGCTGGCGGTGAAGATCAGCGCTGAGGACGAGGCGTTCATTGATTCGTTGGTTACGCCAGGGCATTCGTCCTCGCCGGGGTTCAACGATGTCGGGCATTTTGTATCCGGTCGATTGGCACGCCTGTAGACTACCCGCGCAATAATTGGCTTTCGCGAGGGCAGCGTGTCTAAAGGTGTTGTGTTATCGGTCTTGGCCTCGGTGCTGTTTGCCGTGATGTATTACTTCACATCACTGCTTACGCCCCTGAGTGGCCTGGAGATTTTCGGCTGGCGCATGTTGCTCACCGTGCCCTGCATGACGGTATTCATGCTCGTCAGCGGCGAGTGGCGCAGGGTCTGGGAACTGCTGCGCATGCTGGCGGCCAAGCCACGGCTGGTCGGCGGCGTACTGGTGTCGTCGGCCTTGCTCGGCGTGCAGTTGTGGTTGTTCATGTGGGCGCCGCTCAATGGGCGCAGCCTGGACGTGTCCGTGGGGTATTTTCTGCTGCCGTTGACCATGGTGCTCACCGGGCGCCTGGTCTACGGCGAGCGCCTGTCGCGGCTGCAACAGATTGCTGTGGTGTTTGCCGCGCTGGGTGTGCTGAATGAGCTGTATCAGGCCGGTGGTTTTTCCTGGGCAACACTGGTAGTGATCATCGGCTACCCGGTGTACTTCGTGGTGCGTAAATACCTGACCACTGATCATCTGGGAGGGCTGTGGCTGGATATGGCGTTGATGCTGCCGGTGGCCTGGTGGTTTGTACAAAGCGGCGAACAAGGCTTTGCCGTACTGGATGGGCATCCAAAGCTCTATGCATTGATTCCCATGCTGGGCCTTATCAGTGCCTCGGCGCTGGTGAGTTACATCATTGCCAGTCGCTTGTTGGCGTTCAGCCTGTTCGGGCTGCTGAGCTATGTGGAGCCGGTATTGCTGCTCGCGGTGGCGTTGCTGTTGGGCGAAGGGATCGAGGGCGGACAGTGGCTGACCTATATTCCGATCTGGCTGGCGGTGATGGTGCTGGTGTATGAGGGATTCAAGCATTTGGTGCGTCAGCGCCGGGCTTGATGGGAGGCTGAGAGTGGATGGTACCCCTCTGTCAATTGAGTCAGGTCCTGACTTCGGTTGTCGGCACATCAGGTGTGCCGGCAACTTGTTCAATGACGTTGGCGGTATCTTCCAACCTCTCTCGCCACTTACCGTAATAGGGGATGTTGTGTTGAGCTTGGTTGCCTGCGCTTTCCAGCTTGGCATCCATCTCTTGCTGATCGACACCAAACAGCTTGCCGATACGGTTGTCGCGGTTCAATTCAAGCAACGTTCCTTTGACGGGGTCTTTCGCGATGGTTTCGATGGAGTGGGCTATGTCTTCAGGAACACCCAGCGCTTTCAACGCGGTGGCGAGGCCATGCCCAGGACTTCTGAGTTGCTTCAGGAATTTGTCGTAAAGACCGTTTAGATTATTGGCATCCACATTGTCCAAGGAAACACGGGCTATTTTTTTGCGGAACGCATTGAACGTCATGGGTTCAAGCGGTTTGTTTTCGTTCAACCCATTTTGAACGAAATAAAATCTGCGCTTCTTGGCGTCCTTTTTTTGTCCCTCGCCGTACAAGTTTCCATAAGCGTCGTAACTATAGACGATGGCTTCTCCATCTGGCCGATATCCGACATAAAACGCCTTGCCATCAGGTTCCAGTTTATAGAGCTGTGTTCGCACCAGCCCGTCGACCTGAACCGGAGGGATCGAAGTGCCCTTGTTTAAACGCTCGAAGATATCCCCCTTCTCATAACCAAAATTTCCTACCACTGCATTGCTATCGCCATCAGCGAACATGCCAAATTTCTGGTTGACCCGCTCCTCCTGCTTGGGCGCTTGATCATTGGCAAAATGCTTCGTAAATCGCTTGCGCTCAATCGGATCATTGGCCACGTCTTTGAGCCAGTCCGTCATCTGCTGCGCATTATCGAACTCATGAAACGAGGTCACGTCGTCTTCCGGCATGTACAGGACGAAATTAGGCCCCTCTTCTGTAAGCGGCACCCGCTTGATCATTATCAGGTCGTTGGACTGAACACCATCAACGGCAAATGTCGAGACCTGCACCCCTGGACTTCCCGGTTTGTTGGGTGACAGCGCGGCCTCCGTCAGTTGATGCGCTTTGGCGGTGAGTGTGTTGCCCAAATACTCGGTTTCACTGTCATCGAGAAACTTTTTACGCGCCTGATCGACTGGGTCTGCATTACCGGCTGAGCGAACATTGCGCACAGGCCCTATCTGCTCGGTTGATGTAGATGGGCCAATCGGGCGTTGAAGGGGAGGAGAATTCACATTCATAAGAGGGCCTCTTGATATTGGACACGCAGAAATTGTCTGCGCCCTACCCTCTGAGTGATATTTCAAGAAACGTCTGTTCCCAATAAACCACAGGCCATTTGCAACACGCTGCATCAGGCACAAAACAGCCCGGTAAAAACCGGGCTGTTTTGCTTTAGCCTGTCGATCAATCGGCGGTCAGCACACCACGACGCACCTGGTCGCGCTCGATCGACTCGAACAGCGCCTTGAAGTTGCCCTCTCCAAACCCATCGTCGCCTTTACGCTGGATGAATTCGAAGAACACCGGGCCCATCAGGGTTTCCGAGAAGATCTGCAGCAGCAGGCGCTTGTCACCGGCAACCGACGAGCCGTCCAGCAGGATGCCGCGCGATTGCAATTGATCCACTGGCTCGCCATGGTTCGGCAGGCGACCTTCGAGCATTTCGTAGTAAGTGTCTGGCGGCGCGGTCATAAAGCGCATGCCGATCTTCTTCAGCGCGTCCCAGGTCTTGATCAGGTCGTCGGTGAGGAACGCTACGTGCTGGATCCCCTCGCCATTGAACTGCATCAGGAACTCTTCGATCTGCCCGGCGCCCTTGGACGACTCTTCGTTCAACGGGATCCGGATCTGGCCGTCCGGCGCGCTCATGGCCTTGGAGGTCAGGCCGGTGTACTCGCCCTTGATATCGAAATAACGCGCTTCACGGAAGTTGAACAGCTTCTCGTAGAAATTGGCCCAATAGATCATACGCCCGCGATAGACGTTGTGGGTCAGGTGGTCGATGACCTTCAGGCCAGCGCCTACCGGATGGCGGTCAACGCCTTCAAGGTAGACGAAGTCGATGTCGTAGATCGAGTTGCCTTCGCCGAAACGGTCGATCAGGTACAACGGCGAACCGCCAATGCCTTTGATCGCCGGCAGGTTCAATTCCATCGGGCCGGTGTCGATGTGGATCGGCTGGGCGCCCAGTTCCAGGGCGCGCTTGTAAGCCTGCTGCGAGTCCTTGACCCGGAACGCCATGCCGCACACCGACGGGCCGTGCTCGGCCGCGAAGTAGGAAGCGAGGCTGTCGGGTTCGTTGTTGAGGATCAGGTTGATCTCGCCCTGGCGATACAGGTGCACGTTCTTGGAACGGTGGGTGGCCACTTTGGTGAAGCCCATGATCTCGAAGATCGGCTCCAGGGTGCCCGGGGTCGGCGAGGCGAATTCGATGAATTCAAAGCCCATCAGGCCCATTGGGTTTGCGTGTTGGTCGGTCATGTTCGGTGCCTCATCATTCTTGTAGGTAGCAATTGTTTAGTTGCGAGCAAGGATGAGGCTGGAGGGTGGCGCACAAGAAAGGCCTCGCACGCTGCGGGCGAGAAAGTCACCAAAGATGAGGGGGGAGCCAAGTAGCTTCATGGTGTCATCAGTCTCTGACGGCCGAGGCTTGCGTGAGCGCAAGTCCATATTCTTGTATGCGTAAACTGATTCTACACAGCGTAACCGGGTTTGTCCGTAGTCTTATCAAATCCCCATTACCCTGCCCTGCGCAAGGGGTTTGTTACACAGGTAGATGCCCAGCAGGATGACCGCCCCCCCCACCAACATCGCCATCGTCAGCGGTTCGTCCAGCAGCACCGCGCCGCAAATGACCGCCGTCAATGGGTTGAGCGCGATGAACACCCCGGACCGTGTGGCGCCTATGCGACGAATGCCATCGTAATAGCCGATATACGCCAGCGCCGACCCCATCACGCCCAGGTACATCAGGCTGAGCAGTTGCGGCAGATCAATAGCGTGCAGCCCTGCCATGGTCACGCTGGGTGAAACCAGCGCCGTAACGCTTAGCATCAGCGTGCCCAGCAGCACCGACCAGGTCACGGTCTGCAACGGCCCCAGGCTCTGATTGAGCCCACGGGAGAACAGCGTGTAAACGCCCCACCCCGCCACGCAACCGAGGATCAGCAGGTCACCGGCCCAGGCCATGGTCGCGCCCTGCAATGCCTGGGGATTGCGACTGATGATGACGGTCGCCGCGCCTGCCAGGCACAACGCGATACCGATACATTTGATGCGGCCCAGGCGCTCCTTGAACAACCACCAGGACGCCAGGCCGATCACCGCCGGGTTCAACGTGACAATCAACGAGGCGCGTGACGCATTGGTGTACTGCAGCCCATAAAAGAAGCACAGGTTGTAAAAGAAAATCCCAAAGAACCCCAACACCGCCAATTGGCCCCATTGGCGCGTGCTGGGGCGCACCAGGGCCGTGCGCGAAGCGGCCATGAACAGCAGCAATGCTGCGCTGGCCAAGGTGAAGCGCAGAGTGGCGGCCAGCAACGGGTGGACCTGATCAGCCAGGTAGCGCCCTGCGACAAAGGTGCCGCCCCAGATCATGGTGACAGCGGCAAGCTTCAGATAAGTGAGGCCATCGGCGACGTGACGCATAAGGCGGTGCTCAGGTGAGGGACGAATGGGCGTATTCTTTGGCTAATCACTCCTCATCGTAAAATGAGCCTTTACTCATGACCCTGACCCAACTGGAAATCTTTTCTCTGGTGGCCGAACTGCAAGGTTTTACCAGTGCGGCGCATCGCCTGGGTATCAGCCAGTCGGCGGTGTCCCACGCGATCAAGGCCTTGGAGCAGGAACTGGGGGTGGAGTTGTTTCGGCGCCATCAGACGGCGGTGGAACTGAGCGAAATCGGCGCACAATTGCTGGGACGCGCCCGGGCCATGCTGGGGCTGGCCAACACCTTGCAGCAGGAAGCGGCGGATGCACGCGGCATGAAGCGTGGCACGCTGCGTATCGGCTCGTTCGGGCCGACGGCGTCGGTTCGGTTGTTGCCGCCTATCCTCAGGCGCTTTCGCCAGGTTTATCCGGGTATTGAAGTGCATGTGGATGAAGGGCCTGATCGCCAGGTCATTCAGTGGCTGGATGAGCGCCGGGTGGATATCGGTTTTGTGGTGCTGGAGCAGGAACGCTTCGATACGGTCGCGTTGCTGGAAGATCAACTGGTGGCGCTGCTACCGGCCGGGCACCGGTTGGCCGCCCTTGAGGCCGTGCCCCTGCAAGCGCTCTGCGATGAACCCTTTATTCTGACTGAAGCCGGCTCGTCGGAGCTGGTGATGCGCTTGTTCAGTCAAGCCCGATTGCAGCCCAAAGTCCGGTACCGCTGTGCGCAGTTGCTCAGTACGTTGGAGGCGGTCAGTCGGGGCGATGGTTTGAGTGTGATTGCGCAGGCCTCCTTGCCGGAACATAGCGACTGGCGTTATGTGGCGTTGCCATTGGCGCCGCAGGTCCCACGCCGGATCGGACTGGCGGTGCTGGATCGACGACAGTCCTCCCCGGCTACCCTGGCATTCATCGAGCTGGCGCAAGGGTTGTACCCCTCGCTCACTTAGTGACCTGGCTATGCGCAGCGTCCTCTCATGCGTCGCACCCTACATAGCCACCCAATGTAGTGAAACGCAGCGTCGGCGACACCCTCCACACTCTGTACTTCAACGGACTTTGCGGGTTCGGGCGGGGGCGGTGCCTGATCCCCGCCACCACTGACCGAACGGCGAGGTCAACCCGCTTGAAACAAGTGAGCAGGCCTGCGTAATGCCATCTATCATCGGCTTATCTCACTCTTTTTCTCGCGACTGACTGCCCCTATGCCCCTGACTGTCAAAGGCCCACGAAGCCGAGCCGCACGCTATTTCATCAGTGCAACCAGCGGCGTGTTGCCCATCTTGCTGGGGGTTGTGATTCTGTACTGGCAAGCCGAGCGCACCCTTGAGCAAAGCACGGCGCAAACCGCTCAAGAAGCGGTCCGCCAGTTCGACCTGATGCTCGACAATACCGCCATCGCTGCCCAGGCTTTGCTGCCGCTGGCCGGTAAACCTTGTGACAGCAGCGCCAAGTTGGCGCTACGTGAACAAGTCACGCGCCGGCCGTTTGTGCGGGCCACGACGCTGTCCTGGCAGAAAAACATCTATTGCAGCTCGTTGTTTGGCGGTCGCTACCAATCGCCCGTCAACCCGGACGACTATGTGGATGGGCGCCTGTGGTTGATGAAAGGTAACCCCGTTACACCCGATACCGCCCTGCTGGTGTACCGCCTGGTGGAAGGCGATCAAGGCGCGTTTGCCTCGGTTGACGGTTACCACCTCACCAACGCCTTGCGCTTGATCAGCCGTTACGCGTACTTGGTATTGCAAGTCGGCCCGAACTGGCTGGGGGCCGACGGCAAGGTGCATCAAGGCGCGTTGCCGGTATTTGCCGTGGCCCCACAACGCCTGGCTTCCGAGCGCTATCGCTACAGTGTCGAAGCCGGGATGCCCGAGGGTGAAGTCTGGCGCTACATGCAGGCGCGGTATCCGGCGCTGTTCAGCCTGGTGGTGTTTTTCGGCATATTGGCGGGGCTGCTCGCTCACTGGCTGCAAAAACGCTCGTCCGCGCCAACCCACGAGTTACAACGCGCCTTGGGCGCCAATGAGTTCATCCCGTATTTCCAACCGGTGGTACGGGGTGACACACGCCAATGGGCCGGCTGTGAGGTGCTGATGCGCTGGAGGCATCCCAAAGAAGGCCTGGTGCGCCCGGACCTGTTTATTCCCCTGGCCGAAGACTCTGGCCTGATCGTGCCGATGACCCGCGCCCTGCTGCGCCAGACCGCCGCGCAACTGGCGCCCCATGCCGCACGTTTCAGCCCCGGCTTTCATATCGGCGTGAACATCACTGCACGCCATTGCCAGGACATGGCGCTGGTGCAGGACTGCCAGGAATTTCTGGCCGCGTTCCCACCCGGCCAGGTCACCCTGGTGCTGGAGCTGACTGAGCGGGAGCTGATCGAACCCACCGAGACCACCCGCCGGCTGTTCGAGGCCCTGCATCAACTGGGCGTCATGATCGCCATTGATGACTTCGGCACCGGCCACTCCAGCTTGGGCTATTTGCGCAATTTCAATGTCGACTACTTGAAGATCGATCAAAGCTTTGTCGCCATGATCGGTGCAGATGCGCTGTCGCGGCATATTCTCGACAGCATCATAGAGTTGTCGGTCAAGCTGGATCTAGGCATTGTTGCCGAAGGTGTAGAAACAGCCCAACAGTGTGAATACCTCGTGGCCCAAGGCGTGGATTTCCTACAGGGTTACCTGTTTGGCCGACCATTACCCTGCGATGAATTCATTAAATCCTTGGGGATCGTTGAATAGCCTTGCGCGGTCTACGATGAAAGATTGGTCTTTCTTTAAAAGACATGATTTACTCGGAATGAATTAACTACTACAATTTTTTCTGCCTGTGCAGAACTCGCAGAAGGGGCTTTTTCGTTGACGTGGCTTAACGTTCTTGGCTTATAGCTTTGTCTGCAGTTGATATCCGCAACTACATTATTGGAGTACAGATTTTGTCCAGACTCGCCGAATTTCGCGCAGCAGAAAAAGCCCTTCAAGAGCAGCTTGCACAGCTGGAATCTTTGAAGAATGACGCTGGCTTGAAGAAAGAAATCGAATTCGAAGAAAAGCTCAAGACGCTGATGGGCAAATACGACAAAAGCCTGCGCGACGTGATCGCTATCCTCGACCCAGCGCCACGCAAAGGCGGCGCACCGGCCGCCGCCGCGCCAAAACAGCGCCGCGCACGGGTGGTCAAGGTTTACCACAACCCGCATACCGGCGAGCTGATCGAGACCAAAGGTGGCAACCACCGCGGCCTTAAAGCCTGGAAAGAACAGTACGGCGCTGCCACTGTAGATTCCTGGCTTCGCGGCTGAAACATGTACTAAAAAAAAGCCCCGCATACGCGGGGCTTTTTTTGCTCTAGCGGTTCGGAATCGAATTTAACTTAGCGTTCACATTGTTCACATTCGCTCAGCTTGAGCGGGTCAAAGTTTCAGACTGTTACGCACCGAACTGATTTCCTCCTTGCTCGCCTCGTACGCTTGCGCTTGGCCCGCGTATGAAAATACATAGGCCTTATCGACATCCAGCGCACCGACTAATGTTTGCGACAATACGTGTCGACCGTTCTCGGTAATCACACAGGTAGTTTCCAGCGCGTCAAGCCGACTCAATGTCGTGGGGTGCATTTTGCTGCACACGCTTTGATAACCGCCACGGGCAAAGTCTTTCTGGATCGACTTGCGCATCTCCAGCAACACGCCGGGAAGATTAACTTTATGGCCGGTTTCAATCGGCGTCCCGGTCAACTCCATCACCATCAACGTGGCGCCATTTTCATCATTCTTGATCGCTCGCTGCCGGGACACTGCTTGGGGTTTGGCAGGGAGTTCGCCGTCAGGCACGACTTCTTCGACCTGCCAACCGCTGGGCCAATGGACCTGCGGGTCAGCTGCCAGCACAAACGGGCTGCCCAACAACACGCACACAGCACTCAACAGCGGCCTACGAAACTCGATCATTGCAAAAAACACCCAAGGTTCCAGCCGCAAAGTGTGCGGCCCGGCGCGCGCTGACCGCAAGGGTTTAGCGCGCTTTTTCATTTGGCGCAGCCGGTGCGCCTTGCGTATCATGGCCCGCCTGCATGGAGGCAGGCCGCAAGCCAATGGACCGCTCATCTCACATTTTTTCTGGAGGGCCCATGAGCCTGCACGAATTGAACACCTTCCCGGGCGTCACTGCCCAACCCGACAACGCTACGGCAAACTTCGTGTTCAACCACACCATGTTGCGGGTCAAGGACATCACCAAGTCGCTGGACTTCTACACGCGCATCCTGGGTTTCTCCCTGGTCGAGAAACGTGACTTCCCGGAAGCCGAATTCAGCCTGTACTTCCTGGCCCTGGTGGACAAGGCCCAGATCCCGGCCGACGCCGCCGAGCGTACCCAATGGATGAAATCGATTCCGGGCATCCTCGAACTGACCCACAACCACGGCACCGAAAGCGATGCCGACTTTGCCTACCACAACGGCAACACCGACCCACGCGGCTTTGGCCATATCTGCATCTCGGTGCCGGACATTGTGGCGGCGTGCGAACGTTTCGAAGCCTTGGGCTGTGATTTCCAGAAACGCCTGACGGATGGCCGCATGAAGAGCCTCGCGTTCATCAAGGACCCGGATGCCTATTGGGTTGAAATCATCCAGCCGGCGCCGATGTAATAAGCACTGCGTGACGCGGAGCGTCACCGGATGCATTCCCCCGCGGAGCGTGGGAACGAGAATCCCGCGCCGGGCGTGGGAACGAGAAAAACCCCATGATCGCTCATGGGGTTTTTCATTTTCAGCCCAGGATTACGCCGGAGCAGAGGTGCGGATCAAGTGATCGAACGCGCTCAACGAAGCCTTGGCGCCCTCGCCTACTGCAATCACGATCTGCTTGTACGGCACGGTGGTTACGTCACCGGCGGCGAACACGCCAGGCAGTGAAGTCTCGCCACGGGCATCGACAATGATCTCGCCGCGCGGCGACAGCTCTACGGTGCCTTTGAGCCAGTCGGTGTTGGGCAGCAAGCCAATCTGCACGAAGATGCCTTCCAGGTCGATGGTCTTGAACTCACCGCTGTCGCGGTCCTTGTAGGCAAGGCCGGTGACTTTCTGGCCATCGCCTTTGACCTCACTGGTCAATGCACTGGTAATCACATCCACGTTCGGCAGGCTGTAGAGCTTGCGTTGCAACACGGCGTCGGCGCGCAGCTTGCTGTCGAACTCAAGCAAGGTGACATGGCTGACGATACCGGCCAGGTCAATGGCCGCTTCCACGCCGGAGTTACCGCCGCCGATCACCGCCACACGCTTGCCTTTGAACAGCGGGCCATCGCAGTGCGGGCAGAAGCACACGCCGCGGGCTTTGTATTCCTGCTCACCGGGCACACCCATCTCTCTCCAGCGGGCGCCTGTGGCCAGGATCACGGTCTTGGACTTGAGGGTCGCACCGCTTTCGAAGCGAATTTCGTGCAGCTCCCCGGCATTTTTCGCCGGTACCAGGCTGCTAGCGCGTTGCAGGTTCATGATGTCCACATCGTACTGACGCACATGGGCTTCCAGCGCACTAGCCAGTTTCGGCCCTTCGGTTTCCTGTACCGAGATAAAATTCTCGATGGACATGGTGTCCAGTACCTGGCCACCAAAGCGTTCAGCCGCCACACCGGTACGAATACCTTTACGTGCCGCG
Source organism: Pseudomonas sp. BTN1 (assembly GCF_001907715.1). Taxonomy (NCBI): domain Bacteria; kingdom Pseudomonadati; phylum Pseudomonadota; class Gammaproteobacteria; order Pseudomonadales; family Pseudomonadaceae; genus Pseudomonas; species Pseudomonas sp. BTN1. The sequence continues at coordinate 84,921 of NZ_MPBM01000038.1, read as the reverse complement.
TAAATGGCAGCCGAGGACCCGGCGGGGCCACCGCCAACCACCAGGACGTCGAAGGCGTCCTTGGCGCTGATTTTTTCCGCGGCTTTCTCGATACCGCTGGTGTCGAGCTTGGCGAGGATTTCTTCGAGGCCCATGCGGCCCTGGCCAAAGTTGACTCCGTTCAAGTAGACACTCGGGACCGCCATGATCTGGCGCTCATCGACTTCAGCCTGGAACAGCGCGCCATCAATCGCAACGTGGCGAATGTTCGGGTTCAGCACGGCCATCAGATTCAGCGCCTGGACCACGTCCGGGCAGTTCTGGCACGACAGCGAGAAGTACGTCTCGAAGCTGAACTCGCCTTTGAGAGCGCGGATCTGTTCAATTACTTCGACACTGGCTTTCGACGGGTGGCCACCCACTTGCAACAGGGCCAGCACCAACGAAGTGAATTCATGGCCCATAGGGATGCCGGCGAAACGCAGGCTGATCTCAGCACCCGGGCGATTGATGGAGAACGATGGCTTGCGCGCATCATTGCCATCGGTGTTCAGGGTAATCAGCGTTGAGAGGCTGGTTACGTCCTGCAAAAGAGCAAGCATTTCCTGGGATTTCGCACCGTCGTCGAGGGAGGCGATGATCTCGATCGGCTGGGTGACCCGTTCCAGGTATGACTTCAACTGAGCTTTAAGATTGGCGTCCAACATACGGGCGATTTCCTGTTCATTCGGTTTATTGCAGACAAAAAAACGCCCGAGCGACTCTCGCCCGGGCGTTTTGAGGGCGGATGCAGCTTACTTAAGTGCGGATACCCGCCCTTGATACGCGTTCACAGACTTAGATCTTGCCGACCAGGTCCAGAGACGGCGCCAGAGTGGCCTCGCCTTCTTTCCATTTGGCTGGGCAGACTTCACCCGGGTGGGCAGCGACGTACTGAGCGGCCTTGATCTTGCGCAGCAGCTCGGAAGCGTCACGACCTACACCGCCGTCGTTCAGCTCAACGATCTTGATCTGACCTTCCGGGTTGATCACGAAGGTGCCGCGGTCTGCCAGGCCAGCCTCTTCGATCAGCACGTCGAAGTTACGGGAGATGGTCAGGGTTGGGTCGCCAATCATGGTGTACTGGATTTTGCCGATGGCTGGCGACGTGTTGTGCCAGGCAGCGTGGGCAAAGTGGGTGTCGGTAGAAACGCTGTAGATTTCGACGCCCAGCTTCTGGAATTCGGCATAGTTGTCAGCCAGGTCTTCCAGTTCGGTTGGGCAAACGAAGGTGAAGTCGGCTGGGTAGAAGAAGACAACCGACCACTTGCCTTTCAGGTCAGCGTCGGTCACATCGACGAAGCTGCCGTTTTTGAAAGCGGTGGCTTTAAACGGTTTTACTTGGCTGTTGATGATAGGCATCGTTGACTCTCCGTCAGGGGTTAAGAAGTTGATGAGGTGAATCCTACCGGCTCTCTCGGTCGATGGCTCATTGGCAAACCTGATGCTGACGATTGGGTTTCTCTATCAGGTGACGCTATTAATAGAAAAAATCTCAAATCAGCGGTTGGGTTGCCAGGGTCATGCCCAGAAACGGCGTCGCTTCAACATAGCGCATCGCAGATTTCATGTCGTTCCAGCCGACGTAACTCATCAGGGACTTCAAATCCCAACCACTGCGATGCGCCCAAGTGGCAAAGCCCCGACGCAGGGAGTGGCTGGTGTATTGATCGGCGGGGATGCCTGCGCGCTCAAGGGCCTGGCGCAATAACGGGATCACACTGTTGGGATGCAAGCCCTCCTCACCCAGGTTGCCCCAGCGGTCGATGCCGCGAAACACCGGGCCGCGCACCAAAGCCGAGGCGCTGAGCCACTCGCTATAAGCCTGCACCGGGCACAGCCGGAGCAACGCTGGGGTCTGGTAGGTTTTGCCGAGGTTGTCACGGTCACTTTTGCTGCGTGGCAAGTACAGGCTAATGCCTGCGCCTGGCACGGCCTGCACGTGCTCGATGCTTAATCGGCACAGCTCATCACTGCGAAAACCCCGCCAGAAGCCCAACAGAATCAGCGCAGCATCGCGCTTGGCCCGCAGCAAGCGCGGCGGGTCGTGATGCTCGCTGGCCTGTTTGGCTTCAATGTCCAGGGCGGCGATTACTTGCTCCAACTGCGTGAGCTGCAAAGGCTCGGCCTGCCGCTCCCGCACCGGGTGCACGGCGCGGATGCCCTTGAGCACCTTGCGTACCACCGGCGCCTTCGTCGGGTCGGCAAACCCTTGGCTGGTATGCCATTGCGCCAAGGCCGAGAGCCGCAGTTTCAAGGTGTTGACTGCCAACACCCCGGCATGCGCCACGAGGTAGCGCGCCACGCTGTCGCTGGTGGCCGGCAGGAACCCTCCCCAACTGACTTCGAAATGCTCGATGGCCGCGCGGTAGCTGCGGCGCGTGTTGTCGCGGGTGGCAGCGTTGAGATATCGGTCCAGGTCGCTCATAGGCGTCTTTTCGTACCGCTGACGGGTGAATGGCTGATGAAAATGCTTATGACACGGGATAATACGCCAATATCCCATCTGTTAAATCATGAATTTCAACGAGTTTTTAATAATGTTATAGTATGTATATACATACCATGTACCACAGTACTAAATCGACGGAGACCCCATGGCTCGCGGCGGCATAAACAAAGCAGTAGTGCAAACGGCACGCCTGGCGATCCTCGCCCGTGGCGAAAACCCCAGCATCGATGCGGTGCGTATCGAAATGGGTAATACCGGCTCGAAAACCACCATTCATCGCTATTTGAAAGAGCTGGACGAAAGTGAGACGCGCCAGACCATCACCCAAGCGCCGATCGACGATGAGCTTGGTGAACTGGTCGCACGCCTGTCCCAACGCCTGAAAGAGAAGGCCCAAGAGCCGATCGACCTGGCCCTGGCGCAATTCGAGCAACAAAAAGCCGCCCTGCTCGCCCAGTTAGAAACCCTAGAAGAAGCGCACACCCAACTCAAACAGCAATTTGATATCCAGGCCGCTGCCCTCGCTGAAGAAAGCGCGGCGCTGCAAACCGCCAGCACCAGCCTGCAGACCGAGCAAACCCGTAACGCCGGGCTGAGCCAGGCGTGCAGCGACTACGAGCTAAGGCTCAACGACAAAGACGAGCAGATTCGCTCACTGGAAGAAAAACACCTGCACGCCCGCGATGCGCTTGAGCATTACCGCACTGCCATCAAGGAGCAGCGTGAACAGGAACAGCGTCGCCATGAGGGCCAGTTGCAACAGGTACAGGCCGAATTGCGTCAGGCCCAGCAAAGCGCTCTGGTGCGCCAGGACGAAATCACGCAACTGCATCGCGACAACGAGCGCCTGCTGAGTGAGCAGCGAGTGACAACCAAGGAATTGAATACGCTGCAGGAGCACGCTCGCCAGGACCAGGCGCTACAGTTGAAACTCAAGGAACAGCTCAGCCAGATCGACAGCGAGCGCACCCTGCTCCAGGAGCGCCTACGGGTTGCCGTGCTGGACAGCCAATCGCGCCAAGCGTCACTGCTTGAATATCAGCAGCACAACAAGGCGCTTGAGCTGGACCTGATCAAGGCCCAGGCAAGCATCGAAGCCCTGCGCCTGGCGACCGTCGTTGCAACGGTGCCAGAGGCAGCAGAGCCAAGCTGATCAGGGCGCCACAGGCGTGCGCATGGTGACGAATTCTTCCGCCGCCGTAGGATGCACGCCGATGGTTTCATCGAAATGCTGCTTGGTCGCGCCCGCCTTGAGCGCGATCGCCAGCCCTTGCACGATCTCACCCGCATCCGGGCCGACCATGTGGCAACCCAACACTTTGTCGGTGTCGGCGTCGACCACCAACTTCATCAAGGTCTTTTCCTGGCAATCGGTCAGGGTCAGCTTCATCGGCCGGAACCGGCTTTCAAAGATCTGCACGTTGTGGCCATTTTGGCGTGCATCCTCTTCAGTCAGGCCGACTGTGCCGATATTCGGCAGGCTGAACACCGCCGTCGCGATATTGGCGTAATCCACCGGGCGGTATTGCTCGGGCTTGAACAACCGCCGCGCCACGGCCATGCCTTCAGCCAGGGCCACCGGCGTCAGTTGCACACGACCAATCACATCGCCAATCGCCAGGATCGACGGCTCGGCGGTCTGGTAGAGATCATCCACCGCGACGAAACCGCGCTCGTCCAGTTTGACCCCGGTATTTTCCAGGCCCAGGTTATCCAGCATCGGACGGCGGCCAGTGGCGTAGAACACGCAATCGGCTTCCAGCACGCGGCCATCCTTCAAAGTGGCCTTGAGGCTGCCGTCAGCCTGCTTGTCGATGCGCTCAATGTCGGCATTGAACTGCAAGTCCAGGCCGCGCTTGGTCAGCTCTTCTTGCAGGTGTTTGCGCACCGAACCGTCAAAGCCGCGCAAGAACAGATCGCCGCGATACAGCAATGACGTTTGGGCGCCCAAGCCGTGGAAGATGCCGGCGAACTCAACGGCGATATAACCACCACCCACTACCAGCACGCGCTTGGGCAGCTCTTTAAGAAAGAATGCCTCATTGGAGCCAATGGCGTGCTCGCGCCCTGGAATCTCAGGGATCTGCGGCCAGCCGCCGGTGGCAATCAGGATGTGCTTGGCAGTGAAGCGCTCACCGTTGATCTCCACCTGATGGGCATCGACCAGGCGTGCATGCCCTTCATGCAGGGTCACGCCGCTGTTGACCAACAGGTTGCGATAGATACCGTTGAGGCGGTTGATCTCACGATCCTTGTTGGCGATCAGGGTCGCCCAATCAAAGTTCGCCTCACCCAGGGACCAGCCAAAGCCGCTGGCCTGTTCAAAGTCTTCGGCAAAATGCGCGCCGTACACCAACAGCTTCTTTGGCACGCAGCCGACGTTCACACAGGTGCCACCCAGGTAGCGGCTCTCGGCCACCGCCACCTTGGCGCCAAAACCTGCGGCAAAACGCGCCGCGCGAACACCGCCGGAACCGGCGCCAATTACATACAGGTCAAAATCGTAGGCCATTTCACTCTCCTCGGCAGGACACCAGCATACCGACTTACATGGGGCTGAAAAACGAAAAAGCCACCCGAAGGTGGCTTTCGCTTAAAACGTACCGGCAAGCGTGAATCAGTAAGCCTTGCCCGTCTTGTAGAAATGCTCGTAGCAGAAGTTGGTCGCTTCGATGTAGCCCTCAGCGCCGCCGCAGTCGAAACGCTGGCCCTTGAACTTGTAGGCAATCACGCAACCGTCTTTGGCTTGCTTGAGCAGAGCGTCGGTGATCTGGATCTCGCCGCCCTTGCCTGGCTCGGTTTCTTCGATCAGCTTGAAGATGTCCGGCGTGAGGATGTAACGACCGATGATCGCCAGGTTCGATGGCGCGTCTTCCGGTGCTGGTTTTTCGACCATGTCGCGTACGCGGATCAGGCCATCGCCAATATCGTCGCCGGCGATAACACCGTACTTATTGGTTTCGGTTGGGTTGACTTCCATTACCGCAACGATGGTGCAACGGTATTTCTGGTAGAGCTTGACCATCTGGGTCAGCACACCGTCGCCTTCCAGGTTGACGCACAGGTCGTCCGCCAGGACCACGGCGAAGGGTTCATCACCGATCAGCGGGCGGCCGGTGAGGATGGCGTGGCCGAGGCCTTTCATCTGAGTCTGACGGGTGTAGGAGAACGAGCACTCGTCGAGTAGTTTACGGATACCGACCAGGTATTTTTCCTTGTCGGTGCCCTTGATCTGGTTTTCCAGCTCATAGCTGATGTCGAAGTGGTCTTCCAGCGCGCGCTTACCACGACCCGTGACGATGGAGATCTCGTTCAAACCGGCATCCAGTGCCTCTTCCACACCGTACTGAATCAGTGGCTTGTTCACCACTGGCAGCATTTCTTTGGGCATGGCTTTGGTCGCTGGCAAGAAGCGAGTGCCGTAACCGGCTGCTGGGAACAAGCATTTCTTGATCATATGAGTCCTTACAAAGGGCTGTGCGTACGGAATTCGGCGCAGTCTAATCAGGCCGCAGTCACCTTACAATGGGGTCCTGCTGGCGTTGCAATGTCATCATAGAGAAAAAATGTCGGCGTAAGTTCCGCTGATGCTGCATAGCGCATCACCAACGGTCGGCCAGAATCCGACTTGGCCCCTTGTTTAGAGGGGCTGCATTGGTTTTAGCACGCTTTTGCGCCCCTGGCACTGACCCGCAACAACTTGCGCCCCGCCCCGGCATTTGGCGCTATCATGGGCGCCTTGAACCAAGACCGCGAGATTGCCAACAGATGTCAGAACCAAAAGGTGTAAACGGCTACCTGATCACGAAGCGAGCGGACGGCTGGCACTTGATCAATTTTCACGGTGACAGCGTTGCCGGCGTATTCGAGACCGAAAGCATGGCGATCGCCGTCGCCGAAGTGTTTGTAGATGAGGCAGGCCATGCATCGAGCAAGCGGCCGAAAACCAAGTAAGCCTCGTTGCACCGCTTTTAAAGCCCCGTTAAGCGGGGCTTTTTTGTTTGTCTGTACCTAGATGGCAGTTCGCTATAACCTTCAACAACGCCACGACAGTGTCAGCGCGCCCTTCCAATACCCTCGATGACGAACCTTTATGAAAAAAATCCTGGCACTGACCGCAGTACTGGCACTCGCCGGCTGCACCACCGCTTCCGACACCTTGCTGAAAAATGGTGAACAAGGCTTGACCATCGATTGCTCGGGCGAGGCCAATTCATGGGCCAGTTGCTACGAAAAGGCGGACGCATCCTGCGCCGGCACCGGTTACCGCATCGTCGGCACCAATGGCACGCCGGCGCTCAAGGAAAGCGACAAGACCCTGGGCCAGGACGTGGGCAACTTCAAAGGCCGTAGCGTGGTGGTGGTCTGCAAGTAACGCTGCTACAGGTGCACTTCAGCAAACTTGATCCCCAGGCCACGCAGGGTTTCGATCAAGTCATCCAGGCGAGCAAATGATTCGACCTCATCCTGTTCGTCCACCAGGAAGTAGCTGCGCCCGCCGCTCTTCTTGAAAAACACGATCCACTCGCCCAGATCGGCGGGGTTCTGGATGACATGGGTGGCCGAAATCTGCCCTTCGGCATGGCGGGCTTTGACGTGTTCTCGTTTCATAACGGGCTTTCCAGAAAAACAAATGCCGCTCAAACCCAGGGTTTGAGCAGCATCTTTGTAGTGAATGCCCGACAGTTTAACGGATGCAGGCCGTCCCTGCAGGGTGATGGCTTTTTTTATCGGGTTTGAGGGGTGGGCCTGTGGCTCAACCGGAAATGCACTCTTCCCCTGCCTTCTTCACGTCGCCCGGGCGGATCGGCACATTGGACATGCTTTCATAAAGCTTGATGCTGCTACCGCTGGAGCGGTCTTCGATTTCAAAGATCGCCGACGGGTCTGCCGAGAACTTCTGCGGCACGATCACCTGAATGCCGTCTTTATGGGGCTCGATCTGCGGCGGCCGACGGGTCGCCTCCAATTTGCGCACCACACACGCCGCATATTCCTGCGGCTTCTTCCCTGATATGACCACCAATGTTGGCGGGGTCTGCTTGATATCTGCAACCGAAGCACACCCACCTATTGCCAAGGCCAGCACCAACACACTCCACTTCATACAAAAACCTCCGATAAAGACCCTACGACAGCGGGGATGGTAATTTTCTCCCACCAACGTAGGATTTATCTGTGATAACTCGGTAAATAACTGTTTTAAATTGTCGAAGTCGTCGACGACGGCCCGATAATAAACGCGCTGGGGCTGATAAACTCCATCTTAACCTACGTATCGTTCTGATTTTTCAGAAAAAGCCCTTCTGGAGACACCCCATGAAATTCATCCACCAGCGTGAGCACCTCAACGAGGGAGACATTGTCGTCATCGAATGCTCGCAGACCTGCAATATTCGCCTGATGAGCGATGCGAACTTTCGCAGCTTCAAAAATGGCGGCCGCCATACCTACCACGGCGGCGCATTTGATAAATTCCCGGCCAAGATCACCGCGCCCAGCACCGGCTTCTGGAACATCACCCTGGATGTGGTGACCCGTCGCGCCATCAGCGTGACCCGCAAGCCTGCGTTGTCCCACAAGATCCGTATCGTTCGTCGTACCAGCAGCAAGCTGAGCTGACCCGAACACCTGACAGGAAAAAAGCTGTGACCACCACAACCAAATACGTCATCAAGTACAAGCTCAACGGCGAACGCCGCTTTGAATTTGCCCAGTTGCAAAACAACAGCGTCGAAGAAGCCAAGCAAGCCTTGGCAAAAATTCATGATGCCAGCGACGAAATCACCGACATCAACGTGAGCAAGGCGCTGTAAGCCATGCCAGGCCCTACCGCCGATTTGTTTGCCGATGAGGCCCTGCAACAGCCTGCCGGGCGCGAGCAAATTGGCGAAGAGTCGTATGTACTGAGGGGCTATGCCTTGCCCTGGATCGAGCGGTTATTGCCTGAACTGCGGCGTGTCCTGGCTCAATCACCGTTTCGGCAGATGGTCACCCCCGGCGGCTTTACCATGTCGGCGGCGCTGAGCAGTTGCGGCGAGCTGGGCTGGACCACCGACGCCGGCGGCTATCGCTACAGCCCACTCGACCCGAGCAACCAGCAGCCCTGGCCCGCCATGCCCGAGACGTTGCGCCAACTGGCCGTGACAGCGGCAATCGAGGCCGGCTTCAGCGGTTTTCTACCCGATGCCTGCCTGATCAACCGTTACGTACCGGGGGCGAAAATGTCCCTGCACCAGGACAAGAACGAGCGCAACTACAGCGCGCCCGTGGTCTCGGTGTCCCTGGGGCTGCCGGCGATTTTCCTGTTCGGTGGCCATTCGCGCAGCGACAAAACCCAAAAGGTCTCGCTGTTTCATGGTGATGTGGTGGTGTGGGGCGGCGTTGATCGCCTGCGCTTTCATGGCGTGATGCCGATCAAGGACGGCGTGCATCCGGTCATGGGCCCGCAGCGCATCAACCTGACCTTTCGCACCGCCGGTTAATTTGACCGCAAGCTTCGGAGTGTCGATGGCGAGCGGCAGGCTTAATCTGCCCCTGAACCGTCAAGAGTGCAGGCCATGAACAACGAACACGATCCGCGCTGGGCTGCCATTATTGCCCGTGATGCCAAGGCTGACGCGCTATTTGTCTACGGCGTGAAAACCACCGGCGTGTATTGTCGCCCCAGCAGCGCTTCACGCTTACCGCGCCCGGAAAATGTCGAATTTTTTGATACGCCGGCGCAGGCCGAGGCAGCAGGTTATCGTCCCAGCAAACGCGCTGCCGGCGACCAGACCCAGTTGGCCGCTCACCATGGGCAATTGGTGGCCGAGGCCTGTCGGCAAATCGAACAAGCCGAAACCCCGCCTAGCCTGGACGCGCTCGCCCGATCCGCCGGGCTGAGTCCGTTTCACTTCCACCGCGTATTCAAAGCCAACACCGGGTTGACCCCCAAGGGTTACGCCAGCGCCCTGCGTTCGCGCAGAGTGCGCGACGGCCTCAAGGGCCAGCATTCGGTGACAGACACCCTGTACGACGCGGGCTTTAATTCCAATAGCCGCTTTTATGAAGCCGCCGACCAAGTGCTCGGCATGAAACCGCGAGATTACAAAGGCGGCGGCGCCAATAACACCATCCGCTTTGCCGTTGGCCAGTGCTCGCTGGGGGCGATTCTGGTGGCGCAAAGCCAACGTGGCGTGTGTGCGATTTTATTGGGTGATGATCCGGACAAACTGGTGCGCGACCTGCAAGACCAGTTTCCCAAGGCTGAGTTGATCGGCGCGGATCAGGGGTTCGAACAACTGGTGGCCCAGGTCGTCGGCTTTGTCGAGGCCCCTGCCGTGGGCCTGGATTTGCCCTTGGACCTGCGCGGCACAGCTTTTCAGGAACGGGTGTGGCAGGCGTTGCGCGAAATCCCGGCGGGCAGCACCGCCAGTTATGCGCAGATTGCCGAGCGTATCGGTGCCCCCTCCTCCTTTCGCGCCGTGGCCCAGGCATGTGGTGCCAACCACCTGGCGGTGGCGATTCCCTGTCATCGCGTGGTGCGCAGCAATGGCGAGCTGTCGGGCTACCGCTGGGGCGTAGAGCGCAAGCGCCAGTTACTTGAGCGCGAAACCCAGCCCCACAAAAGGCCGCTCCCGTCCAGTGAATAAAACAGACTGGCCGGGTGCTGATTGCCCTGCTAAAACAGCGAAAAGCCCTACTAACGCTGGAGAAGCAACCCATGAGCACCTGGCCAGACACCCGCATTCTTGACCTGTTGGGCATTGAGGTGCCGATCATCCAGGCGCCGATGGCTGGCGCGACGACCACCGCCATGGTCATCGCCGCTCAGCAAGCCGGTGCCCTGGGCTCCATGCCTGCGGCGGCGCTGAGCCTGGAGCAACTGCGCGAGGCCTTGGCCCTCATTCGCCAGGCCAATCATGCGCCGCTGAACGTCAACTTCTTCTGCCATCAACCGCCCGATGTCGATGACGCGCGGGATCAGGCTTGGAAGGCCTTGCTGCAACCTTACTACCATGAACTGGGCGCCGACTTTGATGCGCCAACCCCGGTGTCCAACCGTGCGCCGTTCAATGACGCAGCCTGCCAGGTGGTGGAAGCGTTTCGGCCAGAAGTGGTGAGCTTTCATTTTGGCCTGCCAGAGAAGTCTTTGCTGGACCGGGTAAAAGCCACCGGTGCCAAGGTGCTGTCATCGGCCACCACCGTCGAGGAAGCCGTGTGGCTGGAACAGCACGGCTGCGACGCGATCATCGCCATGGGCATCGAAGCGGGTGGGCACCGTGGCCTGTTTCTCAGCGATGACCTCAATAGCCAGATCGGCTTGATGGCGCTGTTGCCACAGATTGTCGACGCGGTCAGCGTGCCGGTGATTGCTGCGGGCGGAATCGCCGATGCACGCGGCATCGTTGCGGCCTTTGCCCTCGGCGCTTCGGCGGTGCAGATCGGCACGGCGTATCTGTTCACGCCCGAAGCCACTGTAAGCGCCGCCCATCACCATGCGCTGCGCCATGCCCAGGCCAGCGAAACCGCGCTGACCAACCTGTTCACCGGCCGCCCGGCGCGGGGCATCGTCAACCGCGTGATGCGTGAACTCGGCGCAATCAACCCAGCGGCGCCGGCGTTCCCCAAAGCCGGAGGCGCATTAATGCCGCTCAAGGCCAAGGATGAAGCCGGTTTCAGCAACCTGTGGGCAGGCCAGGCCCTGAGGCTGGGCAAAGACCTGTCCACCTATGACCTGACCCGCGAATTGGCCGAGCACGCGATAGCCAGATTCACCCGCGACTGACCTGCGCAGCAACTTGGTGCTGTACCGGCAATAGCCTACCGCTATATATTCCCATACATAGCGGTAAGCCTCTTTACCTACAACCTGCCGTACACCTTCAAGGAGTTGCTTCATGATGACCCGCGTTTCGCGCCTGGCCCCCCTGCTTGCCGCCTTTGCCTTGGGTACGGCCCATGCCGATGAAGTGCAGGTGGCCGTGGCCGCCAACTTCACCGCCCCGATCCAGGCGATTGCCGCCGACTTCGAGAAAGACACCGGCCACAAACTGGTCGCGGCTTACGGCGCTACTGGGCAGTTCTATACCCAGATCAAGAATGGCGCGCCGTTTGAAGTGTTCCTCAGCGCCGATGACACCACCGCGCAAAAACTCGAAAGCGAAGGCGCTACCGTCAAGGGTTCACGCTTCACCTACGCGGTCGGCACCCTGGCGCTGTGGTCGGCCAAAGAAGGCTATGTGGATGCCAAGGGTGATGTGCTGAAGAAAAACCAATTCAAGCACTTGTCCATCGCCAACCCCAAAACAGCGCCCTACGGCCTGGCCGCCACCCAGGTACTGGCCAGGGAAGGCTTGACTGACAAGGTCAAGGACAAGCTCGTCGAGGGCCAGAACATCACCCAGGCTTATCAGTTTGTGTCTACCGGCAACGCCGAGCTGGGTTTTGTGGCCTTGTCGCAAATCTACAAAGACGGCAAAGTCACCGGCGGTTCGGCGTGGATTGTTCCGGCCTCCCTGCATGACCCGATCAAACAGGACGCCGTAATCCTCAACAAGGGCAAAGACAGCGCCGCCGCCAAGGCCCTGGTGGACTACCTCAAAGGCCCGAAAGCGGCTGCCGTTATCAAATCCTACGGTTACGAGCTGTAAATGCCCCTGACAAGTGCTGATGTTTCTGCGATCTGGTTGACCCTCAAACTGGCCTCGCTGACCACCCTGATCCTGTTGATCATCGGCACACCGATCGCCCTGTGGCTGTCGCGCACCCGTTCCAAGTGGCGCGGCCCCATCGGCGCAGTGGTCGCACTGCCGTTGGTGTTGCCGCCAACGGTCATCGGCTTTTACTTGCTGTTGGCCATGGGGCCCAATGGATACGTCGGCCAATTCACGCAGTGGCTGGGCCTGGGCACCCTCACCTTCAGTTTCGCCGGGCTGGTGATTGGCTCGGTGATCTACTCCATGCCCTTCGTGGTGCAGCCGTTGCAGAATGCGTTTTCTGCCATCGGCACGCGCCCGCTGGAAGTGGCCGCGACCTTGCGCGCCAACCCGTGGGACACGTTTTTCACGGTGATCCTGCCGCTGGCACGCCCTGGGTTTATCACCGCCTCGATTCTGGGCTTCGCCCATACCGTTGGTGAGTTCGGCGTGGTGCTGATGATCGGCGGCAATATCCCGGACAAGACCCGTGTCGTCTCGGTGCAAATCTACGACCACGTCGAAGCCATGGAATATGCCCAGGCCCATTGGCTGGCTGGGGCCATGGTGGTATTCGCCTTCCTCGTGTTGCTGGTGCTCTATTCCAGCCGTAAAACCAAGATGGGCTGGAGTTGATCGCGATGATGGATATACGCCTGCACCTGAAATACTCCGCCTTCGCACTGGATGTGGACCTGCAATTGCCCGGCCGTGGCGTGAGCGCGCTGTACGGGCATTCTGGCTCCGGCAAGACCACGTGCCTGCGCTGCATCGCCGGATTGGAACGCGCCGAACACGGTTTTGTGCAAATCAACGACGAGGTGTGGCAAGACAGCCGCAAAGGGCTGTTTGTGCCGCCGCATAAACGCGCCCTGGGCTATGTGTTCCAGGAGGCGAGCCTGTTTCCTCACCTGTCGGTGCTCGCCAATCTGGAGTTCGGCCTCAAACGTATCCCACGCCCGCAACGGCGCGTGGACATGGCCCAGGCCACCGAACTGTTGGGTATCGGGCACTTGCTTGAGCGTCATCCGCAACACTTGTCCGGCGGCGAGCGCCAGCGCATCGGCATTGCCCGCGCCTTGCTCACCAGCCCCAAGCTGTTGTTGATGGATGAACCGCTGGCGGCCCTGGACAGCCAGCGCAAAAGCGAGATATTGCCTTACCTGGAACGCCTGCACGACGAACTGGATATCCCGGTGCTTTACGTCAGCCATGCCCAGGACGAAGTGGCGCGACTGGCCGACCATATCGTCCTGCTCAGCGACGGCAAGGCCCTGGCCAGCGGCCCTATCGGCGAGACCCTGGCGCGCCTCGACCTGCCCCTGGCGCTGGGCGACGATGCCGGTGTGGTGATCGAAGGCAGCGTCGTTGCCTACGACGCGCACTATCAGTTGCTCACTCTGCAGTTGCCCGATTGCCCGTTGCAGATGCGCGTGGCCCATGTCCCGCTGGCGGTGGGCAACCCGCTGCGGGTCAAGGTCCAGGCGCGGGATGTAAGCCTGAGCCTGCAGGCCCAAGAACACAGCAGCATCCTCAACCGCTTGCCGGTGACCGTCACCCAGACTATCGGCGCGGACAACAGCGCCCATGTGCTGGTGCGCCTGGACGCCGGCGGCACGCCGTTACTGGCGCGCATCACGCGCTTCTCCCGCGACCAATTGCAACTGCATCCGGGCCAGACGTTGTGGGCGCAAATCAAGGCGGTGGCCGTACTGGCTTAAGCATTTGGCACGACCGCAGGGCGCTGCGGTCAATCAGACATACCGGCCTGATTTGTTGCCAAGGAAACCGCCCCATGCCTGACTCTTCGTTACCCGCCGACCTGCCTCGCGACCTGCATTATGTGGATGACACCCAGCCCGGCATCCGCCGTAAAAAAGTGCGAGGCAAGTTCCAGTATCTGAACGCCAAAGGCGAGCGCATTACCGACGCGGACGAAATCAAACGCCTGAACGCCTTGGCGGTGCCACCCGCCTACACCGATGTGTGGATCTGCGCCGACCCTCGCGGCCACCTGCAAGCCACCGGCCGCGACGCCCGTGGCCGTAAGCAGTACCGTTACCACCCACGCTGGCGCGAGGTGCGCGACAGCGACAAGTACTCGCGCTTGCAGGCTTTTGGCGCCGCTTTGCCCAGGTTGCGCAAACAGCTCGAAGCACAAATTGCCGAGCCAGGGTTTACCCGCGAAAAGGTGTTGGCAACGGTGGTGATGTTGCTGGACGCCACGCTGATCCGCGTCGGTAATACCCAATATGCCCGCGAAAACAAATCCTACGGCCTGACCACCCTGCGCAACCGCCATGTGGACATCAAGGGCAGCGAGATCCAGTTCCAGTTTCGTGGCAAGAGTGGCGTGGAGCACCAAGTCAGCGTCAAGGATCGGCGCCTGGCCCGGGTGGTCAAGCGTTGCATGGAATTGCCAGGGCAAAACCTGTTCCAGTACCTGGACGAAGACGGTGAGCGGCATACCGTCAGCTCCCAGGACGTCAACGACTACCTGCACCGCCTGACCGGCGAAGACTTTACCGCCAAGGACTACCGCACCTGGGCCGGCACAGCAATGGCGCTGGCGGTGTTGCGCGAGTTGGCGTGGCAGCCCGAATCCGACGCCAAGCGGCATGTGGTGGCGATGGTCAAGGATGTCGCCCGGCAGCTGGGCAACACGCCGGCGGTGTGCCGCAAGTGCTATATCCACCCGGCGGTGCTTGAGCATTTCAGCCTCGGTGAATTGTCGAAGCTGCCCAAGCCGCGAGTGCGCAAAGGCCTGAAAGCCGAAGAAGTTGCGCTGGCAATGTTCCTGGAAAAACTGGCCGAAGACTTGCCGCACAAAGTTTAGGTGGGTTAGGCTCTGCCTCCCTTCTGACTCACGGGATGACCGCCGACGTGAACAACTAAGCCTTCCAAAATGTATCTGCAACGAGCCGCCTGGCGCGCTTGTTGGCCTGTTCGACATTTTTTTGGAGGTGCTGATGACTGACGTCAAACGGCTGCCCGCACTTGTTTCCCTGCAACACCTGTCTTTCCAGTTCGCCAATGGCGAAACCTTGCTGGCCGACGTGAACCTGTCCATTGATCAAACGCCTACCGGTATCGTCGGGCGCAATGGACGGGGCAAAAGTATCCTGGCCAAGTTGATGGCCGGCGTGCTGCTGCCCTCCTGCGGGACGTTGAAAAAACCGGCCCATGTTGCCTATGTGCCCCAGGCCATCACGGCTCAACCAGGGCAAACCATCGCCGATATCACCGCAACTGCCGCGGCCTTGGCTGCCCTTGAGCGAATGGGCCAGGGCGATGCACGCCTCGGTGACCTGGAACTGATCGACGATCGCTGGGACCTCGCCGAACGCCTGCGTCAGGCACTGGATGCAGCGGGTTTGCAGACTCTCAGTGGCAGTACCCCGGCCGATCAACTCAGCGGCGGCCAACTTGCCAGGGTCGCGCTGATCGGGGCGTTGTTGGCGGCACCGCAGTTGCTGATTCTGGACGAGCCCAGCAACCATCTTGATGCTGACGGGCGCGACTGGCTGTTGCGTGTGTTGCGCGATTGGCGCGGTGGCCTGGTGGTGGTCAGCCATGATCGACAGTTGCTCAATGCCATGGGCCGCATCATCGAGCTGTCGCCCCTGGGCATTCAAGTGTATGGCGGCAACTACGATGCCTATCGCCAGCAACGCGACACTCATCAGCAGGCCGCGATTGCTGCGTGGGAACAGGCGCGTCTGGCCCGCAGCCGCGAGCGTCGGCGCCTGCAAAAAGATCACGACGACCTGCAGCGCCACGCCGCACGCGCACGTAAACAGGCCGAGACCGCCAACGTCGACCGCTTTACCAAGGCGCGCTGGAAAAGCGCAGCAACGGAGGTCGTCAGCAGCGTGCGCAGCGCCCATCATGCGTGCAAAAACCAACTCGACGCCCAGGTACGCCAGGCGTACGAGCGCGTGGTGGATGAGACGCCCACACTGCTCGCATTATCAGGCTCGACCGTCCCCAATGGCCGCCAGGTACTGGTGCTGGAGCAGGCGCAATTGCCCTGGCTTGATCCCTTGGCACCCGCCAGCTACCTGACGGCCAACCTGACAGGCCCGGCTCGCGTTGCCGTACGTGGGCCGAACGGTTGCGGCAAATCGACCTTGCTCAAAGTGCTAGCCGGCCACTGGCAGGCGGTCAGTGGCGAGTGCAGCGTAGCGGTGCCCAGCGCGTACATCGATCAGCACCTGGCGCTGCTGGACGACCGTCGCAGCCTTGTCGAGCAACTCAACCTGCTCGACACGCCCCTGGCCGAAGCCGAACTGCGCACACGTCTGGCGTTGTTGCAGTTGGACGCGCTGCGGGTTACGCAGCCGGCAGGGCAACTCAGCGGCGGCGAGCGCTTGAAAGCTGCGATGGCGGTAGCCTTGTGGCGTGAGACACCGGCGCAATTACTGTTATTGGATGAACCCACCAATCACCTGGACCTGGAGTCGGTGCTGGCGTTTGAGCAGGCATTGAAGGGGGTTGCCGGCGCGCTGCTGGCCGTATCACACGACGAGGCATTCTTGCAGGCGATTGAGCCGACTCACCACCTGACGTGGCACGCCACCGGCTGGCAACTGGAGCGTGTCTGAGGTTATTGCGCAGACAGGCAAAGCGTCCTACGGTAGTGGCCGGATAATCTCACCGAGGAAACCGGCCCCATGCTGCCTTCGTCTCGCAAGCCTTACACCAATGCCACGCTCGCCCATCGACAGCGCTGGCGCGGGCGGGTGGGTTTGATGCTGGTGGCTTGTCTGTCGGTGCTGGCGGGTATGACCGATGCCATCGGTTTTATGGCCAGCGGCGATTTCGTCTCGTTCATGAGCGGTAACACCACGCGCCTGGCGGTGGCCATCAGTGCGGGCGACCTGGGGCTCACCGGGCGGCTGGTGCTGCTGGTTGCCACCTTCGTGGTCGGTAATGCCTTGGGCGTGCTAGTCAGCCGTTTCAGCAAGCGCCATGCGTTGCCCTTATTGCTGTGCATCGGCGCCTTGCTCTGTGCTGCGGCGTTGTGGCCATCGACCGATACCTTGCCCGCGTTGCTCGCAGCGATCATTGCCATGGGCATGCTCAATGCGGCCGTCGAGGAGGTAAACGGGTTACCGGTGGGGCTGACCTACGTCACCGGAGCGCTGTCACGCTTTGGTCGCGGGCTGGGCCGTTGGTTATTGGGCGAGCGCCGCAATGGCTGGCGCGTGCAATTGATTCCGTGGGGCGGAATGTTCATTGGCGCTGTGATCGGTGCACTGCTGGAACAGCAGATGGGCCTGCGCGCATTGTGGGTCAGTGGTGCGTTGGCTGGGGCCTTGGGGGTGGCGACACTGTTGATTCCGCGACGCTGGCACTTGGGTTTCATGCCCCGTTGAGGTGGGGTGGAGGAGCTCGTTCGACGTTTAAGCCTCGACATCCGTGTACCGGTAAAGAGCCATCACGTCGAACGAGCGAGTGAATCATAAGCCAATGCCCGGCGGCTGTCCCGCCAGGCGTTTCGGAATATGACTAAGGCAACCGACTTACAGACAAGTGGCCAGTGCTGCCAGGCGACGTTTGGCCGGCATAGTGTCCTGAGCAGCATAATAGTTGACCGTAGAACCCGCGCCGGTGCTGAGTACATCGACAAAGTAATCGCCACCGGTGGTGTACACCGTAAAACCACCCGCCTCGGTCGCTTCCTTGAAGCCGCCGGCATCGATGCCGAACACGCTTTCATCCTGCCAACCGAACTGGATGCATTGGGCAACCACCAGAGTGGCCTTGTCCGATGCCAGGGTCTTGTAGGGGCTGCCTGCGCGCGCCTCTTTCATCTTGGAACCTGCACAACCGGCCAGTGCCGCCAGTATCAATGCGCCTATTACCACTTTGTGCATGCCATTGCTTCCTTGGAAAAACCGTGACTCTACCACTGTGCGAAAGCCAACTGACGCGCCCATGAACTTTGTTTCACTGTGAAAGGCAAACACGCCGCCTATAGTGGCCAGGCTCATTTTTTGGAAGTCTCCCTTCTGCCCGCCACCCCGCGGGCTTTTTTTTGCCTGGGTATCAAAACCACCAACGGAACAGATAGAACAGCGCCATGCTCAATAGCACGGTGGTCAATACGCTGCGCGTCCAGTACATCAACGCCACGGCGCAGATGCCGGCCAGCAGGTAAGGGTTGCTCGGGCTCAGGTTAAGCCGATGGTCAGCCAGAAAAATAATCGGCCCGCAGATCGCCGTGAGCATACCCGGCACGGCGAAGCCCAAGAATTCACGCGCGCCGCGATTGAGCCGTACCGGCAAGCGTGGCTCGATAAACAGGTAACGGTTGAAGAACACCACCAGGCCCATGGCCACAATCATCAGGTAAATCATCGTTGCCCCACTCCCAGCCGTTTACAGGCATAACCCGCGCTCATACCCAACACACCCGAGACCACCACCGCCGACTCCCAGTGCAGATAACTCAACCAGACCGAGCTCAGCAGTGCCACGGCAACGCATACCACCGTGGGCACGTCGCGCACCACGGGGGTGATCAAGGCGATAAAGGTCGCGGCAATCGAAAACTCCAGCCCCAATTGATCAAGGCCGGGAATGCTCTTGCCCAGCACAATGCCGGCAAGGGTGAAGAGGTTCCAGATCAGGTAAAACGTCAGGCCGACGCCCAGGGCGTACCAGCGATTGAAGGTCTGGCGGTCATAGTGGTTGACCAGGGCAAAGAATTCATCGGTCAACAAAAACCCCAGGCTCATGCGCCAGCGGGTGTTGAGCGAAGACAGTGTAGGACGCATATGCATGCCATAGAGCAGGTGCTGGGAGGTCAGCAGCAAGGTGGTCAGCACGATGGAAATCAGGCTGGCACCGCTCTTGACCATGCCGATGGCCACCAGTTGTGCGGCACCGGCAAACACAATGGCAGACAAGCCTTGGGCTTGCAGCGGGGTAAATTGCGCGTCGATGGCCATGGAGCCGGCCAGCAACCCCCAGGGCGCACAGGCCAGGGATAAGGGAATGACGGCGATGGCGCCGCGGGTGAAGGCGTAATGAGGCAATGCAGTGGGCATGGAAAACGGCTCATCGACAGACAGTCGACAAGCATGCCAGCACGAACGAAGGCTTGTCTTGAACGATCTTGCTCAGGCGAGCTTGACTGATACCTGCTCCACCGAATCCCGCGCTTCGCGCAATTCATACGCATCCTGGTTCAGCCGGTGGATGGTATTGAGCAGGCGCTGGCGCAGCACTTCATCGCCGAGTTTTTCCACGGCGCGCATCAGGTCAAAGGCCGCGGTTTCGTTATTTTCCGCGACGGAATCCAGGGTCTTGCGCAGGTTGCGGGTGGCTCGGGTCACGCGGGGTCTTCCTTCATCAGCAATGGGCAGGCACGTTAGGACATTTGTGTTTCATTTTAATTTCAAACAGTTGTGGCGGTTTCAAAGGCCTTTGATCCATATCAATTGAAACAAGATTTGACCTATATATGTGGAAATACGTATATTCGAATATATCCACTTGAAAAGTCCTTGATCATGTCAGACCTCCTCATCCCGACCGCCCTGTTCAAGTGCCTGGCCGATGCCACCCGTGCACGGGTGACCTTACTGATCCTGCGCGAAGGCGAACTTTGTGTGTGTGAGTTGATCCATGCCTTGGACGACAGCCAGCCAAAAATCTCCCGTCATCTCGCGCAATTGCGTAGTTGCGGGCTGCTGGTGGACCGACGTCAAGGGCAATGGATCTACTACCGCATCAATCCGGCACTGCCCGCCTGGGTTACTCAGGTGCTGGACACCACTCTGCAAGCCAACCAGCCATGGTTGCAGGATGACGCACTGCGTCTGAATGCAATGGGCGACAGACCACAACGGGCCAGCACCTGCTGCTGAGCCATCGGAGCTTTTATTCATGCTTGTCGCAATTGCGATTTTCCTCGTCACCATCGTGCTGGTCATCTGGCAACCCAAGGGTCTGGGCGTCGGCTGGAGTGCCACACTGGGCGCGATCCTGGCGCTGGCCTGTGGGGTGATCAGCCTGGCGGACATCCCAGTGGTGTGGCACATCATCTGGAACGCCACCGGTACTTTTGTCGCGCTGATCATCATCAGCCTGTTGCTGGACGAGGCCGGCTTTTTCGCCTGGACGGCCCTGCATGTGGCGCGCTGGGGCCGTGGCCGCAGCCGGCGGTTGTTTGCTTATATGGTGCTGCTGGGTGCGCTGGTATCGGCGCTGTTTGCCAACGACGGTGCGGCGTTGATCCTGACGCCTATCGTGATGTCGATGCTGTTGGCCTTGCGCTTTTCCCCGGCGGCGACCCTGGCCTTCGTCATGGGCGCCGGGTTTATCGCCGATACGGCGAGCCTGCCGTTGGTGGTGTCGAACCTGGTGAATATCGTTTCGGCGGACTATTTCAAGATCGGCTTCAACGAATATGCTGCCGTGATGGTGCCGGTGAACCTGGTCAGCGTGGCTGCGACCCTGGCAGTGCTGCTGTGGTTTTTTCGCCGGGACATTCCCCAAACCTACGACCCGGCTGACCTGGAAGACCCCAGCAGTGCCATCCATGACCCTGCGACGTTCCGCGCCGGTTGGTGGGTACTGGGTATTCTGCTCATCGGCTGTTTCGCCTTGGAGCCTCTGGGTATTCCCATCAGTGCGATTTCCGCCGTCTGCGCCGTGCTGCTGCTGGTGATTGCCGCCAAGGGCCATAAGATTTCCACGCGCAAAGTCCTCAAGGAAGCGCCTTGGCAGATCGTGATTTTTTCCTTGGGCATGTACCTGGTGGTGTACGGCCTGCGTAACGCCGGCCTGACCGACTATCTGGCCACCTGGCTCGACACCTTCGCCACCTATGGTGTGTGGGGCGCGGCCATGGGCACCGGGTTGCTGACGGCGCTGCTCTCATCGGCGATGAATAACCTGCCGACGGTACTGATTGGCGCATTGTCCATCGAGTCCAGCCATGCTGTGGGCGTGGTCAAGGACGCGATGATCTACGCCAACGTGATTGGCAGCGACCTGGGCCCGAAAATCACCCCCATAGGCAGCTTGGCCACTTTGCTGTGGCTGCATATCCTGGCGCGCAAAGGCATCACTATCACCTGGGGTTACTACTTCAAGGTCGGGATCGTGCTGACCTTGCCCGTGCTGCTGATCACCCTGGCCGCCCTCGCCTTGCGCTTGAGTTTCTAAAGGAACGCGCCATGAAAGTCCTGTTCATGTGTACCGCCAACAGTTGCCGCAGCATCTTGTCCGAAGCGATGTTCAATCACCTGGCGCCAGAGGGTTTCGAGGCGGTCAGCTCGGGCAGTTTTCCCAAGGGCCAGGTGTTGCCCCGTAGCCTGAGCACGCTGCAGGCGGCGGGCATCAGCATCGAAGGTTTGTACAGCAAGGGCAATGATGCCTTTCAAGGCTGCCCGCCGGATGTGGTCATCACCGTGTGCGATAAAGCAGCCGGTGAAGCGTGCCCGGTGTATTTTGGCCCGGCGGTGAAGGCCCATTGGGGCTTGGAAGACCCCTCCGAGATGCAGGGTGATGAGGCGCAAGTAGAGGCAGCATTCAAGGCCACCCTCGACATTATCACCGCACGCTGCGAAGCGTTTTTTGCGCTGCCCTTTGCACGTCTATCGCCGGATGAATTGAAGGCTGAACTCCACCGCATTGCCTCAACGCCGCTCCTACAGGGTCCTGTGACAGGCGCTGACTCTCTGGGCAATGCATGACCAGTGTGGGAGCTGGCTTGCCTGCGAAAGCGTTGGTTCAGTAAAAGATTCAGTGGCTGACACACCGCCTTCGCGAGCAAGCCCGCTCCCACAGGAGATCTGCGCCGGGCGTTGATTCTGTGGGCAGTACATAACCAATGTGGGAGCTGGCTTGCCTGCGAAAGCGTTGGTTCAGTAAAAGATTCAGTGGCTGACACACCGCCATCGCGGGCAAGCCCGCTCCCACAGGGGATCTGCGCCGGGCGTTGATTCTGTGGGCAGTACATAACCAATGTGGGAGCTGGCTTGCCTGCGAAAGCGTTGGTTCAGTAAAAGATTCAGTGTCTGACACACCGCCATCGCGGGCAAGCCCGCTCCCACAGGGGATCTGCGCCGGGCACTGATTCTGTGGGCAATGCTTGACCAGTGTGGGAGCTGGCTTGCCTGCGATGGCGGTGGTTCAGTTGAAGATTGAGTGGCTGACATACCGCCATCGCGAACGTTCCTACAGAGGACGTGGTATCCCTCTCTCGGACTGACGTATGCTCTGGCACTTTCTCGAAAGGAACTGAGCATGCTGTCGATCTTTGTCTATGCGCTGGTATTCGGTTTTGTATTTTGCCTTTCTCCCGGCGCCGTGCTGGCAGAGACTCTGCGCCGCGGCTTGCTCCATGGCTTCACGCCGGCGTTGCTGGTGCAGTTCGGCTCACTGGTGGGCGACGCCGTCTGGGCCGTGATTGGCCTCACCGGTATCGCACTGCTGATTCAGCATGATGCAGTGCGGGTTCCACTTACAATCGTCTGTGCGCTCTACCTGGCCTGGCTGGGCATCCGCAGTCTGATTGATGCCTGGCAGTTACCCGCAACCGACAACGCCCCTGCCAGCTCAGGAAAAAATGCGTTGGCGGTGGGCGCGGCGATTTCCTTGGCTAATCCGAAAAACATCGTCTACTGGGGCGCCTTGGGCAGCGCACTGTCGGGGATTGTCGGCACCACCCCCAGTCACGGGCAGACCCTGATGTTTTTTGCCGGCTTCATGCTGGCGTCGGTACTCTCGTGTTTTCTTACCGCCGCCTTGGTGAACCTGCTACGCAAGAACGCATCACCTAGCTGGCAACGCGTGAGTTATGCGGCGTGCGGTTTAGTATTAATTTATCTGGCGATACTCGCCGCGCACGGTATATAAAGTTATCCAGCCAATAACTTGCATGCCTCTTGTCTGAACAAACTCTGAACACGGGCTAATTTAATTAATCATGCATTGACATTCTGTGACGCCCTGAGTAGATTGCCCGTGCCCGCAACTGGGGCCTTTTTTAAACCTCACAAAAGAAGCCAATGGACACAGTATCTAGTCGCTGTCCGAGCACCGCCTCTGCGGGCATCGGGCGCCAAACCCAGAATATGACAGGACTCGCGTTCCAGGTCCGGTAAGCTGCGCTAGAGCTTGATGCTCCATCGTAACTGCCTCACCGGTCGCCCGTCCGGTCCCGAGGTGTGTTATGACCTTCCAACTCCTTGTTTTGCCTGATACACGCACACTGGTCGCCGCCCTGCGCGCCAAGCTGTGCCGAGCGCCGGCGGGCTTTTCGCCAACCCGCTCGACCTTTGTCACACCCTCCCCTCAAGTGCGCCCGGCACCGCCGCTGGCGCACTGGCGCATCTGCCCTGAAAGCGGCCACCTGGTGCAGCATTGGGATCATGCTGACCCTCAAGACCCGCAGAGACCCAAGGTTTCCCGCCTGGCGCAAGCGCGCCTGATGCTCGGTCTTTACCTGAGCACTCGCGCCGCCTGAGCTAGCTGGAAACAGCAACTTTCTTATTGATGACCCTGGAGTTCTTTATGAACAAATCCAGTAGTAGCCCGCTGCACGCTCGTTAACTAACGCGCTGTTAGCGGGCCCTTCAGAAGTTATGTGAACACCTTATTTAAACCGATCGCAAAGTTTGCGGCTCGGCATGCTTTCGCTCGCCTGTATTCAGGTAAGTACCGGGTATGTTTTGTCGAGAATTGGCGACAGGAGTACAGACAATGAGCGCCGTAAAAAACACGCCTCTACACAAAAAAAATGGCACCGCTGCCGACACCAAGCTGTCGATGCGTGCCGCCCGTGAAGCCCACAATGGCCTGGCGGCCACCCTCGCCAATGTACGGGCCACCCAGGACGGCCTGACCGAACTGGACGCTTCGGCGCGTCTGCAACGAGAAGGCTATAACGAAGTCGCCCACGACAAGCCGCCACACGCTATCGTCCAGTTCCTGCAGGCTCTGAACAACCCGTTCATCTACGTGCTGCTGACCCTGGGTGGCATCAGCTTTGTGACTGACTGCTGGCTGCCGATGCAGGAAGGCGAAGAAGCCGACCCGACCAAGGTCGTCATCATCATGACCATGGTGTTGCTCAGCAGCCTGCTGCGTTTCTGGCAGGAACACCGTTCGGCCAAATCCGCCGAGGCCCTCAAGGCCATGGTACGCACCACCGCCACCGTACTGCGCCGCGAGCAGGTTGGTGCTCAGCCCACCTTGCGCGAAGTGCCGATGCGTGACCTGGTGGCCGGCGATATCGTGCAATTGTCCGCCGGCGACATGATCCCCGCCGATATCCGCCTGATCGAGTCCCGCGACCTGTTTATCAGCCAGGCCGTGCTGACCGGCGAAGCCCTGCCGGTGGAGAAGTACGACACCCTGGGCGATGTCACGCAAAAATCCGCCTCTACCCTGGCCGCCGACCAGGGCAACTTGCTGGACTTGCCGAACATCTGCTTCATGGGCACCAACGTGGTCAGCGGCCGCGCTAAAGCAGTGGTGGTGGCAACGGGGCCGCGCACCTACTTTGGCTCCCTGGCCAAGGCGATTGTCGGCTCGCGGGTGCAAACCGCCTTCGACCGGGGCGTGAACAGTGTCAGTTGGCTGCTGATCCGCTTCATGCTGGTGATGGTGCCCATCGTGTTCCTCCTCAATGGCTTCTCCAAGGGCGATTGGGGTGATGCCTTCCTGTTTGCTCTGGCGGTCGCCGTCGGCCTTACCCCGGAAATGCTGCCGATGATCGTCAGCGCCAACCTGGCCAAGGGCGCCACGGCCATGGCCAAGCGCAAAGTAGTGGTCAAGCGCCTCAATGCGATCCAGAACTTCGGTTCGATGGACGTGCTGTGCACCGACAAGACCGGCACCCTCACCCAGGACAAGATCATCCTCGAACATCACGTCAATGCCTTCGGCCAGCGCGATGACGCCGTGCTGTCCCTGGCCTGGCTCAACAGCTTTCATCAGAGCGGCATGAAAAACCTGATGGACCAGGCAGTGGTGCAGTTCTCGGAACAAAACCCCAAGTTCCAGGTGCCGTTTGCCTACAGCAAGGTCGATGAATTGCCGTTCGACTTTGTCCGTCGTCGCCTGTCGATCGTGGTCAAGGATGCCGCCGATGACCAGTTGCTGGTGTGCAAGGGCGCGGTGGAAGAGATGCTGAGCATTTCTACCCATGTCATGGAGGCCGGCGAAGCCTTGCCCCTGGATGACGGCCGTCGTGACGCCCTGCTGGCGCTCGCCAATGACTACAACGAAGACGGTTTCCGCGTGCTGGTGGTAGCGACCCGCAATATTCCTAAAGCGCTGGCACGCCAGCAGTACACCACCAGCGACGAACGCAACCTGGTGATCCAAGGCTTTCTGACCTTCTTGGACCCACCGAAGGAAACCGCAGGCCCGGCCATTGCGGCACTGCAACAGATTGGCGTGGCAATCAAGGTGTTGACCGGCGACAACGCCGTGGTCACCAGCAAGATCTGCCGCCAGGTTGGCCTGGAACCCGGCCAGCCGCTGCTGGGCGTGGAAATCGAAGCCATGGACGACGCCACCCTGCTGCGCCGCGTAGAAGAGCGCACCGTATTCGCCAAGCTCACGCCGCTGCAAAAATCCCGCGTGCTCAAGGCCCTGCAAGCTAACGGGCACACCGTCGGCTTCCTCGGCGACGGCATCAACGATGCACCGGCGCTGCGGGATGCCGATGTGGGTATTTCGGTGGACAGCGGCACCGACATCGCCAAGGAATCGGCCGACATCATCCTGCTGGAAAAGAGCCTGATGGTGCTGGAAGAAGGCGTGCTCAAGGGCCGCGAAACCTTCGGCAATATCATGAAGTACCTGAACATGACCGCCAGCTCCAACTTCGGCAACGTGTTCTCGGTGCTGGTGGCTAGCGCGTTCATTCCGTTCATGCCGATGCTGGCGATCCATCTGCTGCTGCAGAACCTGATGTATGACATCTCCCAACTGGCCCTGCCGTGGGACAAGATGGACAAGGAATACCTGGCCAAGCCACGCAAGTGGGATGCGAAAAACATCGGCCGCTTCATGATCTGGATCGGACCGACCTCGTCGATCTTTGACATCACCACCTTTGCCCTGATGTGGTACGTGTTCTCGGCCAACAGCGTGGAAATGCAGACCCTGTTCCAGTCCGGCTGGTTTATCGAGGGGCTGCTTTCGCAAACCCTGGTGGTGCATATGCTGCGCACCCGCAAGATCCCGTTCTTCCAGAGCACGGCCGCCTGGCCGGTGTTGATGATGACCTGCATCGTGATCGCCCTGGGCATCTACGTACCGTTCTCGCCACTGGGCACCCTGGTGGGCCTGCAACCGCTGCCGCTGGCGTACTTCCCATGGCTGGTGGGCACCTTGCTGGCTTACTGCTGCGTCGCCCAACTGATGAAGACGATCTACATCCGCCGCTTCAAACAGTGGTACTGACCCTCCCCGCCGTTCAAACGCAGGCGGCTGCCTGGTCGCCTGCGTGCAATACAAGGATTTGCTCATGCGCGTGTTGATCTGTGCAGGTCGTCATTACGCCGACACCAAAAAGTCCCGCCATGTGCTGGACGCTTACCACCGCCTGCGCCCGGTGCAGGTACTGATCCACGGCGGCAACCAGTTCCTGGGCAGTGAGATCGAGGAATGGGCGCGGGAAATCGGTATCGACGTGGTGCGTTATCCACCCAATTGGCAGCGCCATGGCAAACAGGCGGAACGCCAGCGCAACCACTTCATGCTGGCCGACAGCCGCCCCGACCTGATCATTGCCCTGCCGGGTGGTGACGATACCTCGGAGCTGGTTTGCCAGGCCAAAGCCAGCGGCATTTCGGTGCTGACCGTAGAAAGCTGAATTCAAGCGAGGTGCATCATGCACAAAAAATACACGCCGGCACGCCGCGACGGGTTTACCAAATATCGCGCACGCCACTCTCGTCACACCCTGCTGTTACTGCCGCCAGCAAAGCGCCGTGCATTGCAGCGCAACTTGATCTTTATCGGCATGACCCTGGGCCTGGTCTTTGTCGTCGCGTTGATTTCAAAAGCCCAAGCCGCAGGCGGCGCTTATGTGGTTGATGACGGTGCGATCAACGCGCCGGGGGAATGCAACGTCGACGCCTGGTACAGCGCCCATCGGCACGCGGGCAGCACCCACAACAGCAGCTTGTCGCCCGCGTGCACGTTCAGCGCTATGCCTGCCGTGCAATGGGGCGCCGCGTTGTCACGGGCCGTGGATGCAGGCAAAGGCGAGACGCAGATCAACCCGCAAGCCAAGGTGCAGGTGCTGTCACGACAAGAGTTGGGCTTGGAACTGGCGATTGCGGTCGGGGCGCATGTCGCGCTGGATCGCCATCACGGGTTCGACGGCGCAGATCTGAACATCCCACTCACATGGCAACCCCTGGCACCCTTGCGCCTGAACCTGAACGCCGGCTGGAGCCACGCCTACAACGACGGTGATCAACAGCATCGCCTGACTTGGGGCACGGGGTTCGAATATCAGTTGGCAGAGAAGCTCACGCTGATTGGCGAGCGTTATGGCCAGGAAGGCGGCGAACAGGCCTGGCAGGCTGGGCCGCGTTTGCACATTGGTGAATGTGTCGACGTGGACCTGCTGGTCGGGCGCAGCCTGATTGGCGATCGCGCCCAGTGGCTGACCACTGGGGCGACGCTGAGGTTCTAGGCTTTGGCCTGCTGCTCCAGATGCACCTGCAATTGCGGATCGATTTGCAACTGACCGGCCAGGTCGTCGAGGTAATTGCGCTCGGCGTCCTGCTGATCGTTGACCAGCATCACGCTCGCCAGGTAAATCTCCGCAGCAAGTGCCCGGTCATTGGCATACTCGGCAAAATCGGCGGCATCCAGGGGCTTGGCGACTTCGGCGTCGAGCCACTGCTGCAACTGAGGGTCGTCGGTGTGACGGCCAATCTCGGCAGAAATCATTTGCTGCTCTTGCGCATCGATTTTGCCATCGGCCTTGGCCGCCGCGATCAACGCACGCAGTACGCCGTGGCTATGGGCTTCGGCTTCAGGCCCTTCAAGCTGGTCAACGGTCTGGATAGCTTGCTGCGGGGCCGAAGCCTGTTGGCGTTGCCACGCTTGGTACGCTTGGAACGCCGCCATGCCCAGGGACGCCAGCGCCGCGTAGTTCATCCCACCGCCGCTACGCGTTTGGGTGGCCCCACCCGCCGGCGCGCCGCCCAACAAGCCACCCAGGCCACCTAATAAACCACCCAAACCGCCGCCCGCCGCAGACGCATTGCCGGTGCCGGCGCCCTTCAACAACCCTCCAAGCAACCCGCCCAGGCCGCCGCCCGCAGCTCCGCCGCCTTGCTGCCCTGCACGCAACAGTTGTTCCAGTAGATCGCTGGTATTCATGGTGTCGCCCTCCGGGGCGCAATAGTGGCGTTGATCAAACATAGTCCTCCCCTGATGGAACACCATGACCGTCGGGCGGGCAAGCTTTATGATGACGCCATCACGCCGAAAAGGGAGAACAGCGGTGAATCGCATCGAGCATATTGCGTTGATGGCCACTTACAACCAATGGATGAACCGCAAGGTCTACGACACCGCCGGCACCCTCACGCACGCACAATTGACCCTGGACCGCCAGGCGTTTTTCGGCTCGATCCTCGGCACGTTGAACCACCTGATGCTGGGCGACACCGTCTGGCTCAAACGCTTTGCCGAACACCCGGCCCACTTTGCGGCCTTGACGCCACTCAACGGCATTGCTACGCCCGGTGACCTCAAGCAATTGGCCTTCGCCAACCTTGCTGAATTATCGGCCCATCGCGCCTGGCTGGATCAACTGATCATCGATTGGGCCAACAGCCTGCACGAGTCCCACCTTGATCAACACCTGCGCTATCACAACATGCGCGGCGTGGCCGCCGAGAAACCCTTCTTCGGCCTGCTGGTGCACTTTTTCAACCACCAGACCCACCATCGCGGCCAGGTGACGACGCTGCTCAGCCAGGCGGGTGTGGACGTGGGAGTGACCGACTTGCTGGCGCTGATTGACTAAATGCCGACACGGTCAATGTGGGAGCTGGCTTGCCTGCGATGACGGTGTAACAGGTTCAATACCTGTGACTGACACATCGCTATCGCAGGCAAGCCAGCTCCCACAGCTGCCCTGTATTGCCCACAGCATCGGTGCTGTCACCTCACCTTGCTGCTCAAGTTTTCCACACTGCGCTTCACATCATCCAGGCTTCGCTTGAGGCCATCGATTTCGCTTTTCTGCCGCTCTATCGTGCTCTTCTGCTCATCCACCGTACGCTTGAGACTCGACAGCTGGCTGTCACTGCTACTGGCACTCGAGCCGTCCTTGCGCTTGAACTCATCAAACGCCCGCTCCTGGCCCTCCACTTTGCTTTTCAAGCCTTGCAATTCGCTTTGACTCTGTTTTTGCCCAGCCTGCAGCGCCTCGACATCACCAACGGAAACACCCGACGGCTTCAACACATAGGCACCGCCCACATCCATCGAGCCGGCCGTCAACTTGTCTGAAGACGACGCACTGAACTCACCCCACTGCACCGCACTCCCCGCCTGCGCCGGGCTGAGCATGGCCATGCCCAACAAACCCGCCACACCTGCGGCGATGATCCAAGCCTGCTTACGGACACTGAGCATCAAACGACTCCTTGCGAAATGCCGAAATGGCCTATCGCTATGACTGTCATTTATGGGGCTTGTTCCTGGGTGGCTTGCGTTCATCGGGACTTGACACAAAGGCCCTGTAGATCACTGATCTGCCACGCTTTTTCCTGCGCATCTTTATGCGGGAAAACCGGCTTGGAGGTTGCGCTGAAGCGGCTGGATCTATATATTCCCAACCCTGTTACACCGCGCTACCGCCCGAATGGCGAAACTGGTAGACGCATGGGACTTAAAATCCCCCGCTCGTAAGGGCGTCCCGGTTCGATTCCGGGTTCGGGCACCATCTCCTGTTCCACTGACGGCCAGCACTGTTTGTGGAACCCTTGAAAACCCGCCGTTTGGCGGGTTTTTTCGTTTATGGCGTTTCGTCGGTTTCCGTATGTTTGCAGACTTTCGTGTTTCCGAACTCTGCCAGCGAGGAAGCGCTCAGCCTGTATGAACGCTGGCTTGGCATTCCTCGCCAGGGTCCAGTGCTTTTGGACTTGCAAACCCTCAGAAATCTACCGTACCCGAGAGCAATACCGTGCGCGGCGCGCCCAAGCCGCCAGAAAGGCCGCTGCCATCCCCGCCGTTCCACGAACCAAGCCAGTACGCCTTATTGGTGACGTTCTGCACGGTGGCGCGCAAGGTCACAGGCTTGGTCTCGACCTTGAAGGCATAGCGAGCCCCCACATCGTAGGTGGTGTACGAGTCCAGCGACACCCGATGATCGTTGGTCGCGTATTGTTTGCCCGTGTGGTTGATGTTGCCGGTCAGGGTCAACCCAGGAACGTCGAGGAGGTCATACTCCGTGCCTAGCTTGGCAATCACCTTGGGCACGCCTGTCACTTGCTTGTCTTTGACACCACCGGTGACCACCTTGGTCATTTCTGCCTGGGTATAGGTCGCACCGCCCATCAGGCGCAATCTTGGTTGCAACTCGCCAAAGAACGACCATTCCACGCCACGGTTTTGTTGCTCGCCGTAGACGCCGAAGACATTGGTGAGCGGATCGGTAAAGGCACTGGGCTTCTCAATCTGGAACAGGCTGACCGTATGGGCGAAAGAGCCCAGGTCTACCTTGGTCCCCAGTTCGTATTGCTTGGTCTGGTACGGCTGCATGACCGCACCTGCGTTCTCTGCCGAGTCAGGGGCCGACGCGCCTTGGCTGAGGCCCTCGATGTAGTTGGCATAGAGCGACACCTCATCCGTCACCTTGACCAGAAGTGCGGTGGCGGGCGAGACACGGCTTTCGTCATAGCTGGTTTTCGAAGCCCTGGGGCCGAAAGCGTCGGTGGTGTTTTGCACGCGCTGACGACGGGCGCCTACGGTCCATTGCACACGGCCTTCGGCGAAGGACAGCGTATCGGCAATCGCATAGCTGCCCAGGTTGGCCCTGGTTTGCGAGGTGGTTGCACCATAGCCCGGGAAGGTCGGCGCGTTGCCAAAGTCGAGGTTGTCGTAATTTGTGGTGCCGGGGATGGCGGCTCTCGCGTCCTTGAAACTGTTGTCGGAGGTAAAACGGGTCGCGGCGATGGTCCAGGCATGATCCACGGGGCCCGTCTGGAATTTGCCCTTCAACCCGACCTCACCCGATTGCTGGGTGCCACTGCGAATCG
Organism: Pseudomonas sp. BTN1; assembly: GCF_001907715.1. Taxonomy (NCBI): domain Bacteria; kingdom Pseudomonadati; phylum Pseudomonadota; class Gammaproteobacteria; order Pseudomonadales; family Pseudomonadaceae; genus Pseudomonas; species Pseudomonas sp. BTN1. The sequence goes on along the minus strand of NZ_MPBM01000038.1, from coordinate 53,506 downwards.
AACGAATGGCCGAAGAGCTGATGCCACCCACATTGTTCACCAGGGTGCTTGAGTTGATCATCGCGTTGTAACCACCATCGCGCTGCCCCCACGCCGCGTAGGCAGTAAGCGAATCCGTCAGGTCGTATTCGCCCCGCACCATCGTGGTAGTGGTGTTGTTGATGGTGTAGGCCCACTTGGGTGCCAACGCATAATCGCCCTTCTTGGGGCTTGGCAAGTGGGTGACGTTGGGGGCAATTGTGTTGATCCCGAAGTAGTTGAGACCATCAATGCGTTCACGCTGTTTGTAGAAATCGAGCGATATCCGAGCCCGCTCGCCACGCCAATCCAGCCCGAGGGAAGACAGTGCCATTTTGTGTTGCTGATTATCCACGGGGGTATCGCCGTCACGGTAAACGCCGTTGAAGCGCACACCAAACTGCTTCTGATCACCAAAACGTTGCCCCAGGTCCGCGTGCACACCCCCTAGGCCTCGGGACTCATAAGTGGTGGTCAAGCGTGCCAACGGTTCGTCGCCGGCGCGCTTGGGTACCAGATTGATGCTGCCACCTACACTGCCGCTTGGCGGCATGCCGTTGAGCAGCGCCGAAGGGCCCTTGAGCACTTCGATGCGCTCCGCCAATTCGGTAGAGCCGCGCATATTCGGCGCCATGCCGACCAGGCCGTTAAAGGTGATGTCATCGGCGTTGCTGTAGAAGCCGCGGATGAAAAAGGTTTCAAAGTTGCTGCGTTTGGTGGGCACGTACACCGAGGGGTCGGTCGCACCGATCACCGAGCCGATATCCTGCGCCTGACGGTTCTGTATGTATTCATCGGTATAGCTGATGGTATTGAAAGGCGTCTCCATGAAATCCTTGTTGCCCAACAGCCCAACGCGGCTGCCGGAGGCAACCTGCCCGCCAGCATAAGCCGGCGGCAGACCTGTAGCGGGGTCCAGGACGCCCTCCACCACCGTTTCCGACAATTCCAGGCTGGCGCTGCTTGTGCCTGCTTGCGGGGCAGCGCTCGCGGCGGTGGGCGCCGCCGTCAGCCCCAGTACCAGCGCCATCTGCACAGCCGTGAACATATGACTCAAAGTAAAGCGTTGCGCAGCCTGCGGTGAATCAGGGGTAGCGCGATGTTGGCGACAGCGTTCCGACATGCTGAATTCCTTTTGATTCGGAGAATGTGTATGTGCTCACTAGGCTTTCCGAACCAGAAGGCAAAACCCTCAATAACAATCATTAGCATTTGTGTTTTTTGAAAATAAAGGCGAGTGCCTGCACGGCACCCGCCCTTGCGCCCCCAAGCACAGCGGGTCAGCCCTTGTAGCCTTGAACCACCTCGTCGGCCATGCGACCCAGGCACGTTGCACTGACGGTACACAGGTACCAGGTCTGGGCGTCGACAAAGATCACACGTCCGTTGGTCCAGGCCTTGGTTTTGCGCAGCAGCGGGTTATCCAGGCTCTTCATGTCCAGCGCCGGCCGCCGTTCCATCACTGCGGTACGGTCGATCACGTAGAGAATGTCGGGATCGGCCTGCTGGATGAATTCATTGGAGATGGGCTGGCCATGTAAGCCAGCCTCGATGTCGGTGCTGGCGGGTTTTACGCCCAGGGTGTCGAAGATGAAACCGTAGCGCGACTTCACGCCATAGGAGGTGAATGCGCCGTTGTTATGCAAAACGATCAGCGCTTTCTCCGGGCGCCCATCGGTGACGCGCCGAGTCTGTTCAACCTTGGCGTCCATTTGCGCAACCTTCTGACGAGCCAACGCTTCTTTGCCTAGAATGCGCCCCAGGGTCATGAGGTGATCCTTGGCGGTGGCGAAGAGATTGCCGTGTTGGTTGGTCAGGTCCACATCGTCATAGAGCGTCGGTGCGATCTGGCTCAGTTCTGCGTAACTTTGCGCCTGGAGCGGCGAGATCAGGATCAGGTCGGGCTTGAGGGCATGCAACCGTTCAAGGTTGGGTTGGATGGTCGACCCCACGTCCATGATGTTCGGATTGTCACGGTACTGGGTAAGGAAACTCGCGACATAGTCCTTGGCGATACCCACCACCGGCGCGTCCAGCTGGTCGAGTGTATCGAGTTCACTCATATCGAACGCCACCACACGTTGGGGGAGCTGGGTGATCATCGTGCTACCCAGTGGATGCTCGATCTTGATCGGCTCGTAGTGCGTATGCGCAGCGACTGGCGCGGACGCCTGTGCCGAGGGTTTGTCACAGCCCTGCAGGCCGGCCGCCACCGCGACCGCCAGCAGTGCCCCACGGATTGTTTTTGCCTTACCAATACTCATATCTGCTCCCTTGATAATGATGGGTTGAAGTAGTTGCAGACGAACCCCTGCTCGCTCTGCAGAATCTCGAAATCCAAATCAAAGAGATCGCGCAGGTGCGCCTCGGTGACAACCTCCGCTACCGGGCCACGCAAGTGCACCGCGCCGTTTTTCATGGCCACGATATGATCGGAGTAGTTGGCCGCGAAGTTGATGTCATGCACCACCAGAATCACGGTGCGACCTTGTTCGTCACATAAGCGGCGCAGCGCACGCATGATTTGTACGGCATGCTTCATGTCCAGGTTATTGAGCGGCTCGTCCAACAGCAGGTAATCGGTTTGCTGGGCAATGGTCATTGCCAGGAACGCCATTTGCCGCTGCCCGCCGCTCAGCTCGTCGATGTAAGAAAGGCGTAATGGTTGCAACGACAGAAACTCGATGGCTTCGTCAATGACCTGGCGATCCTGGACGGTGAGCGCCCCTCGGCTATAAGGGAAACGCCCGAAAGCCACCAATTCTTCAACGGTCAGCCGCAGGTTGAAATCGGGTGTCTGGCGTAAGGTGGCGACACGCCTGGCATATTCGCGGATGGGCACATCCGCAATGCTACGCCCGCCAATCAGCAGTTCGCCGCGGGTCGGCGCCAGCAGACGTGCGATCAACATCAGCAAGGTAGTCTTGCCTGCCCCGTTGGGCCCAATCAGCGAAGTCACCTGCCCTGGCGGGAACTGAACGCTGACGTCACTCAGGACGTGCTTGGTGCCGTAGGTCTTATAGACGTGACGAAGGGAAATCATGAAGCGCCTCGGGTTCGAATCATCAGCGCGAGGAAATACCCGCCGCACACCAGGTTGATGAGAATGCTGACGGAGGTGTTGTAGTTGAACATCTGCTCGACCATGTACTGGGCGACGATGAAAATGCCAATGGCAATGGCGCAACTCATGGGCAATGTAATCCGGTGCCGGGCGGTGCGGGCAAGCGCATAGGTGATGTTTGCCACAAACACGCCCATGAAGGCCGTCGGCCCGACGAGACTGGTTGAGACAGCCACCAGAATCGCGATCAGCGCAAGTTGCAGGCGCACGCTGCGTTGAAAATCGACACCCAGGGAAATCGCCTGGTCACGCCCCAGCGACAACACATCGAGCACCGGCAGGCTTCTTTGCGCGATAAAGCACGCCGCCGCCACCAGCAGCCCCGAATAGATCACTTGCGTGGGTTGCGCCTTATTAAAGGAGGCGTAGTTGAAACCCTGGAAGATCGAGAACTCACCAGGGCTGATCTTCAGTTGGATAAACTGGGTAAAGGTGCCCATCACCATGCTCAGTACCAGCCCAAGCAGGAGCAGCAGGTACACGTTGTTGCGTCCGTCATGGAACAGCCAACGGTGAATGAGCCCTGAATAAGCGAGCATCAACAGGATCGACAACAATACGTTACCGTTACGCCCCAACAGCACCAGGCTCTGGGTACCCAGCACCAGGATCAGCAAGGCCTGGAACAACAGGTAGATTGCCTCATACCCCATGATCGCCGGCGTCAGTATTCGGTTGCCGGCAAGGGTCTGGAAAATCACCGAAGAATAAGCAACGCATACTCCGGCAATAACCATCGCGGCCAAACGGGTCATTCGCTTGGGAATGACGTACTCGAAGTCAAAGCCTGAGCCCAAGAACAGGAACGCTATCGCCAGGACCAGCACCAGTGCCCATAGACCATAGCGGGTAGCCACACGCCTCATGCGTATTTCCTGATCAGCAACACCAGGAACAACACACCGCCTACGCTTCCCGCGGTGAGACCGATGGGCACTTCGAAGGGATAGATCAACAAGCGGCCGAGAATGTCGCACGCCAGCAACAGCGACGCGCCGCACAACGCGACGATGGGCAATGTTCGCTCCAGGTTCTCGCCGTAGTGCAACGCCACCAGGTTGGGAATAACCAGCCCGACAAAGGGAATGGCCCCTACGGTAATGACCGTGGCGGAAACGGTGACCGCCACCAGCATCAACCCCAACGCCGCATTTGCCGTGTAGTTCAGGCCCAAGCTGCCGGCCATGCCCTCGCCCATGCCGAGTACAGTAAAGCGGTGCGCGAACAGATAAGTGAGCACGACTATCGGCAAGATCAGGTAGATGATCTCGTAATTGCCCTGGACGATCTTCGAGAAGTCTCCGAGCATCCAGCCCTGCATGCTCTGCAAGATATTGTGACGATAGGCGTAGAACTCGGCGATGGCGCTCAATACGCTGCCGTACATCAGGCCGATGACCGGAACCATTACGGTGTTCTTGAACTTGATGCGGCGGATGATCGCGACATAAAGCAGGCTCGCCGCAAAGCAAAACGCCAAGGCAAACAGCATACGGCCGGCCGCACCGGCAGCGGGGGCCACCGTCAATGAAATCAGAATGCCCAGCTTTGCTGCATCCAGCCCGCCGGAAGTTGCCGGTTCGACGAAGCGGTTGCGCACGATCTGCTGCAGAATCACGCCGCACACGGCCAGCCCCACCCCCGTGAGAATCAGGGCGGCCAGGCGCGGAAGGCGGCTGGCAGTCAGTGTCAGCCAAGCGTCATCGGATAACGTGAACAGTGCCGTCCAGGAAACCTCTTTGACCCCCACCATCAACGAAAGGCAACAAAGCACGGCAAACACGCAGAGTAAGATTGCACGGCTCAAGAACCGCCCTCACCGTCTGATTCTCCAGCAATCCGCCAGCCTTTCGTGGCTTGGCGTTGGGCGAGAAAGTGCGCGTAGAGCCCTGGCTTGGCATTCAACTGCGCATGGGAGCCCTGCTCGCTGATCTGGCCGTGATCGAGCACTAGAATCTGGTCGGCCATGACCACTGTCGACAGCTGGTGCGCGATGACAATCAGCGTGCGCGTGCCGCGTAAACGCGCCAACGCTTGCGCGATCGCCGCTTGGTTCTCGGCGTCGAGAGCGGCGGTGGCCTCATCGACCAACAAAATCGGCGCCTCTTTGATCAGCGCACGGGCGATGGAGATTCGCTGTCGCTCTCCCCCGGACAGGCGTGCACCGCCCTCGCCTACTGGCGTGTCCAGGCCTTGGGGCAAGCGTTCGATGATCTCCAGGACGCCAGCCTGTGTTGCTGCTTGCATCACTTGGGCATCACTGGCATCGGGTTTACCGATGCGAATGTTGTCGGCGATGCTGCCCTGAAACAGGTAAGCATCCTGAAAGATCTGGCTGATCTGACCGGCCAGCTGCCCACTGGACATCTGCCGAACATCTACACCGCCCACCAGCACACGGCCTTGCGTCACATCGAAAAAGCGCGCAATCAGCCGCACCAGGGTGGTCTTGCCCGAGCCAGAAGCACCGACCAGCGCCGTCATGCTGCCGGGCTCGATACGCAGGCTGACATCGCGCAACACATCGGCCTGATCCTCGGCATAGCAAAAGCTCACGTTTTCCAATACGACCGATCCATCGACCGGCGCTTGCGGGGCCTGCGGCTCCGGCAAAGGGTCGACCTCGAAGATTTCGCGCACGGCATCAAGCTGACCGCGCGCGCCACGTAGCACTTCGCTATAACCTGCGACCTCCAGAAGCGGGTCGATAAAGCGGCTGACCAACAGCAACGACACGATCACAGCGATGACCGAAGACGGTGCCAGGCTTGCGCTCAACTGATCACCCAGCCATAGCGTGGCAGCCACCAGCAAGACGGCGAAGCCGGCCTGCACCGCCCAGGCATTGAACACCACCGACATCGCCGAGACGTGGATCAGCCGCTTTGCAGACTGCTGCTGGCGCCCGATGGCCTGCTCGAGAAACTGGGTGCCGCCGTCCTCGCCATTAAAGGCGCGGAGCACCGATTGTGCCTGGGCAAATTCGACCATGCGCTGGCTGGTCTGCGCGGCGCTGTGCTGAAAGCGTTGGTCGGCGCGCTGCCCCAGTTGAGCGGTCAGCGCAAAGATACCCAACAAGAGGGGTAAAGCCAGTAGCGCGATCAATCCCATTTGCCAATGTAAGTTGAACAACGCGGCAACGATTACAACCGGTGTGACCACCCCTGTGATCAGCGGCGTGAAAACGTGGGCCGGAAGCTGAGCCAATTCCATCATGCCCTGGGAGGCCAAATGGCTCAGTCGTGCGGTATTTTGTGCGCTGAACCAACCGACCGGCAAACGCGCCACATGGTCGCCCAGCCGATGACGACCACGCTGCAGAACAGCGATACCGACGCGGATACCCGCCTTCTCCACCGTCCGTCGCAAGGCCCAGCAAACCAGCACCCCGATCACGAGCGCAGTCAGCCATTGCCCTGCTGAGCGCACATCACCGTTCAGCAGACGAGTGAGCACCGGTACCAGAGTGACAATCGTCAGCCCGCAGAGCAGGCCGTAGACGAGCGTCATCCAAAGGTAGCGGCGCAATACGCGGGCATCTTTGCCCAGCAGTTGATTAAAGGTTTTCAGCATGACGATACCGCCTGTTCCTTGGCCTGTTCGTAGCCGCCCAGCGCCCACATTCGAGCGTAGCGGCCGTTGCGGGCGAGCAGTTCGTGGTGGCGTCCCTGCTCGCAGATCGTGCCGTTGTCGATCAGGATGATTTGGTCAGCATGCATCACCGTATCGAGGCGGTGCGCGATCACCATCAAGGTTCGGCCCCGGGCGAAGCGCGACAGTGCTTGTTGAAGCTTCACCTCGTTCTCGGCATCGGCCGCCGCCGTGGCTTCGTCGAGCACCAGCAGTGGTGGGTCCAACAATATGGCGCGGGCAATACTCACGCGCTGCAACTCGCCGCCGGAAAGCTGTACATCCTCCCCGATCACCGAGTCGTAACCTCGCGGCAAGGCGCAGATGCGCTCATGGATATTGGCAGTGCGGGCTGCGTCTTCGATTTCCTGCTGACTGGCCGAGGGGCGGCCCAAGGCGATGTTGTCGCGCAGGCTGGCATGGATAAGGCGTACCTCCTGCAACACAAAACCGATGCGCCGGTACAACTGCGTGCTCTCGATGTGCCTGAGGTCGACGCCGCCCAAGGTGATGCGCCCTTCACTCGGGTCGAAGAAGCGCAGCAACAGACGGGCCAGGGTCGACTTGCCGGAGCCCGAAGCACCGACAATCGCGGTCACCGTGCCCGGCTTGAGGGTGAAGTTGACGTCCTTGAGCACCGGGGTCTGGCCGTCGTAGCTGTAGCCGAGCTGCTCGACACGTATTTCGGCATTTTCCGGCAACGCTGGCGCGGCAGCTGCCAAGGTTTCCAGCACGGGCGTTTGCAACAGCGTATGAACGCGCTGCGCTGCGCCCGTAGCATTGTTCAAGTCATGGGTGACGTAGCTCAGCAGCAACAGCGGCGCACAGATTCCCGGCGCCACCAAGGCAAAGGGCAACACGTCTACCGGTGTGATCCAGCCCAGGCTCACCCAAAGCGTCCCAAACGTCAGCACTACGCCGAGCACCGCCACCGGGGCAATCATCGCGTGAGCGTTGGCCATCGCGCTGACCAGCGGGCGGGTGAAGTCGGTAAAGGCCTCAGCGAAGCCATCAACCGCCTTGCGGTAGCTGCCATGGGCCTTGCCCTCGACCCCGAAAGCCTTGACCACAGGAATGCCATTGACGAACTCAACCACTGCATTATTGATGCGTGCCATGCCGGCGCCAAATGACTGCATGTTCGCCCCACTGGCCTTGGTGGCCCTGGAGAAAAACAGGAAGAACAGCGGGAACGGCAACAGCGAAACAATCGCCATGCGCCAGTCCATGACGAATAGGTAGAGAACCGAAACAAGAATTGCGCCGATGGTACGACCCAAGGTGGTAAAGAAGTGCGCGGTCAGGCTGTGCAACGTGCCAATGTCGTCTTGCATCGCTTGCTTGACCTCGCCGGAAGCCCGACTGGTAAACCATCCCAATGGCACCTTGGCCAGACGGCGGGTAATCGCCCGACGCAAATGGCCGGTGATGCGGTTGTCGGCCAGGTGCGCAGCCATTTCGCCCAGCGAAATCAAGGTCATCCCGAGAAACAGGCAGGCCAGACTGATGATGACAACCCGCCAGACTTGATCCTGCATCTGGCTCCAGGCTGTCGCCACCTCATCTTGGGCCATTGCAAGCTGTGCGATATGGGCGATACCGGCCAGGGGCACCAGCGTCAGCATGGTACCGATGGCGGCCAATACCGCCGCGACTATCAGTTGCCCACGTATGGGTCTGAGTATCTGAGATACCGTGCCGGCAACGCCGGGTTCATCTGTAGCACTCATGAGTTCTCCTGAATAACCACTGCGGGTAGCCTGAAGGCCACCTGGCTTCCTTTAGGTTTGAGTGGTATGCGCTGCGTACTTTGTATTCCGAACGGCAACGCAAAATCCTCAATCGAGACGTTCATTAATCGATGAGGCGGTGCCAGGCACCAGCCCGGGCACGAATGGGTAGCAGGCTCGCAGGCCAGACGCGATGTACTTCTCGACGGAAGACACCGACACTTTCAACTCGCAGGCAATGTCGCGGTGGCCCATACCATGCAACTTGCACAGCAGCAGCGCTTGGCGGGTTTTGGCTGGCTTGCGGCGCAATGCGTCATCGATCTGAGCCAGCGCTTCACTCACGAGGGCACGTCGCTCCTCTGACGGGACCAACAGTTCGGCCTGCAACTTGAGCGCCTCCAGATGGCGGGCCTCAAGATGACGTCGGCGATAAAGATCGATCACCATGCCTTTGGCGATTTGGGTCAGGTGGGCGCGAGAATCCTCGGTGGAAGGAACCCGGCCTTTCTTGATGAGATTGAGATAGACATCGTGAGCGAGATCAGCGGCATCGACCGAGCTGCCCAACTTGCGGCGCAACAGGCTGCATAGCCAACCGTGATGGTCGACATAGAGCTTTTCAAATTGCTGCGTGGACGCGAACGCTCCGTTGTTCACAACACCTCTCCTGAGACGGTCAATTCGCGATCAGTTTTTGACTAATGCGAATAGGTATGATTATTATTTAACATCATACGGCGTTCATTGACCCCCTGCAAATGTGAGTTGCTTGCACCTTCTCTTGCGCCTGGATTTCTGAGCGTTGCAGCAGACCGAGGATCGGCCTGTCGGCACTGCGGTGCCCTCTCTACTTCTTACTGTTCAGTTTGATAAGGCGGGAAATTTCCATGATGGAACTCAATCCAGACTCGTTACCGAAACTGTCTGTCACTGATAACGAAGAGCATTTCTGGCTCTTGCAGCAGCAATATCCCGAACGCGTGCTCAAGCACTTCAGCGCCTGGCGATTCGACGCCGACATTGACCTTTCACGACTCATGTCAGCGATCAGGAGCGTTATCGAAACACTCCCCGATCTGAATGCGCGCTACCTGTTCAACGACGATGGCGAAGTGCACAAAGTGCACGCCGCTGACTGGCAGTCCTGCATTGAGCTCATGCATCTACACTCGGACGTAGAGGCCACCGAGCATTTGCGCGCGCAGCAAATGGCGCCCTGGGACGCGCAAAGCCAGCCGCCATTCAAGGCGTTGATTATCCAAACCGGGCAAGACACTATCCTTGGCTTCATACTCCATCAGGTCCTCGATCAGAGTTGCCAGGAAGACCATTTGTATCACCAGGTATTGAGCGCCTATATAGGCCACTCGGCCAGCAATACGCCTTGGTTGCACGGCTTGGCGAATGGTGAAGCGCTATCGTCACCCATCAGTGCGCCCACCGCCCAGCCTGCGGCCAACGACGACGTTGCGTCGATTATTCTTGATGAGTTTCGAGCGGCCCTGGTAGAGCCTGACATGCAACTCACTGATGATTTCTTTGATTTCGGCGGTCATTCGCTACTGGCCACACGCATCATTGGCAAGCTGCTGAGCGGCCATGGCATTGAAGTCCAGTTCAATGATTTTTTCAGCGCGCCGTCGGCCGCCGCCTTGGCTGCACACGCCCATATCATCGAGCAAAACGATGCAACTGCTGTTGCCATGGACCGCCAGCAAGACGTACAGAGGGCACCTTTCGCGCTGGCCCAAGCCTCCCTTGGGCGGGCTTACGCAGCCTTTGAGTTCGGGACAATTTTCAACCTGCCCTTTGCCCTGGACTTCCTCGACCAGGTGGATGAAGCACTGTTCGAGCAAGCTTTCCGTGACCTGCTCAAGCGTCACGCCAGCCTGCGTTCAACCTTCCACTTCGAGGGCTCTGAGGCGTACCAGCAGATCGTGCCGTTCGAGCAGCTGTCCGAATACAAGTGGTTCTGGCCAAGCCAGGAAAGCCGGGGTGCAACGCTCAAAAGCGAAGCCACCTATCAGTTCGACCTGACCCGCGAGCTACCCCTACGGGTTCGCTTCATTTACGACCCGCAACGCCAACGCCAAACCCTGTCATTGCTGATCCACCACATGGCCATTGATGAATGGTCACTCAACGTGATGATGGAGGAACTGGCTCAGGCCTACCTCGCCCGTGCAGCAGACAAAGCACCCACCTGGTCAGCGCCTGCACCGTCATTCCATGAGTTCGCCCTACGACAACAGGCCACTGGCATCAATCAACAGCATCTCGACTACTGGACGAGCATGTTGCGCGGCGCAACCCAGGGCCTGGCACTGCCGTCCCCTGACTATCAGGCCAGCGTGCCGGCCAGCGAAGTGTCGACGAACGCGCAATGGTTCGAAATCAAACCCGACCAGGCGCTCACCGATAACCTGTATGCCTTCGCCAGACGGAATAACGCTTCGCTGTTCGGTGTGGTCTATACGGCGATTGCGTTATCCCTGCATAAGCTCGGTAATTTGAAAGACCTTGTGATCGGTACGTCCGCCTCCGGCCGCACCGACCCAGGGTTTTATGAAACGGTCGGTTACTTCACCACGATGGTGGCGCATCGGGTGCAGTTCGATCCCCAGCAGGCCGTTGGCGCACTGATTGAAAACACCACTCGCCTGATCAATGATTCCATGGCTTATGCCGATATTCCGATGGAGCAGATCCAACAGGCCCTCGGCATGACGCCCGCAGACGGCCTGCTGTTCGACGTGTACATTCAAATACACGCCAACAACGCCTTGAATGGCACCCTGAGCACACCGGACGCCGGGACGATCCGCTACCGGCAGATTGACCCGGACAAGAACCAATCGATGTTCGGTATTCAGTTCGAAATCATGGAGAACACGATCGACGGCAAACGCTCGCTGCGCCTGGTCATTACTTACCGTTCGGACCGCTACAGCGCAGCACAGATGGCGCGCCTGAGCACGACCATAGATCAGGTGTTCGCGCTGTTTACGACGCCCGACGCAGCCCGCACCGCCCTTAACCATATCCACCTATAACCTGATCAGGGTCTTGGTAATGCTACCAAGACCCTCAACCCTCGGCTCTACGCTTCATGCATCCCGTATCGCTGGAACGATGACCGTTTGGGCAAGCGGTAGTAAGGCTGGCCAAGCAACTGGTTGATAATCGTTGCATTGCGAATCGCCGCAATCCCCAAGTCCGGCGAACCAACACCATGCTGGAAGATCTCCGCATTCTGCACGAAGACACGGCCCGTGCCTGCATCGCAGCGGCGTGCGGTGAAATCGTCCTGGACGATACAGTCACCATACTCATCGGTTTCAAGCACCACGCCCTTGAGCCTTTCAAACCACTGCGGCCATGTATGCCCGTAGCCTGTCGCCGCCACAATGGCATCAGCTTCAAGAGTGCCGGTCTGGTTCAATTCACGGTGCCGGTAAGCGATTTTCAGCATGCCATCAATCTCTTCCACGGCCTGCACCTCGCAATTGGATAGCAACGTCAGGCCCGGATCACTGCCGCCAATCGAGCGTTCATAGATCAGGTCGTAGATATCAGCGATGGTCGAGAAGCTAATGCCTTTGTACAGCAGCCCTTGCCCTGCAACGATGGCACGGCGTCGCTCCCTCGGAATGCTGTGGAAGTACTCCATGTAGGACGGCGTAAAACACTCCTGCCCCAGTTTCGAATACTCCATGGGATGAAAACCCGCTGAGCGTGTGATCCAGCGAATCGACGCCCCTGCTGCAATCCGCTCGGGTGTCAACTCGCTGAACAAGGCCAACACACATTCGGCCGCACTTTGGCCGGAGCCAATGACCGTGACCCGCTGGCATTTCGACAACTGTTGCTGACGCTTGCCGAACTCCGCCGAGTGCATCACCGGCGCGGTGCTCTTGACCTGTGCCCACTGGGGCAATACAGGCGCCGTACCGACACCAATCGCCAGGTCCCGACTGTGATAATAGCGCTTGAAGCCTGACACTGATTGGCTCTCTACCAGAAACTGGCCAGCGTTGGCGTCATACGTCACATCACAGATCTCCTCGCCGAAATGGCAGGCTGGCAGCTGCTGCGACGCCCAGCGGCAGTAGTGATCGTATTCACGGCGAGGCACCTGAAAGTTTTCGTAATAGTAGAACGGGTACAGGCGATCGTGCTGATGCAGGTAGTTCAGATAACTGAGCTGATGGGTGGGATCCGCCATCGTCACCAGGTCGGCCAGAAACGGAACCTGAAGCGTTGTGCCTGGTAACAAAAGCCCTTCATGCCAGCGAAATTCCGCTTTCCGGTCAAGGAATACACCGGTCACGCCAGGATGCTTGGACAGTAACGCGGCCAAACCCAGATTAAAGGGGCCAATGCCAACGCCGGTAATATCAACACTTTGTACATCCATCATCCAATCCATCTCCCTAGGCCCAACTGTTTGGTTATTGCAGTTGACGTGCGCGCAGGCGCGCCACCGCGCTTATATCAACATCCGTTACACGCTCAGGAACTCTCAGCCATGAGCAGGCGTTCAACGTCTTGTGCATTGCGACAGCGTAGGAGCTGCCCTGGCGAAAGGCGCACCGAGAAATCCTCTTGGACCCGCGCCGAAATCGCCTTCAAATGCTGGGGCCGTAGCCCAAGGCTAATAAAGTCCACGCTGGCATTCGCCCCATCCGCCAGCGGTCGCCCCAGTACGCTCAAGTAGATATCCAATACCTTGTTGCGTGGGGTCGAGCGCCTCATCGCAGCGGGCTCACTTGCGTCATTTACCGAAGCCGTAAGCAGGCTGCGGGCCCGTTGACGATCAGGCTTGCCGTTCTGCGACAGCGGCAACGCGTCCACCCTGAGCAAACGCGTGGGCACATGGGAGTGCGGCAGGTGCTGACGGGCGAAGTTGCGGAGTTCGGTGGTGGTCGGCTCTTCGCCGCCCTGCTGACAGACATACAAAGCGCCAATGCAGACCTCGCCTTGGCGCTGCTCGCCGTAATCCACGACCAACACGTGCCTGAGCGACGGATGATTGATCAGCGCTATCTCGATATCCGGAAGCGATACCCGCACACCGCGAACTTTCACGTAGCCATTTACCCGACTGTCGAAGATCAAGGTACCGTCGCGGCGGTAACGCCCGCAGTCACCGGTCCGGAACGCCCGAACGGCTTGGCCATGTTCATCAGTGACGGTCACGAACTCGCTTTGAGCCAACTCGCCGTTTTCGAGGTACCCCAGCGCGAGATTGACGCCGGCGGTGTGAATTCGGCCAACTACGCCTGCCGGGCAATGCTCGCCTCGTGGGTCTAGGACGAAGTAGCTATTTCCGGGCAAGGGCCTTCCATAAGGAATCAGCGCACGGTCATCGTCCGTAATTTCATGCCAGATACTCCAGATGGTGGTCTCCGTCGGCCCCCCCAGGGAAATCAACCGAGATGACGGCAGCAGTTCACGCAACTCGGCGATCACGGCCGGCTTGATGTAATCACCGCCCTGGGCAATCAAACGCAGGCTCTTCAAATCATGGCTGGTGCGGCATGAAAGGAGCATTTCCAAAATAGCGGGCACAGAGCACCACAACGTCACCTGATGTTGGGCGATCAACTGGTTCCAGCGTACGGCGTCCTTTTCCTCGCCACCCCCGGTAAGCACCAGTGTTGCCCCTGCCGTCAGGCATCCGAAAACGTCGAACACCGACATGTCATGGTGAAGTGGAGTCACGGACATGAACACATCGCGCTCGGTGACAGCCCAACGTTCAAGGGTGCTGCCGACGACATTGGCGGTGGCTCGGTTGTTCAGAACCACGCATTTGGGTTTACCAGTGGTGCCCGAGGTATAAAGGTAATAGGCCGGGGCGTCGCTTAACGACAGGTCATCCAGCACGGGCATCGCCTGGGTCTGCACAGCCAAGAGTTCCGCCGGTGTAGCCGTGACTGAGCCGACAGACTCATGCTGGGCAATCACCACAAGATCGGGCTGACAGTTTTCCAGCAGGTAACGCAACCGCTCGGCCGGCGCTGAAACGTCGATGGGAACCCAGATTACGCCTGTCAGAGCACACGCCAACGTCACCATCGTATGTTCCGGGCTGCGAGGCAGGCAGATGGCGACGACTTGCCCACGTGATAATCCGCGCGCTTTCAATGCCCCGATGATGCAGCACACGCTGTGGCCGAGTTCGGCATAGCTGATTAGCCGATCACCACTGATAAGAGCAGTTTTGGTATTGCTCCGATCAAAAATGTTGGTCGCGATCCTGTCGAGAAACCCTTCGCGGCACGCTTCAGTGACCCGACTATTGAAACGGTAGTGGCCTTTTTCGATTATCGCCTTGGCATCAACGGCCAAAACCCCGCTTGTGGTGGCTTGGTCGACCGCTTTTTCGATTGCGTTCAAAACGGCGCTGACAAGCTCCGGCTCCAGCACTGCGCGTGCATAGTCGATATCGAACACCAATTCGCCGTCGGCATTGGCCGAGAAGCGAATATCCATCGCCACCTGTGGCGTCTGGGTCAGACCGCCGTGCAGGCTCATCGGGCTGCCCTGCGCCGAGACTGGCCAGGAAAACCCGTTGGTGATCACCACCGGAAGCACCGGGCCGGGACCATGGGACTCGAACAGCAAACGAGCAAGGTCCACCCCTGAAAAGCTCAGGTGCTGCAACCCTTCCAGCACATCTACTTGCAGCTTGGCAGCGCGTTCGGCAAAACCATCTGGCTCGGCGCTCCAATTGATCGCGATAAAGCTCGAGCGATTCGCAAAGGCACCGACCGTTTGCGGGGCAACAGGCACCGCAACACACAAACCACCCTCATCGAGCCAGTGCGAGAGCACTTCCAGCACCAGTGCCATTAGCGTGGTGTTTTTAAACAGCCGCTGCCGCGCGCCCAACTTGCAATAGGCGCCGAACGTAGGCTTGGGGATCAGCAGGCTCTGTCGCTCGTAGCGTGAAGCGCCCACCCGATCCAGCGCAGTGATCCACGGCAGCCGCGGTGCCCCGCTGACCGCAGCAAGCTTGGCTTTCCAATAAACGGAATCTGCCTTGCGCTTACTGTCCAAATCCTCTGGCTCGGATGCCGTCTGCGGGAACGACTCCTCGCCAGTTGTGCCGTCGAACAGCTCGACCATGAGGGTGGCGATTGAGCGCCCATCGAGAATCAAGGCGTCGAGGCGTACGAAGACGCTCAACTGGCCCTCCGGAAGCTTGAAGATCGTGACGTTCCAGGGCGAACGGTCCAGCTCGAACAACGCATGCGCATACGCCTCGCGGCGCGCCTCGACGTAGTTGAGCGCCTCTTCTGGCGATAAGGTCGTAAGGTCGACTTCGTCCAGGTTCAACTGCACCTCATCGCTGACGAACTGCACGAGTTTCTGCGCGTCGATGCGTACTCTCAGGCTTTCGTGGCGCTGGACCATCTCGACCAGCCGGCTCCGCAGCAGTGCCGGATCCATAGCGCCGCGGTACTCGCGAAACTCTTGCATGGCCACACCACCCAGCGGCATCTGCGCGCTGCGCCCAAGCAAATAAGCCTGCTGTAAAGCGGTCAGTGGTTTTGCGACAACCGCTGGCTGGGAGAGTGGCTGGTCCAGAACAGCGGAGCAAGCGGCCACCTCGCGCACCATCAGCACGAAACGGTCGAAAAACTCCGACACCCAGGCGGGTGGTAACGCATCCAGACGGATATCCCAATTGATCAAGATGCCGCCGTCGGCGCAGACAACCTGCGCGTCTAGCGCAACCTGAGGCCCTTGGGAAACCACCCAGTTCATGGGGCCCAACACTCGCCGCACCCGCTCAGAAAGAAGGTCTGCGCCAGACAGATCCAGCCCGGCGGTAAACACAACAGGGGCCAGTTGCGCAGCGCCATGATGACGGGACAGGTCGCGCATCAGGTTCACCCCGGGATAAGCGCAATGCTCGAGCAAATCCACCATATTGCCTGCCAGTTGCCTGCACAGCTCGGCCAGGCTCCGGGCCGCCTCCAGATCGATATCCAGAATCAGCATGTTGGCAAAATCGCCGACGATCCGCTCAACCTCGCCCACCAGCGCAGGTCGCCAGAACGTAGGGACATTGAGGCGAAATCGCTTGTCTCCCGTTTGGGCGCCAAGGGCCGCTGCAAACACCCCCATCATCAAGGTAGACAGCGTTATTCTGCGTTCGCGGGCGAGACGCTGTAACGCCTGGCGCTCTTCTGGACCCAGCCATGTGCTGAGTCGATCGCTGTGCGGCTGGTCAGGCGGGGTTTCAAGAAAAGGTAACGTCGGCGCCGGCGTGATATCAGACAGACGCTCGCGCCACCAGCGACGGTCCCGGTCGCGGGCCGTTTTAAGTGCGCTATCGGTGCGCGCTTTGTCATACCAGTCGAAGAACGATGGCGTGTGTGGCAGAGCGGCCTCTGGATGTTCATAGAGCTCTGCCAGGTCTTCTATCAACGTGCGAAAACTGGATGGGTCAATGGCGATCATGTCCGTATCGACATGCAGCCGAAACGCATCATTGGCCAGCAGGCTCACACAAAACCGTGCTGCGGGCCCTTGACACAGATCAAGCTGCTGATGAGTCCATTCCTCACGCTTGCAGAGCAGGCGCTGCGCAACCTCCTCTTCACTTATCGAACGTAAATCCTCCACCTCCAATAGCGGTGACTGGTCCATCGCAGCAATGGATTGAAGCCCTTCCGCATTCAGCCTGACTCGCAGCATGGGGTGCAGCCGACATACCTGCTCAAGTGCCTTGCGCAGCCGCTCCAGCTCAATGCAATGGCCATCGAATTCGGCATACAGATGAGCTGAAACTTTCCCTAAAAACGCATGAGCAGTCCGCCCGATCCAACAGGCGGCTTGCATTGAAGTTAACTCTCTCATGGCTCACTCATGTGATTGACAAATCGTAATGATTAGCATCACATATTAGAAACGATAATGATTCTATTTCAAGTTTCTTTTTATCCCTAGGCCACGGAGGCTTCCCCCAAATGAGAACGGGCACCCTAAGAACGACCGAGATGGAAGAGGTGCAACTCGCAGAGGTACAACGTAGTTTTTCGTTCACATCCGGCGATCGCGAGTTAGCGGTCACCGGGATGCTGCAGAGAATTGAAACACCTGCCATTGGCGGCGATGACGCCAATAGCCTGTTCCAGCAGACAATTGCGCAAGCGCTTGATCGGGCGCGCGAAGCTGGCCAGAGCAACCCAATCATCGTTGGCGCCATCCCTTTCGACCCTGCTGAACCTTCCTGCCTCTACATTCCCGAACACGCGCAATGGCGGACCCGAGACATCCACGCGAAAACGGGTATGTCGACGCTGCCTGAGTTGATCGAACAGAAAAACATTCCGGACGAACAGGCCTTCAAACGGGCGGTGGAACACGCCGTCGTCAACTTCCGCCACAGCGACGTACGCAAGGCTGTGCTCTCGGTTCAACGCGAGCTGATATTTGCAAACGATGTGGATGTGAGTGCCCTGCAGCACAACCTGAAAGCCCAGAACCCGAGCGGCTACCACTTCCGTGTGCCAATGCCTGATGGCACCACGCTGATCGGTGTCAGTCCCGAACTTCTGGTCCGCAAGGAAGGCCTGAGCTTTCTGTCCAACCCGCTGGCAGGGTCAGCCAAGCGCATGGCCGATCCAGAAGCCGACCGGCGCAATGCAGACTGGTTGCTGACATCGGAAAAAGATCACTACGAACACGGGTTCGTGACCCAGGACATCGTCAGCCAACTGGGGAAACTGTGCACGCAGCTGAATGTGCCGCAACGCCCCTCCCTCATCAGCACGCCCGCGCTCTGGCACCTCTCGACCCGCATCGAAGGTACGCTGGCAGACCCGGCTGTATCGGCCTTGCAGCTTGCCTGCCGCTTGCACCCCACACCGGCTGTGTGCGGCTTCCCTACCGAGCGCGCCCGACGACTGATTCGCTTCGTCGAACCCTTCGAGCGCGGCCTGTTCACCGGCATGGTGGGTTGGTGCGATGCCCAGGGCAATGGCGAATGGGTCGTAACGATTCGTTGCGGCACGGTCAGGCGAAACAAGGTCCGCCTGTTCGCCGGCGCAGGCATCGTTGAAGCCTCAAGCCCCGACTCCGAATGGGCAGAAGTCCAGACCAAACTTGGCACCATGCTGCGCGCCTGCGGATTGGCCCACTAACTCGAATTTTTTCACACGTGAATACTATGACTATTGAATTTAACCACTGGCCTCTGGAAAGCGCACAGCGTTATCGGGACAAAGGCTATTGGCTCGACAAACCGCTCACCCACCTCCTTCAGGAACGCAGCCAGTCGCAACCCGACGCCCCCGCGATTATTTGCGGCGATCGCCACTTCAGCTATGCCGAGTTGGACCAATTGTCTTCCAACCTGGCCTCGCGACTGGCCGCCAGCGGGCTTGGCAACGGTGACACTGCACTGGTGCAGTTGCCCAATATCGCGGAGTTTTACATTGTCCTTTTTGCCCTGCTCAAGTCAGGAATCGCCCCCCTCAACGCGCTCTACAGCCATCGCAAACTTGAACTCAAGAGTTACGCCAAACAAATCGCGCCAACGTTGTTGATTGCCTCCCGCGAGCATGAAGTCTTCCGTGACGACAGCTATATCGCCGACTTCAAGGAGGTGGGTTCAAGTCCAGACATCATCTTGCTATTGGGCGAGCAACGTCACGAAAACAACCTCGCCGACTGGATCAATACGCCGAGCGAGAGCAACGTGAACGTCTCCCCCTCGGGGCCCGGCGAGGTCGCATTGTTCCAACTGTCAGGCGGCAGCACGGGCACCCCCAAACTCATCCCCCGCACTCACAACGACTATTACTACAACGCCAGGGCAAGCGCGCAAGTATGCGAACTTACGCCACGCACGCGCTTTCTATGCGCGCTACCTGCCGCCCATAACTTCTTGCTCAGCTCCCCCGGCGCCCTCGGTGTTCTGCATGCTGGCGGCTGCATCATCATGGCGCCCAGCCCGGAGCCCTTGACCTGTTTTTCGATCATCCAGCGCCAAGAGGTCAATACTGTGGCCTTGGTGCCAAGTGCAGCCGCCTTGTGGCTGCAGGCAGCGCCGGAGCATAAAGAACAACTGCAATCGCTTGAGTTCCTCCAGGTCGGTGGCGCCTGTTTTGCCGACTCGCTGGCACGCCAGGTGCCCGGCGTGCTCGGTTGTAAGCTGCAACAGGTATTCGGGATGGCCGAAGGCCTGATCAACTACACCCGGCTAAATGACTCCGACGAACAGATTTTTACTACCCAGGGCCGTCCGATCAGCCCCGACGATGAAATCAAAATCGTTGACGAACAAGGCCTCCCCGTCCCGGACGGAGAACCTGGCATGCTCGCCACACGTGGCCCTTACACTTTTTGCGGGTACTACCAAAGCCCCGAACAAAATGCCCAGGCGTTCGATAACGAGGGGTACTACTACTCCGGCGACCTCGTCCAACTCATGCCCAGCGGCGATTTGCGCGTGGTCGGCAGGGTCAAGGACCAGATCAACCGTGGCGGTGAAAAAGTCGCCTCGGAGGAAATCGAAAACCTCATCGTCCTCCATCCTGATGTGACTCACGCGGGCTTGGTGGCCATGCCCGATGACAGGCTGGGAGAAAAAAGCTGCGCGTTCGTCGTCTCACGCAACCCGAGCCTGAAGCCGCCCGCGCTCAGACGTCACCTGATGGAACTCGGCATCGCCGAATACAAACTGCCCGACCGCATCCGGTTAATCGAAACCATGCCGCTGACCCCCGTGGGCAAGATTGACAAGAAGCATCTGCGTCAGCTTCTGGCAGCGGAAACCACCCGCGCCTGGTTGCAGACTCGCGTGCGGCAACTCGTCGAGGACTGTGAAGACCTGGACCCCGAGGAAAACCTGATTTTCTATGGCCTCGACTCCTTGCAAGTGATGAGACTCGCTGCCGAACTCAAGGAGCGTGGCATTGCCGTCAGCTTCGAAGAACTGGCGGATTCGCCCACGCTCAGCAGCTGGTGGTCATTGGTAGACGCGAGGCAGATAGCCGCCTGACCGGGCGGCGTCACCCAGTCGTTTTAAAAGGAGTTAGACATGACTTTATCCCCTGCCGACCAAAGCAAGCTTGAAGGCTTCTGGGAGCACTGCGTGACACATCAGTATTTCAACATTGGGTATCCCGAATCAGCCGATTTTGATTACTCCCAGCTGCACCGTTTCTTGCAGTTTTCAATTAACAACTGCGGGGACTGGAACGAGTACAGCAACTACCTGTTGAACTCGTTCGACTTTGAAAAAGACGTCATGACGTATTTCGCCGAGCTGTTCAACATTGCCCTTGAAGACAGTTGGGGTTACGTCACCAATGGCGGGACGGAAGGCAATATGTTTGGCTGCTACCTGGGACGCGAACTGTTTCCGGACGGCACCCTGTACTACTCGAAAGACACCCACTACTCCGTGGCAAAGATCGTCAAATTATTGCGGATCAAATGCCGTGCGGTCGAATCGCTGCCCAATGGCGAAATCGACTACGACGACCTGATGGCAAAAATAACCGCCGACCAGGAGCGTCACCCCATCATCTTCGCCAACATCGGCACCACGATGCGTGGAGCCGTGGATAATATCGTGACCATCCAGCAACGCCTGCAACAGGCAGGCATTGCCCGCCACGACTACTACCTGCACGCTGATGCGGCCTTGAGCGGGATGATCCTGCCCTTCGTCGATCACCCACAACCCTTCTCGTTTGCCGACGGCATCGACTCGATCTGCGTCTCCGGCCACAAGATGATCGGCTCGCCCATTCCTTGCGGAATTGTCGTGGCCAAACGCAACAACGTCGCGCGCATTTCAGTGGAAGTGGACTATATCCGCGCCCATGACAAGACCATCAGCGGCTCGCGCAACGGCCACACACCCCTGATGATGTGGGCGGCACTGCGCAGCTACTCATGGGCTGAATGGCGCCATCGAATCAAACACAGCCTGGACACGGCACAGTACGCCGTCGACCGCTTCCAGGCCTCGGGCATTGATGCCTGGCGCAACGAAAACTCCATCACCGTCGTGTTCCCTTGCCCATCAGAAAGAATTGCGACGAAATACTGCCTGGCCACCTCCGGTAATTCGGCACACCTGATCACCACACCTCATCATCACGATTGCAGCATGATCGACGCCTTGATCGACGAAGTGGTTGCCGAAGCTCAACTGAATACCCTTCGATCCAAGCGAGCATTCACTGAACAAACGGTCGTCGAGCGATTGCCCGCGGCGTCATTCAACTTGCGTACCCATTATTGAAAGAGACCAGCCTCATGCTGCCGCTAAAACCGCCACAAGCCTGCGAGAACCTCAATGACATTCGAGCGGGCATCGACTTTTTTGACCGCCAGATCCTTGACTCGCTACAAAAACGCCTGCGTTACGTAAAGGCTGCGGCGCAGTTCAAAGCCAACGAACAGGACATTCCAGCACCTGAACGCGTCGCGGCCATGCTTGAGGAGCGGCGACTATGGGCGGTAGAAGCCGAACTTGATGTCGCTTTCGTCGAGAAGCTCTACGAGCAGATTATTCACTGGAATATTCAACAGCAAATCCTGCATTGGCGGGCCACCCGACAACCAACGTACTCGGCGCAGGCCAAGTCATGACGATGGCGGGTGGATGCCTGACGACTTGAGGTCTGCGATTCACGCGGGCTGTCCTTGTTCGAGTGGTGTGTGTTCACAACTATCACCGTAGACCAAGGGCGGCCTTTTCTTCATTTTTTTGTAATCAGATCAGCCTGTTAGCTGTTAATTAAGTGCCATTCAAATCTGTCCCCTTTTTTTTTCGCCATAATGCTGATATCGAATTCTTTGCATTTGACCTTGCCCGTAATTCGATTGGCCGCAGTGTCGGGTAGAGTCACCGTAGCCCCATCTATTCTGCTCTACGCCCCCCCGGCACTACCATAGCCCGCGTTAAAAATCCGACTCGCAATTAAATAAAACACAGACACCATCTTCCTTCCCAACCAAGCTGATTGGCTTTTTACTTACGCCACCGTCAACTGAAATCTCAACCATAAGAGTTTGATCCTCAAATGAGCGTAATTCTTCAATTAATTCAGAAATGGTCTTCCCACGTGTAATCCAATCCGGCATCTCAGTTTTTTTCATTTCAATCACCAATACGTTTCATATTCACGTCAAAAGTACCCAGTCTCGTATCTTTCGAGCCAAGCGCTTTAACCGATTTAGCTGCTTTCCATGCTCCTCCGTTATGTCCGTCAAGGTCCCTAGTGATATACAAATTCCCCTGTTTGAAAACAGCCTGCCCATCATGAACTGTTTCGTTGATTTTTTTATACCCCAATGCTTCTGCAGCCTGCTTGGCCTCCTTATTTGTCCTATAGACAGGTTCGGCAAGAGGGCGAGGAGAATTTGCCTCGGAATCTTTACCGCCCTTACCTTTTCGAGCAGGCATCGCCCCAAATAAAATACTGGAAAGTAGCTCACCACCGCCAATCAGATATTTGTCGCTGTCATACGTCGGATTCAGCTCGGTCCCTTCGATGATTTGAGCGACTTTCTTTCCGACGAACGCATTCGCTTTGTCTATATTCTTCGAGATCGCCTGCCCCGCCTCGGTCCCCTCAACAGCCTTCATCGCAATGAATTGAGCACCCCCTTTCGGGCCTTGAGCCGCGGCCAACACATAGGCTATGGCTTCCACACTCTCAGGATGTTTGTTTTTATAAGCCTGTATTTCCCCGAGTTGACGAATCAGACCTTGAAGTTCTTCAATCCCTGTCGGGTTGACTTCCGACGTATCCAGTACCACTGCCTGAGGGTCGGGTTTATAGGTGCTCGACTCAACAAGCTTCTGCGCGTCGCTAAGCACCTGGGGTTCGATCCCATTTAACGACGCCATACTTCTCAGGACGCTGTCGATGAATTCGGGATCCCCCATTTTTGCCATTGCCGATCGAGGACTCATACCAGAGAGAATGAGGGCTTCAAGCGTGCTTTCTGCCAAGTCTTTGCCGGCCATGGCTTCTGCACGAGCATCCATCGGACGGCCCTGCATGACTTCCACTCGATTGACTAATGCATGCAATGCCCCGGCGGCCTTGTTGAAGTTGTCCAACGCCGTTTTATCGTAATTGAGTAGCCCATCAGACCATTGCTTCAGCGTTTCTCCAGGTTTGAGCACAGCATCAATGGACGAACTACTCGCATACAAATCCGTTCGTTTTTCATCATCCTTGGTGATCTCATAGGCCTTACCCACATCCCGGTTCAACCCGGCCGTAGAGTCACCTCCCGTCTCAGCATCCTTGCGCACAACGACTTCACCTGCCCCCACCGTGGCGCGGACAATCTGTTCACGTTCTTTCTCGTAGTTCCAACCCTCAACGCTCCAACCGGTCTTACCTTCCTTGCCTTTGCCCGCCTGGCTGCTGTCTTGTACGGTGTTGCCTTTGCTTTCACTGCTCCCGGCTTTATAGGTGCCGCCTACGTTCAGGTAGTACCCATGCTCTTTGTCTTGCCCGGCGATATCGCTGAAGCCGAGGGTGCCGGTGTCCAGTTTCAGGTTGCCGTTGTCAGCGGCGATGACGGCTCCGTCGATCTGGGTATGGTTCTCTGTTCTGATATCGACGGCATTTTTGCCGGTGATACGGGTTTGCTCTTCGACCCAGTCCGTTTTGCCTGTGGTCTTGCCAAAGCCGACCGAGCCGCTGACACCCGCACCCGGGCCGATGGTGGCCGTAACGCTGATATCAAACTCTTTGCCCTTGACCTTGCCCGTATCAGCGACCGACGAAACCTTGAGGTCGCCGCCCACGCGCCCCACCACTTCGTCGCCTCTGAGGTTCGCTCCGCCGATGGTGGTGTCTTTGCCGCTGGCGAAACCCAGGCGGTCGCCGGCATAGAGATAAGCCTCTTGTTGGCGTTGGCCTTCTCGCTCCAGGTTACCCTTGCCCATACTGACGCTGACGTAGACGCCAATACCTTCAGAGCCAAACGTCAGACCTGCTTCCCCGCCGCCACTGTGGCGGTTGTTTTCGCTGTTGCTGTCGTTATGCGCCGAACGAATGTTCAAATAGTTGCCGGCATTCAGCTCGATATCTCGCTGAGCTTTAGCCTGCGTTCCAACCAAGTTCAGGTCATTGCTGGCCTTGAGGTTGATATCGCGACCGGCTTCCAGCTGTGAAGCCGTAGACGAGCCTTGGGAACTCTCGCCCGTAGCCGTGCCGAAGCTACCGCCAGCGCCCAACTTGATCCCGCCGCTGGTACCGCCATGAATGCCGCCCCAACTTTGGGTGTGGGTGGTTTCTTCACTAATCCCGCCCTTGGCCACGTCCAGCGTGACGTCACGTCCTTTGATATTGATGTCACGTCCGGCGTCCAGGTGGCTTCCCTTCACCAACAAATCGTTGCCAGCGTTAAGGTGTAAATCGTTACCGGCGCTCAGCGTCGAAGAGCGATTGGTCTGCTCGATAACCTGCTGGCTGTTGGTCTGCTTACTGTTGCCGAACTTCCCGTCGAGCGTTGGCCCGCTGACAAACTGACTGACCGAATCAACGGCTTTGAGCGTGCTTGAGCCCTTGCTGACATTGTCCTCGCCTTTCCCTGCTCCGCTGACAGCGTCCTTGGTATTGGCATAGTTATGGTTGATCGAAACACCCAGGCCGTTGCTCTCTTTCTCGCGTATCTGCTCGGTGAGCACACTTTCACGCGCAGCATCGATATTGATATTTCTGCCCGCCGTCAGCTCGATATCATTGGCAGCGCCCACATCAGAGCCGCGCTGGTTGATATCACGCTTGGCGTTGATTGCCACATCTTGCCCGGCGCTGATCTGGCTGCTGGAAGCGGTCTCGTGTTCGACACGATTTTTCTCCCCACTGCCTTCAGTGCCGGCGAAGAGGCTGATGCCATCGCCGTTACTGGAAATGCTTGAACCCGTCTGTTTTTTCTTCTCCCACGTACGTTCGCTGCTGGTGTCTTGCGCGGCGACCACATTGACGTCGCGCCCTGCATCCAGGTTGACATTGCGCCCTGCGCTGATGCCACTGCCAACCAGATTGATGTCGCGCTCAGCCTGCAAAGTTGCATCGCGCTCGGCACTTACATGGCTGCCCACGCTGGTGCTGCTCTGAGCTTCACGACCGGCCTTCTTAGCGGACGAAATGGCAACCGATGTTGGCCTTTCCGTGTAACCAAACTTCTTCTTGTGCTCTTCACTGCGGCTATAGGCCGTGTCGTTCGCAGAAATCAGGTTGATATCACCCGTGCTATTGACCAGCCCGGAGCGCAGTTCAGTGTCGTTATCGGCACTAATCTCACTGGCCCGCACCCGCACATCATTACCTGCCGCCACCACCACGTCATTGCCCGCCTCCAACTCACTGCCCACTTGGCTCGCAGTAGTCTTCAACTGGCTTTTGCCACTTTTGGACAGCCCCAGGAACCCGGACTTGGTCTTCTTGCTGTAGGAACCATGCTCCTCGACACCCGACAACACCGCAATGTCACCCGTGGCCCCCAGCAACATGTCGCCACCGGCCTTCAACTGGCTGCCGATCACGGTGACGTCACGCCCGCCATCGATGCTCATCCCGCCATCAGGCTTCTTGGTGGTATTGATGGTCAGGTCTTTACCGGCTTCAACGACCGAGGCCACGTTGGTGCTGTCGTAACTCTCCCGCTGTTGGCTTTTGCTACGACCGAATGAGCCCTTGCTCTTTTTCGAGTAGAACGAAGCGTCTTCGTCCAGTGCCGACAGGATGCTCACATCGCGCTGTGCATCGAGGGTCACGTTGCCGCCCCCGGCAATCCGGCTGGCGGTGAGTTCCAGGTCTTTACCGGCATTGAGCGACACATCGCCGCCGGCCGTCAGCACGCTGGAAACCTGGCTGATGTGGTCCTTGGACTGGGTGACCTTCTTGGACTTGCTGGAGGAATGCTGTTCGTCGGCGGCCGACGAAATGCTCAGGTTTTCGGTGGTCGTAATGCTCAAGTCACGCTTGGCGTCGATGCGGCTGGCAATGGCGCTGAAGTCACGCCCTGCCGATACCTTGAGGTCACGGCCTGCCTCCACGCTGGCACCGTTTTGCGTCACGGTTTCGGTGCGCAGGCGGCTGCCCAGATCCAAGCCATTGCGTTGCTCAACGGCATCGATGTGCACATCGCGGCCAGCGACCAATGTGGTGTCACGTCCGCTTTGCAGTACGCCACCGGTATTGGCGATGTCACGACCTGCATTCATCGTCAGGTCATTGGCAGCCTCGATGCGTGACGCACTGTCGAGATAGTCGCGTCGCTCGGCAGTACCGTTACCAGTGCGGGTCACGGCACGCTCGTTGATCACATCCCCCTTGATCGCCGTCAGCGTGACATCGCGTCCGGCGATGATGCCGCCGGACTTGTTGACGATGTTGTTACCCGCCAGCAGGTCGAGGCGGTTGCCGGCTTCGATCAAGCCGCTGTTGATCAGGTCATTGCCCGCTTTGGCGGACAGGTTGTTGGTGGCACGCAGGGTCCCGGCGTTCTCCAGGTTTTCGCCGGCGATCAGGTTAAGGTCGTTGCCTGCGATCAATGCGCCATTGGGTGCAAGACGATTGTCGGCCTGGGCCATGTACAGCACCGGCACCAGCACCTTTTCACCGTTCACTTCGTGCTGTTCGAGCCAGACGATGTCATGGGTCAGCGCCGCGACCTGTTGCGAGGTCAAGGTAACGCCCACTGCCAGGTTCAGTTGCTGCTTGCTCTGGATCGCATTGTCCATCAGGTACTTGAACAGCTTTTCGTCGGTGTTCTGGCCGTCGATAAAACGCTGCCCTGTGCGTGCTTGCACGGCCTGCTGGATCAAGCGTTGTTCATAGAGCCCGTCGCCCAGGCGCTTGGCACTTTCGTCCGGGTTGTAACCCAGCCCTGCGAGCAAGTAGTCGGAGCTCATGAACTGCTTGAGGTCGGTGAGCACCGGGTTGGTTTCGATCAGGTATTTATGTGGTTGCGACTTTGGCGCGGTAGGCGTGAAGCCTTGCACGCGGTTGATGGTCTGGCTGGCGACCGGAGTGGTTTGCGCCAGCGCATTGACCGGCTGGGCAATCACCTCCGCGACCTGGGTTGGGCTGCTGCCCGCACCTTGTGCGACGGGTGTGTTCACCACCGGCTGCACGCCTGGCATAACCGGCGTCACGCCAGGGATGTTCAACGTCGGCCGAGCGGGCTCGCCCGGTGTGGCGACCTGAACGTGGGTGTCCCTTTGGGTCAGCGCCAGGTCTGGCTGATCCGCAGGCCCTGTGACCTTCGCCACTGGCGGCGTTGAACCGCTGGACGGATCTTGGGCGTTGATACCGTCGCCCCGGGCGATTTCACCTGGGGTGATCTGGCTGGGCGTCCAGCCACTGCCGTTGGCCACATCGCCGGCCCCGGCAACGTTAAGTGTTCTGGTGGTGGCGGTGACACCACTGACCTGACGTGCAGTGGAGTCCACCTGACGCGTAGCTGCGCCCTGTTGAGTGACGCTTTTGAAATCGAAGGTGCGCGTTTCAAGCGCCGGTTGTGCATCCTGGCGTTGAGCCAGTCCGAGGGTCGCACCGCCCATGGTCCAGCTTTGTGGGCCACTGGTGGCTTGGGTGGCCTGGGCATCCTCACCCGCCCGGCTACTGAGGCGGAACAGTCCGTGAGTGCCCGTGGGCAAGGTGAACCCGCGTAGCGTCAAGGGGTTGACTTGTTGTTGGGCCAAGTCCGGTGGCAGCTGCGCATTCAAGTCGATTGCAACAACAGCATTATTGACTGGACGAGTGGCATCAAACCCACGTCCGGAACCTGTCGATATCGGCTGGCCCTCTTGGATGACACTGTTGACCAGATTCTTGCTGGCATTGATTTGAACCGCACCGCCAGCCTGAACGATGGCTTGGGCAGTGCCTGCACTGCCGGGCTTGGAGATCATCCGCTGATCGTAGAAATTGACTCCACTCAGAGTGGCCGGTAATGCCGACCTGGTGCCCGCGTTGTAGGCTGGCGCAGGAAACAGGGCTTGGAAATTGACATTGAAGGTCGTGTACGTTTTCCAACCAAACGTCAGGTTGGTTTGTCGCTGAGCCGTCCCCCCCATTCTTGTGTAGGGCGTCACCATCGACTCGTTCCAGTTTTGATCCCAGAAATGCAGGGTTCCCGCGCGTCTCGAACCGGAGCCTTGAAGCTTATAGGACGGATCATTCGCAGCGTTGTAATCCATGATCGAACGCCAGAAACGGGAGATATTCTTGTCTTCCTTGAGGTTAGGAAGGTCGAAAGACTTGAGAACCGAATACTTTCCTAATGTGGCGCCAACGTTACTGAAGTTTTCCAGCGCAGCACTGATATTGCCGGTGGCCGAAATAACCGAGGCAGAGTTCAACAGGCTACGTCCCTGAACATCCAGGTTCCTGCCGGACGAGATGCTTGCGGACACCGACTCCGCATCCACCTTGGATTCATATTCTTCCATCAATACCATGTGCCCGGCCCGTGCCGACGTGCCTCTCATCCCGATAGCGCCGGAAACCAATGTCGATGAAACATTGAAGAATTCTTTTTTGTTTTCTATCGCGCCCACATGGAGCGTCATATCGCCCGCGCTTTCCAGGTTGGCCGAAATATTGTTCAGGGTGCCCGCCCAATTGCCCTGTATATCCCGGGCGACAAAGAGTTTGCCCAGGCTGTAAACATCCGCGTTTTTATTGGTAAAACTCTCGGCCAGCAGCGACATGTCACCACCGCTGATGATCGCGCCGCGCTCGTTGAGCAAGGTCTGCGTGTCAATCAGCATGCCCTCACTGCTGCCAAGAGTGCCCGCGTTAGTCAGCGCTCCAGCACTGATCGCCAAATTGCCCATGGCGCTGATACGGCCCGAGTTAGTCATTTGGCCTGCGACGCTGATGGTAGCCCCCCGGCCCCCCGTAATACTTGAAGCAGCATCAAGGTTTAACGAAGCGGCGCCGACGTTCAGGGTATCTACGCTGCTGATACGCCCACTGCCGCCGTAGGTCCCCGTTAGCCCCAGGCTGAGCGTGCCATCACTGGCAATCAACCCGTTATTCACCCAACTGCCACCCTTACCTTCCAGGTGCGTCGAAGCCAGCAACTGCCCGGTTTCCGTCTGGGTAAAGTGATTGACGTTGACGTTCAATCGCCCTGCCTGAATGACACTGGTGTTGGTCCAGGTATCCGCGTTCAGAGTCAGGCCACCACGAGTTACAACAGTGCCGCCCGCGCCGGTTACGTTGGGCAACGAGATGTCGAATGTGCCCTCACCCACATGCAGCAATTGGCCGCCGTTGTTCTGGAAGCTGGCGGCCGCCAGGGTCAGGTCCTGGTTGGCGGTTTCCACGGCGCCGTTACGGTTGTCGAACACGCTGCCGATCTGGAACTCTGTCTTGCCGGCGCGTCCCAGGGCGCGCAACTTGCCGCCCTGGTTATCGATGGCGTTGGCGGCCACGGTCAGGTTGTTGGTGCTTTCGATCAGGCCGTTGTGGTTGGTCAGTTGGCCATCGAGGCCAAGCGCGATCTGGTCACCGGCAATCTGGCCGGCGCTGTTTTCCAGGGCGCTGCCATTGATGCGCATCAGGCCCTTGGCATACAACGCGCCCTGCTGGTTATTGAGGGTGGCAACCGTCAGCCATGCATCGCTGGTTTGCGCGCCGAGATAGCCGCCCTGATTATCGAATTGACCGGCATTGAGTAGAAGGCGCTGGCCTTGAATCAAGCCGCCCTTGGGGCTGCCATTGAGGTCATGGCCATTGCGAAGCACTCCCACCACACCGGCTTCAATGGCGCCCTTGAGACTGGCGAGCACACCGCTACGGTTGTCGAGGTTCCCGGCCTTGAGGTGCACGTCACCGGTCTGGCTGATGATATTGCCGCCTTGGTTGTCGAGATCGCCATTGACCTCGACACGCAGGCCGTTCTGCCCCTGCAACTTGCCCTGCGCGTTCGTCAGGCCAAAGGCGTTGATGCGCAGGTCGCCGTCCTGGCTGTAGATCAAACCGTCAGCGTTGTTTTGAACGATGGCGCTGGCATCGATGGCCAGCGGACCTTTCGCCGCGACGGTGCCGCCTTGGCTGTTGTTCAGGCCGCCCATGGCCAATGACAGGCGTCCCTGGCTGGCCAGTTGGCCGCCTCGGTTATCCACCTCGATGGCGCGCTGGAGTACCAACGACCCAGTGCCTGCGATCTTGCCGTTGACGTTGCCAAGGTTGCCTTGCAGGTTGAGCACCAGATGGTCGTTACCCATCAGCGAGCCACCGGTGTTGAGCAAGTTGCCACCCAGGAAGTTCAGGTTGCGCAGGGCCGTGATATTACCGGCACTGTTGTCGAGGTCGGCCGCGCTCAGATCCAGCGTCGAGCCGCTGTCGATCAACCCACCTTGGGTGTTGTTCAATGCGCCAATCACGTTCAAGGTCTGCTGCGCGCCGCTGGAGATAACACCTTTGTTGCTGTTATCCAGGCTCGCGGCGCTGACACTCAACTGCCCTTGGCTGGCCAACGCCCCTTCGCCACTGTTGAGCAAGCTGCCACTGAGGCGCACGTCAAGGTCGCCGTTGCGACTGGACAGCGTGCCTTTGTCACGGTTATTCAAGTGAGTGCCGATCAGGTTGAGGCCCTGCCAACCCGATATCAGGCCGCCGCGGTTAACCACGTCGCCTGCATTGAGCGTGAGTAACTGTTGGCTGATAAGCGTGCCGGCGCTGTTGTCCAGGCTGCGCCCCGTCAAGCTAAGTGCATTTTGGCTGGACAGTTCGCCGCCCTGGTTTTGCAGGTCGCGTAGGCGTTTTAAGGTCAACGGGCCTTTGGCAAAGATCAGGCCCTTGCGGTTATCCAGATCACCGTTTGCCAAGTCGACGCTCAGGCGCTGCTCACCTATCAACCTGCCGCCACGCAAGGCCATGGACGTGAGCGTGAGGTCCATATCACCCTTGGCCGATACCTCGCCGGCGTCACTGGCGTCTAAACTCAGGGCATTGAGTTCCAGGCTGCCCTGGCTGTTGATCAGGCCTTTGGCGCTGTTGTCCACGGCCAACGCATTGAGCGTCAGCGCGCTGGTACCCAGCAGGCTGCCGCCCTGGTTATTGAAGTTGCCCGCGTTGACTGTCAATGCCTGCGCGGCGTTGATCAAACCTTGTTGCCCGTTGCTCAGCAGCCCCGTGCTGGTCAATTCAAGGGCACCACGGCTGGTGAGCGTACCGCCGCTGTTATCGACCACGGCCGCTTGCGCACTCAGGCTTGCACCTGCAACCAAACCCTTGATGTTAGTGAGTACCTGGTCGATACGCAGTGTCAGGCCCTGGTTGCTGAGCAGGCGACCACCGCTGTTATTCAGGTTGCGCGCCACGATATTGAAGGCCTGGCCACTGGAGATTTCACCGGCCTGGTTGTTCACACCATTGAGATGGTTGAGCACCAGCGGCCCGGTCGCGTTGATGAGGCCCTGCTGGTTGTTGAGCTGGCCATTGTTCAGGTCCAGGGTCAGGCCCGCGTTGCTGAACAGCTTGCCACCTTGTTGATCAAGCCCATCGACGCTGGCCGTCAGGGCCTGGGCACTGCCGATGTTGCCGGCGCTGTTGTTCAGTAGCCCAGCCTTCAGCTCCAAGGTGTCGCCACTGGTGAGACGGCCCCCAGTGTTATCCAGCGCGCCAGTGGTTACACTGACCGCCCCTTTGCCACTGAGCACGCCCTTCTGGTTCCCCAGGCTAGCGCTGCGCAGTTGCAGCGTGCTGTCAGTCACGAGCTCACCGCCCTCGTTGTCCAGAGCCCCCTGCGAACCCAGCACCAACGCGTCGGCGCTGGAAATCCGCCCCTGACGGTTGACTACGCTCGCCGCATCGACGCGCAGGCGCCCTTCACTGTTGAGCACGCCTTGAGTGTTATTCAGCCCCCCTTTCAGCTCAAGTTGCAGAAGCTGCTGGGCGAGCAGTTTGCCGTTGCTGTTGTCCAGGTCCTGAGCGCTCAGCATCAGCCGCTGAGTATTGAGCTGGCCTTGGTTGCGATTAAGCAGCTGGGTGAGCGTAAGGTTTAAGGATTGCCCGGCCAGCACACGACCCGCATCGCTGTTATCCAAGGTGTGCCCTGTAACGGTCAGGTCGGCGTTGGTCGATAGTTCGCCACCACGGTTGTCGACCCGATCGACCAGCAGTTTCACCGCCTTATCGGCGCCAACCAGGCCTTTGCGGTTGTCCAGGACCGCACCACGCACATCCACGGCTGTGGTGCTGATGAGTTGACCGCCGCGGTTATCGACCTGATCGATATCAACCGTCACCAAGGCTTTGCCCGATACATCACCGTCACGGTTGTCGAGTCGAGCGGAAGACAGCCGCATGGCGCCGTCGGCAATCAGCGTTCCGCGCTGGTTATCCAGCGCCTGGGTGGCAGAGACGTCCATGACGCCACGACTGTTGAGCAAACCATCAGTGTTGTCCAAGCGAGCACTGTTGGCGTTGAGGGCGGCTGCGCTGATCGCACCTTTGGCGTTGCCCAAAGCGTCTTGAATCTGCAGGATCAGGCCCTGGTTACTGATCAGCTTGCCACCGCCGTTATCCAGGTTGCGAGCCGCCAGCACGAAGGCTTGCTGGCTGGAAATTTCGCCGCGCTGGTTATTGATATCAGCCAGGTTTTTCAACATCAGCAGCGGACTATTGATCAGGCCACCCACGTTGCTCAGTTGGCCGTGGTTCAGGTCCAGGTCGAGCTGGGTGTTGCTGAACAGTTCACCGCCCTGTTGATTCAGGCCGGTGATCGCGGCGGTAAGATTTTTACTGCTGGCGATACGTCCGCTGTTGGCCACCTGGGTGGCTGCCAGGTCCAGGCGATCAGCGCTGGTGATACGGCCAGTGTTGTTCAGCGTGCCGGTGGCCAGGGTCAGCGCGCCACGGCTGTTGAGCAGGCCTTTGGGGCCGTTGTCCAGGCTCGCGCTGGTGAGCGTCAGGGCGGCATCGGTCTCCATGACGCCGCCCTGGTTGGTGATAGCACCGCTGGCAGCAAGTGTGAGCGCACCCGCCGAAGAGACGGCACCCGCGTCGTTGTTGAGCGTCGCGCTGCTCACCTGCAGGGTACCTTCGCTGCTGATTTTGCCCAGCTGGTTATCCAGCCGACCATCCAGTTCAGTGCCGGGAATGGCGACCAGCGACATGCTCAGCGATTGCTGGCCCGCGAAAGTGCCTTGGCCGTTATCCAGGCGCGCGCCGTTGAAGCGGTTGTCCCGGGCGAAAATCATCCCTTGGGCCTGGTTGATCACATGGGCCACGGCCAGTTCCAATGCGGTACCGGCGATCAGTTTGCCCGCGCTGTTATCCAGGTGCTGCGCCTTGAAGTCGATGCTGCTCTGGCTGGAAATCTCGCCCGCACGGTTATCAATGGCGTCGACCGTCAGTTTCAGCGCTTTTGTGGCGCCTACCAGGCCGCCATCGCGATTGTCCAGGGAAGCCCCGCTCAAGCTCAGCTCGTCCTGGGCAACCAGTTCACCGCCCTGTTGGGCCAGTACACCGATAGTTGCCTGTAGATCCGCCTGGCTGGCGATTCGGCCAGCCGCGTTTTGCACATTATCGGCAGTCAGTCGCAGGGGCCCTGCTGCACTCACCAGCCCCTTCTGATTACGCAATTGCTGTCCGGAGAAGCTCAGGGCCGCTTTGCTGCTGAGCGAACCTTGCTGATTGTCCAACTCACCCACATTGAGCTGAAGGTCCTTCTGGGCAAGGATCACACCACCACGGTTGTCGACGTTGGCGCTGTGCAGCGTCAACAGGTCCTGCCCGGTCAGCCGCCCTTCGCGGTTATCCAGACGACCGGCACGCAGTTCCATCGCGCCTTTGGCCAACACTTGCCCTTTGGCCTGATTGTCCAGTAACCCATCAATCGTGGCCTTGAGTTGGCCGTCGCTGCCCAGTTTCCCGGCCTGGCGGTTATCCAGACTGGCGGCCTGCACGTTCAACGAGGTGCCGGCCCCGAGCGTGCCGGCCTGATTATTCAGCGCGCCCTTGACCTTCACATCCAGGCTGACATCACCGAGCACCTGCCCGGCAGTGTTATCCAAACTGGCCGCCTTCAGCTGCGTGTGGCCTGCGCTGACGATTTCGCCCTGGTCGTTAAGCAGGTCCTCATTGACCGCCAGGCGCGCATCCAGAGCGCTGCTGACCTTGCCTTCACGGTTGTCCAGGCGCGAGGCACCCAGCTCGACACCAGCGGCTGAAATCAGCCCTTTGACGTTAAGCAACGCCTGTTCGATTTTGAGGGTCAAGCCTTGGTCGCTGAGTAAGTTGCCGCCGCTGTTGTCCAGGGTGTCGGCACGCAAGGCAAAGGCCTTGGCGCTGGAAATTTCACCGTTACGGTTGTCGACGCTTTTGAGGTTTTTGAGCAACAACTGCCCTGGCGCGTTGATAAAGCCATCGGCGTTATTCAAGTGCCCCTGGTTCATGTCCAGGGTCAGTTCGCTGTTGCTGTAAAACTCACCGGCTCCGCGCTGGTCAAGGCTGCTGAGGCTGGCGTTGAGCGCCTGGCCACTGGCGATACGGCCCTCGAAGCGGTTGTCTACGTCGGTCGCTGTCAGGTTGAGGCGATCAGCGCTGGTGACACGGCCTTGATGTTGGTTAAGCAATACGCCTGTGGTCAGTTGCAGTGCACCGTCAGCCACAATGCGCCCGTGGCTGTTGTCGACACTGCCTGCATTCACCGTCGCCGTATCAGCGCTGAGCACCTCGCCGTTCTGATTGGCGAGGGCATTGGCGGCGCTCAACAGTAACGCCCCGCCGCTGCTGATACGCCCGCCGTTGTTGCCAAAGCTGGCGCTGCGCAGTTGCAAGGCGGCGTCGCTGCGCATGACGCCTTGGCTGTTGTCAGCCTGCCCGGCCAGGGTCACGTCCAGGTTGCGTTTGGCGTAGACACTGCCTTGGGCGCTGTTATCCAGGCTGGTTGCCTTGAGGTTGACATCCTGCTGCGCAGAAATCAGGCCCTTGAGCTGGTTGTTCAGCCTGGCGAGCGTCAGCTGGAGCGTACTATTGGCCAGTACGCGACCGGCATTGCTGTTGTCCAGCTCACGGCCCATCATCGTCAGTTCGGTAACGCTGGAAACTTCACCCCCTCGGTTGTCCAGCTTGCCGATGGACAGGTTCATGGCTTTACCCGAATTGAGCAACCCGGCCTGACGGTTGTCCAGCTCGTCCCCCTTGACTTGCAACTGCCCGACCGACGTGATGCTGCCACCTCGGTTATCCACGCTACCCACCACAAGGTGCGCCTCACCCTTGCTGGTCAGACGGCCCTTGGACTGGTTGTCCAGGCTGGCAGCATTGACCGTCAGCATCTGACCGGCAGCTAGCGTGCCTTTGTCATTGTTGACCGCGCCGTGGCTGGTCAAGATCAAGCGGTTATCGCCCTGGATGCGCCCTTGACTGTTGTTCAGCGCAGCCACTTCGACTGTCGAGTGCTGACCCAGCAATTCACCGTTGCGATTGTCCAGCACACCTTCTACGCCGAGGTTCAGGTCGGAAACGGCACTCAGTTTGCCGCCCTGGTTGTCCAGGCTGGCGCTGCTGACCTGCAAGGCTGCCGCGGAAATCAGGCCACGGGTGTTATCCAGTGCCTGGGCGATTCGCAGGGTCAAGGCTTGTTGGCTGAGTAACTTGCCGTCCGCTGTGTTCAAGGCGGTTGCCGCCAGCTCAAAGGCGTGGGCGCTGGAAATTTCACCGCCCTGGTTATCAACGCTGCCCAGTTGCTTGAGCAGCAATTGCCCCGGCGCGTTGATCAAACCACCGTTATTGTTTAGGTAACCACCTTGCATATCCAGGCTTACATCGGCTTGGCTTACGACATGCCCGTTACGGCTGTTGTCCAGTGCAGTAACGGTCATCCCCAACTGAGTGGCACTGCGCAGTTCTCCGCCTTGGTTGCTCAGGTTGCCCGTTGCAATCTTCAGCTCGCCAGCACTCGATAGCGTTGCGTCATCGTTGGTTAAACCACCGGCATTGATGGTCAGGCGAGCATCGCTGCGCAGCGTGCCTTGGGCGTTGTTCAACTGACCGCCAACATCGACGCCCAGTTGGTGTTTGGCGTACAGGCTACCGCCCGCGCGGTTATCGATGCCTTGTGCACTGATCTGTACCTGCTCAGCGGCAATACGACCGTTGAGCGAGTTGTTCAAATCAGCAACGTTCACCTGCAAGTCAGTGCCAGCGCTCACCAGCCCCGCTTGGTTGAGCATATTCGCGGCTATACGCGCCGTCAGCGACGCATCGCTGGTCAGGGTGCCCTGACGGTTATCCAGGCTGGCGCTGTTGACGGTCACGCTTTGCCCGGCGGCCAATGTGCCTGCCTGGTTGCTGATCGCGCCACCCGCTTGGAGCACCAGCGTTCCATCACCCTGCACCAGGCCCTGGTCGTTATTGAGCGTCCCAACCCCAAGCACCAGGTG
Source organism: Pseudomonas sp. BTN1 (assembly GCF_001907715.1). Lineage (NCBI taxonomy): Bacteria > Pseudomonadati > Pseudomonadota > Gammaproteobacteria > Pseudomonadales > Pseudomonadaceae > Pseudomonas > Pseudomonas sp. BTN1. The sequence continues at coordinate 16,584 of NZ_MPBM01000038.1, read as the reverse complement.
CTTGCCTAGCACCTTCGCGCTGCGGTTATCCAGCTCGCCATCGACTTGCAGGTTGAGGCCCTCCACCGCAGCGAGTCGACCGGCCTGGTTAATCAGTGTGCCCGCACGTACCTCCAGGGCCTTGGCGGTTAACCCACCTTTGGTATTGTCCAGTGCACGGGCAATGCGCACGCTCAAAGCTTGCTCGCTGAGCAACTTGCCGGCGCTGTTATTGAGTTGATCCGCATTCAGATCGAAGGCTTGGGTGCTGGAGATTTCGCCGCCCTGGTTATCGACGCTGTTCAGTTGAGTCAGCAACAACTGGCCTGGGGAGTTGATCAAGCCGCCTTGGTTGTTGAGGTGACCCCGATTGAGGTTCAGGCTCAAATCGCCTTGGCTGAAGAGTTGGCCGCCATTGCTGTTGTCCAGGTGACCTACGGTCAACTGTGCGCCTGAATCGGCACTGAAACTTCCGCTTTGATTGGCGAGCAAACCACCCACCCGGGCGTTAAGCCGATCACGGCTGTGAACTCGACCGCGTTGGTCGTTGAGCAAACTGGCAACGTCAATATCCAGGCCGCTGGCTGCAATCTGACCGGCACCATTGTTCAGTGCCTGGGCGATACGCAAGCCCAAGGCTTGATCACTGAGCAGCTTGCCAGCGCGGTTGTCGAGGCTGTTCGCCGCGACGCTAAACCCACGGGCACTGGAAATCTCGCCACTGCGGTTGTCGACGCTATTGAGATTATTCAGCGCCAGCTGGCCACTGGCATTGATCAAACCTGCATCGTGGTTGTCGAGGTGGCCGTTGCTCAGGTCCAGGGTTAGGTCGCTATTGCTGTAAATGCGCCCTTGGTCATGCTGGTCGAGGCTGGTGACACGGGCATTGAGAGCCTTGGCGCTGTAGATTGATCCACCTTGGCTGTTATTGACCGGGCCGGCCGCCAGTTCAAGGGCGCCACCACTGGCGAGCACGCCATGTTGTTGGTTATTGAAGTTCCCGGCATTGACCTGTGCAGCGGCCCCCGATTCGATGCGGCCCTGCTGCTGATTATCCAACGTGCCGGCGATATTCAGCCCCAGCTCGCCCTGGCTGGTGAGGATGCCTGACTGGCTATTGTCCAGTTGCCCCGCGTTGACCCGCACCATCTGCCCGGCCGCCAGGCGACCGTTTTGATTGTTCACCGCCGCGCTGGCAGTCAAGCGCAGCGCCTGGCCCGCAGATATCAGGCCGGCGACGTTGTCCAGGCTGTCGACCTGCAAGGTGACGTCAGCAAGGCTTGAGAGCTCGCCCTTGCGATTGACCAACTGCCCGATGCGGCCACTGAGCCCTCGGTCGCCCACCACCAGGCCTGCGTCAGTATTGAGCAACTGCCCGGCATTGAGCTCAAGGCGTGAGGCGCTCAACACGCGGCCTTGCTGTTGGTTATCCAGTTCTTCGGTCGTCACCTTCAGCTGGTTTTGCGCGCTAAGGGTGCCGCCGCGGTTGTCGAGAGTGCCATCCACATTCACGGCTAGGTCACGACTGGCGATGACGGTCTTGCCGTTGTTATTCAACTGGGCGGCAGTGACGTGGATATCGCCCTGAGCATTGCGCGTCCGATCAGCGTTGACACCCGCTTCGATGACGCCGTTGTTGGTCAACACCCCACCGCTTTGCAGCGCCACGCGATCACGCGCAGCCAGGCTTTTTTGATTGAGCAGGTCGCCTTGCGTCTTCATCTCAAGCACGCTGCCCGCCGCGACCACGCCCTGGGCTTCCACGCTGCGGGCCTTCACGTTAATGGCGCCGGCCGCTGTTGTCTGGCCCATGACCACGTGGCCACCGGCATCGATCTGAATATCACCGCCGGCGACCATGTCCCCCGACAACTTCACACCGACACCCGCCTCGGTCCCCACCAGCTTGACTGCGCCCACATACATGCCGCCCAGCGCCGACGAGTCAATCGCCAGATCCGGCGCCTGGCTGCCATCTGCGGCCCGTGCGGTGGCATTTAAGGTGCGTGCGTCGACGTCATTACGACCGGCGATGACGGTGAGTTTTTTCGCCTGGATCTGGGCATTGATGGTGGTGGCGCGGGTGATGATTTCGAACTGATCGACGTTGCTGGCGTTCAGGCCGGCGCCTTCGATAGCAACACTGCCCTGGTCCACCTGGTAGCGATTGATCTGGCCGTTTTCAATCACGGCTTTGCCGGTGGTGAGCGTCGCTTGCGGGGTGTTGATAAAGCCGCAACCGTTACAGCTGATGCCATACGGGTTGGCAACGATCACATGGGCCGATTGCCCGGCCACTTCGGTATAGCCGCGTAGTTGGCTGGGGCTGCCGCCGTTGACTTCGTTGAGAATGATATTGGCCGCGGTGCCGTGGAGATTGGGGTTGCCGACAATGATGCCACCCAGTTGTGTGGACTGGGTACGGTCAGTGGCGTTATTGAGGATGACCCCGTTGGCGCCGACGTTGTAGTCATGAAATTGGTTGTGCGAAAGACCATTGGCATTTGGCGTGGCGATGTTGACGATGGGCACGCCATTGCCCGCTTGTCCAACCATCGTACCCGGCGCATTCACCACAATGCCGTCCGCCTGGGCCAGCAATGGGTGCCAGAACATCGCGTTGGCCAGGATTAACGCCAACCCACGTTTAGGCAGCCCCAGGAAATGGGCGCGGCTTTTTACGGCAGCAGAAGGCTGGCGCGCGAGGAATGCGTACTGGCGAACGTCCATGTCATGTCTCGAAGCCCGAAGGCGGTCAAAAATTTAAAGGAAAAAGTCCAGACGGAAATAGATCGGCGCTTCACGGTCCGTGATCGCTTCCGGTCGTTCCAAAGAGTGTGCAAAGGTCACGCTGGCCGCGACGTTCTTGCCGCGCGCAAACAACTCCACCGAGTTGCTGCTCATGCGCCCATGCTGCTCGGCGTTGTAGCGGCCATGGCTGATGACGCCCTGGTCGTAGCCCAGGCTGGTGCCGTATTCAGTGAGCACCGGCTGCATCCAGGCCCAAGTCACCGGCCGACTCCAGCGCAGGTCGTTGCGCCAGTAGCCGCCGCTGTCGCCGGCAAGCATTTGGTCTTTGTAGCCACGAATCGACGACTGCCCGCCGAGGCTAATGCGCTGTGGGCTGAACAACACGTCTTCGCTGTGCTGACCGGTCATCAAACTGCTGAAACTGAGGGACTCACCCCACAGTTTGAATGGATACAGATAGCTCACCGTGGCGGTGTACTTGCGGTAGCGCGCATCCGGCTGCCCAGGCTTTGGATCGTGATTGGCCTGGGCATCGAATGCGCCGATGCCGTTTTGCATGCCAAGGTCAATGTTGAGGAATGAACCGCCGATACGCCGACCATGGTTGATACCCACTTGCGCTTCGCTGAGGCGGTTGCTGCTCAAGGCAAGCTTGCTGTCTTCAATGAAATTATTGGTGCGAAGATAGGCGATGCCGGTGTTCAGGGAAGTCTTGCTCAAGGCATCCCGATGGATGACGCGCTCCAGGCGCAACTGGTGATTCTGACTGTCGCCGGTCTGCTTGAACTTGAAGTGGTTGGCCTCGGCCTGGGAGCGGTACTCACTTTCGATGTAGCTGTACGAGAGGTTCCACCAACCGAACGGCAGGCTGTAACTGAGCATCGAATTGCGCGAGGTTTTCTGGTGATCGCTGACGGCATCGTGGCCGCCACGTAGCGAAAGCTGGTCGGCCAGGCCCAACGGATTGTCCCAATCCAGGCTGGCGCCCCACTGCTGCTCACCGGTGCTGCGCTGGCCGCCGTTGTGCCGCGACAGGCCAACACGCCAGGGCTTTTGCGAGGTGTTTTTGACCAGTACATCACTGCCCCCCACGGCCTTGCCCGGCGCCAATTCCATCTGCGCCTGGTTCGACGGCAAGCGGTTCAACTGATCGACCATCTGCTCGATTTCGCGCAGATTGAGCAGTTCGCCCTGCTTGCCGGGGAAGCTCATGGTCAATTGACGGTCAGTGATTCCGCTGCCTTCGGCAGCCTTCAGGCTCTCCAGCTTACCTTCGACCACTTGGATCTTGAGATTGCCGCTGGAAAGGTCCTGCTGCAGCAAATACGCGCGACTGGTGACCAGGCCTTTGGCCAGATAACGGTCGGTGATCACCTTGAGCACTGCGTTGAGTTGCGGCACACCAAGACATTGGCCGAGGTAGGGCTTGATCAGATGAGCTCGCTCACCTTCAGTCAGCGCATCCGCGCCGCCCAGCTCGATGGTTTTGATCGGGAAGCAGCGGGTATCGACAGGTGTTGCCGAGGTTGCCGGCGCGGCGGCTTTACCCGGCAAGTCTTTGAGCTCCTCAAGGCGCCGTTGCTGCTCTTCGAGCAGGCGGTCCTGGCGGTCACGGATCAGGTCGGTGATGCCGGGGGCGTTCTGCGGCGTGGCCGCTTGCGCCCATCCGGAGGTGCCCAGGCAAAAAAAAGCGGACAGCAGGCTTAACCTGGTCCGACGCGGTAAACGCCACACTGTATAGATCCCTCTATATGGCTTTATGCCATCCAATGTGGCGATGATAAGATGTCATTTTGATGGCGTCAATTAACAGTGCAAACTCGTTCAACCCTTCACGCAGAGCGGCTCAGGCGTGAAAATGAAGAGTTTTTGCCCGTTTGAGTCCGACCGCTAGGCACTGACGCTGCGTGTGGTACCGAGCCATTGCGTCAAACAGCAGGCCATAAAAAACCCCACAGCTTCGGGGAACCTGTGAGGTTTTACCTTCCGTTTCGCAGGTGTCGCATCACACCACGCTGATCATCTCTGCACTCAACTGCGCCGCATTGAACCCCACCAAGGTGACACTGCTGTCCCCCGCCAGAATTACGCTGTCACTGCCATGCTGGGTAGTGGCACCGAGCACGGCATCGGCGCTGGCAAACAGCGACTTGGCGAACACCAGCAGGTCCTGCCCATTCTGGTGAATGTTGAAGTCGCTGATCACGTCGTGGCCAAACCCGCGTTGATCGAAAACAAACAGGTCGCTGCCCACGCCACCGCTGAGTTGGTCATTGCCCAACCCGCCGATCAGGACGTCATTGCCGCTGGCGCCATACAGCGCGTCGTTACCCGTGCCGCCCAGCAGTGTGTCGTTGCCGTCGCCGCCGTGCAGCAGGTCATTGCCAGCGCCACCGTCGAGCCGGTCATTGCCGTTCTGGCCGAATATCAGGTCGCGCGCGGCGGTGCCTTTGAGGGTGTCGGCCAATTGGCTGCCTTCGATGGATTTGGCATACGCCTTATCGGCGCCGAACAGGCCTTCGAAGTCGAGTTTGCCACTGGTCACCGTATAGGCCGGCGTGAGGACCTCGCCAATGCCACCGAAGAGCCCGCCGAACACGGGCACCTGGCCGAGGCTATTGGCCAAGCCGGTTTCGAACTCCACATGCTCTACGCCGTGCAATTCCTTGAGGCCGTATTGGCCGCTGCTGTCGTTCAAAAACAACGTGCCATCGCTGAGTTTCACCGCTTCGTAGGAAGATGCAGTGCCTTTGAGGAAGACTTTGTCGTTGCCTTCACCGCCGGCGACAATATCGGTACCGGTACTCACGCGGAAACTGTCGTCACCCTTGAACCCGTCGAGGAAGTCATCGCTGCGCCCGTCCTGCAGCTTGTCCGAACTGTCGGTGCCCAGCAGGAAGGCCGGTGTGCCGTAATGGTTGGAGGTGGCGGTCTGTTTGTCGCTGACCCAGGTAAAGCTGCGGCTGATGGCGTCGAGATTGCTGATGATGATGGTGCTGTCGCGTTCGATGTAATCGTAGAAGGTCGATTGGGCGATACGCTGGATAGGGTTGATGAAAATGCCTTCCAGATGCGCGGCCCAGCCTGACAGGTTGGCAATTGAGAACGGACCATTGGGCCAGGTTGGCAGCGCGTAGATCGTGTCGAACAGCACGATGTTGTCAGTCGTCGAAGTGTAACTGGCGTCACTGCCTTGAAGCGCATCGATAATGGCGCTGCCCACGTTGGTCTCTTGCCCCGTGAGGCGGTGGACCACATCGTTTTCAAAACCGAAGTTGAAGATTCCGTCGCTGTTGCTGGACTTGGGCGACTCCATGCCAAAGTAGTCCGAATCCTTGAAAAAACCGTCTGCCAAAGTGTCCTTGCCGATATACATGCTGTTGGTGACAGAACCACCCTGGCTGTAGCCGGTTACCAGAACATCTTTGCCGCTCAGGTTGTGGTCGGTGGCGTAATCCTTGATTGAATTGAGCAGGTAGTCGTAGCCGTTGATATAAGAGTTATCGATCATCGCCGGCCAACCCAGCAGATCAATTGGCGAGTTGGTGCCGGCAATGGAAAAACCCATTTTGACTAATTGGCCGCTGTCATCGTATTGACCAAACACCCTGGCCTGGGAGCCGAACACGCCGTCACCGGTAAAACTTCCAGTGATGTCGATGTGGCTGCTATCCACCTGCAGTTCGCTCGCGCCGATTTCACGCCAGCCCTTGGGCAGCGCGAAGGTGTTGCCCTCGCCCAGCACAAGCCCCGGAATATTGTAGAGCGCGCCGACGGTCGCGACACCACTGGTATAAGTGGCGAGGGTCCAGGCATCTGAAATCAGGACGCGGGCATCTTGCCCCTTGTAATCGAATATAGCCATGTCAGTACTCCTTGAGCCCAGCGATCAACACCGAAAGTCAACGGTAATACCTGATGCGTCGGGCTAAACAATATGCATTGAAGTTGTTGTTGTGCATTCTGTTCAGGCTGCTTCGTTGCTTAATATCGAGGTTGACCATTAAGGAAGCTCGTCAACACTAGCCTAGAAGTGCCGCGTTAAAGTGACCGACTATCGGATGATAAGGGTATGTACTTAGGGAGATAGACGACAAAAGCGCCATAAGCGCTGTTTGACGAACACGAGGTGAAGTTCTGTGTTGTTCGTGACTGGCGAGTCAAAGAAAATCAAACCCTTATAGCAAGTTGTGAACTGCAATAAGTGCTCAAGAAGTTCAGGTTTCTCTGGAACTCAGGAAGAATAAACCTCAGCACCTTGGCATACAGGCTGCTTGAACCTGGGTAATTGCTGCCGGGCCAGTTGCGCCTGCACGCCCGCGACGGCTTCAAGCACTCGTTGCGCCCAGTGCTCATCCTGCGGGTCGACCACCACCACGCGAAAGCCGTGGTCGTTGCCTTCAAGGCGCACGCCCTCGGAATCATCCACGTGCAAATCAATGTCGAAGGCCGGCGGAAATTTCGAGGGGGTGTTCGACAGCCCATGCACCGTGAGGGCGTGGTTATGCCGCTCGCTATTGACTACGCCGTCGACACGAATGCCGTACAGCATCAGCCAACGCCTGATGTAGGAAGGCGCCCTTCCCGATGAGGTATAGACCCAGATACTGCAACCCTGGCGCCGCAGCTGCCGCGTCAGCGAACGAGTGCCGATACGCAGCGGCTCTCCCCACCAACGATGAGCACAAGCCGGTAGCCAGCTGCTCTCGACGTCAGCGTGGTGGAGCTGGCAAGCCAATGTGTCGTCGATATCAAAGGAGATGCGTACGCGCGGGCGCTTGGCGGCACGCGTGAGAAGCGCCTGCTGGATGGCTTGCACGACTCGGCTGGCGAGTGTTGGATACCGGCGCATTAATGGCCTCCCTGATAAATAGGCTGTGGTGCGTCGTTCAAGAAAAACGCCTTGGGATCCGGCGCCTGTTCCTCCAGGAAGGCGGCGTACTTTTTCTTGATCTTGGGCAATTCATACAACGCCTTGACCCCATGTTTGGCCGAGTTGCGGATTACCGAGGAAGGATTGAAGTAACCCTCGGCATTTTCCAGCGTCAGCACGAACGGTGGCAACCCGGCCCGCATCAGCAGATAACTGACGATCAGCGAACCACTGCGGTTGTTGCCTTCGATGAACAACTGCGGCTTGCTGAGGATGCGCACATACACACCGGCCGCACGCTTCCACACCGATTCACTGCGATACGCGCAGTACCAATTGAACAAGTCCTTGATACCGCCTTCAACGTTGTTGAAGAAGTGCTCCTCGGTGGCGGCCAGGTGCTGCGCGTATTCCACGCGCCGCGCCGGGTCGCTACCGCAGAGCACCGTGGCGTTGATCTCCAGCATCAGGTCCAGATGATGAAGGTCAAACAGGTCAACGCCCCGTGCGACATAGTCGTCAACCAGCGCATAGCCTTCAAGCACGTTGTGCAGCACTTCGTCGGTCAAGGGGTCGCGCGGCTCGGTAAATTGCGTGCTGAGCTCGGCAAAGCGGCTCTGCACTTTGCGGAGCGCGCGTTCAATCGCTGACAAATCAAGACGATGCGTTGCAGACATTGGCATTCCTGGGCTGACGGTGGCGCACCTGTGGTTTCTATCGAACATGGAGTTACTCAGCTGAACTTGCCACTGATGTAATCCTCGGTCATCTGTTCACGCGGGCTGCCAAAAATCTGCGCGGTCGGGCCCATTTCCACCAGGTAGCCGGTACGCGTGCCCTGGGAAATATCCACCGAGAAAAACGCCGTGGTGTCCGCCACGCGAATGGCCTGCTGCATGTTGTGGGTGACCAGGGCGATGGTGTAATCCTTCTTCAGTTCCACCATCAGCTCCTCTACCCGGCGAGTCGCAATCGGGTCGAGTGCCGAGCACGGCTCATCGAGCAACAGCACTTCCGGCTCGGTGGCGATAGCGCGGGCAATACACAGCCGTTGCTGCTGGCCGCCGGAGAGCGACAGGCCGCTGACCTTGAGCTTGTCCTTGACTTCATCCCACAGCGCAGCGCCTTGCAGGGCGTGCTTGACGCGATCGCCCAAGTCGCCTTTGTAGCGGTTCAGGCGCAGGCCGAACGCGACGTTGTCGAAGATGCTCATGGAAAACGGGTTCGGCTGCTGGAACACCATGCCGATGTAACGGCGCACCACCACCGGGTCTACACCCTTGCCGTACACGTCCTGCCCCAGGAAGTGCACATGGCCCTCGAAGCGAAAGCCTTTCACCAGGTCGTTCATGCGGTTGAGGCTGCGCAGTACCGTACTTTTGCCGCAGCCGGACGGGCCGATGAACCCGGTGATCTTGTTTTTTTCGATCGGCACATGGCTGTCACGCACTGCCATGAAGTTGCCGTAGAAAATCCTGTCCAGCTTGCAGTCCATGACCACAGGCGATTGGGTAACAAACGGAGCGGCTATTTGCGCAGTTGAGACGTTCAAGATTCAGATGCTCCCGTTCTTAATACTTAGGCTTGCCGAAGATACGGCTCACAATATTCACGACCAGCACGATCATCACCAACACCAATGAAGCCGCCCAGGCGAGCTCCAGCTGGTTGTCGAAGGGCATGCCGGAAAAGTTGTAGATCAGCACGGCAAGGGAGGCTGTGGGGTTCATCACCGCCAGGTCGCCGTCGTGGTAGATCCAGTAGTTGCTGAACAGCGCGGTGAACAACAACGGCGCGGTTTCGCCTGCGGCACGAGCCACAGCAAGCATTACGCCGGTGAGGATCGCCGGCAGGCCGGTCGGCAAGATGATCTTCCAGATCACCTGCGAGCGGGTGCACCCCATGCCGTAGGCAGCGTCCTTCATGATCTTGGGCACCATGCGCATCGACTCTTCAGCCGTCAGCACCACGATGGGCAGCATCAGTACCGCCAGGGCTACGCCGCCTGCCGGTGCCGAGTAGGTGCCGGTGGTCATGACCACCAAGGCATAGGCAAACACGCCGGCCAGGATCGAAGGCAAGCCGGTGAGCATCTTGGCGGCAAAGCGTGCAGCGTTGGCCAATTTGCTGTCCGGCCCCAGTTCGGCCAGGAAGATCGCGGCCATGATGCCGACCGGCACCGCAATCGCCGCAGCGATACCGACCATCACAAAGGTGCCTGCCATGGCGTTGCCGAAACCGCCGCCCGTCTCGAAGCCGGTGGGCGGCAGTTCGGTGAACACCTCCAGGCTCAGGCGTGCGCCGCCACGGGTGATCAGCATGTAGAGCACGGAAATCAGCGGCACACTGGCCAGCAGCGCGCCAAACCATACCAACGTGGTCAACACCAGGCTGCGCAAGGCGCGGCCTTCGAACTTGCGCTGCAAGCTCGGTACAGCGGTGATAGGGGATGTGAGATTCGTCATCATCGGTTACCCCGTTGGGCGTAGAGCATGATCATGGAACCGATGACATTCACCAGCAGCGTGATGAACATCAAGACGAGAGCGGCGTACATCAATACCTCCACCTCGTTGGGCCCGGCTTCGGGGAAGTTCAGCGCCAACAAGGCTGCCAACGTATTGGCCGGCGCGAACAGCGACAGGGAAATGTTGTTGGCGTTGCCCACCAGCATCGCCAGCGCCATGGTTTCGCCCAGCGCACGACCGAGGCCAAGTACCAGGGAGCCAAAAATACCGGTGGCGGCGGATGGCACCATCACCTTGAGAATCGCCTCCCAATGGGTGGTGCCCATGCCGTAGGCGGCCTGCTTGGTCTTCATCGGCACGCTGGTGAGCGCGTCCTGGGACACGGCGGCAATCGTCGGCAGAATCATGATGGCCAACACCAGCGCCGCCGGCAGCAACCCCGGCCCGCTCAAGGACGTGCCGAAAAACGGGATCCAACCCAGTTCGCTGTTCAACCAGGTGGTCAGTGGCCGAATGGCCGGGATCACCACGTAGATGCCCCACAGGCCGTACACTACGCTGGGGATGGCGGCGAGCAGTTCAACGATGGTGCGAAACACAGCGGCCAGCTTGGCCGGCAGAAAATCCTGAGTCAGGAAAATCGCCATGCTGACACCGAAAAAGCCTGCAATCAGCAGCGCGATGAAAGCGCTGTAGAGCGTGCCCCAAATGGCCGGCAAGATCCCGTACTTGCCCTGATTAACGTCCCAGACGCTGCCAAAAAGCACATCGAACCCGTGCTTTTCCATGCCCGGCAAGGCCTTGCGTCCCACCTCGAATACCAAGGCTGCGACCAACGCCAGAATCAGTACCACCCCGATTCGCGCGAGCCCACGGAAGGTGCGATCGACCAGGAAGTCTTTGGCCGAGGGAGGTTGGCAAGCAGAATCCCGGTTAACCGGTACGACGAAAGGTTTGTTCATTGGCTAATTCCGGAACAGGGGGGAAACGCCCCCGGCGCGGCAAACAGCCCACACCGAGAGCGGCCTCACGGGTGTTACTGAATGTTGGCGGAGGCTTTGCGTACCTGCTCCACCACCGATGGCGGCAGCGGGATGTACCCCATCGAGTCGGCGATTTTCTGCCCCTCGGTCAGGCTGTACTCAACCATTTCGCGCATGGCCTTGGCCTTGGCAGGGTTGCCGTTGTCCTTGCGGAAAATCATCCAGGTGTACGAGGTGATCGGGTAAGACTTGGCACCGTCCGGGTCCGGCAACCAGGCCACCAGGCTTTCCGGCATCTTCACGGCGGCCAGGGCCTCGGCGCCGCTTTCGGCGTTCGGCACTACGTACTGGCCGGCCTTGTTCTGCAACTGGGCGAAGTCAACCTTGGCCAGTTTGGCGAAGCCGTATTCGATGTAGCCAATCGCGCCTGGGGTCTGGCGTACGGTGGCAGTCACACCATCGTTCTTGGGCGACTTGATGAATTTGTCGCTAGCCGGCCAGTTGACGGTGTTGCCCTCCCCCAGTGCCGTTTTGAATTCAGGGTTGATGGTCGCCAGGTGTTTGGTGAATACCGCCGTGGTGCCGCTGGAGTCTGCGCGCACCACCACGGTGATCGGCGTGTCGCCAAGCTTCAGGTCCGGGTTGGCGGCGACGATCTGTGGGTCGTTCCACTTGGTGATCTTGCCCAGGAAGATATTGGAGTAAACATCGCGTGGCAGCTTGAGGCCCTTGGGATTGCCCGGCAGGTTATAGGCCAGCACGATTTCACCGGCGGTCATTGGCAGCAGTTGCACGCCCTCGGCGACCTTGGCGATGTCTTCGTCTTTCATGGCCGAGTCACTGGCGGCGAAGTCGACGGTTTTATTCAGGAAGTCCTGCACACCTGCGCCGCTGCCCTTGGACTGGTAATCCACGGTGACGCCAGCGGTCTTCTTGCTGAAATCCTTGAACCAGGTGAGGTAGATCGGTGCAGGGAAGCTGGCGCCAGAGCCGGTGAGGCGCACGTTTTCGGCGGCGAAGGTCACGGAGGAGGCACACAGGGATACCGTAATGGCGAGTGCTGCGGACTTCATCAAGCTTTTCATTAAAAGGAACTCGTTGTGGTGACGGGCTCCCGAACTGTGAAGCAGGGTTGTTACATTTTTATGAAAATTGAATGGCGAGGGGGTGTTTTGTCCCGCTTTGCCGCCACAGCGCTGTATTTTTAGGGCATGGGTTAGTAACAAAATACGACTACAGTGCTGTCATCCCTCTAGCGGTACTGATCTTGCGCCCGTGACGGTCGAAGCTGATCCCATTGATGCTGCGCCATCCAACTGTGGGAGCTGGCTTGCCTGCGATGACGGTCGGACAGCCAACGCCTATTTACCTGACACCTCACCGTTGGATCGCGAGTGTGTCAGGTAAATAGGTGTCGGGCGCAATGCCGCCATCGCAGGCAAGCCAGCTCCCACATTTGGACCTAGGGTTGTCAGGGAAATAGGCGTTCTACCGCTCCCCCCACGGCTAGCGGCCGCCTTCCATCAGGCTTACTTGCCTTCAGTCAACGCGTTGTAGCTGGTGAACAGGTTGCGGTAGTCCGGAATGTGGTTGGAGAACAACGTCCCCAAGCCCTCGATGTCGTTGCGCCAGTCGCGGTGCAGCTCACAGGCCAGGCCAAACCAGGTCATCAGTTGCGCGCCGTTGGCGGACATGCGGGCCCAGGCGGACTGCTGGGTCAGTTCGTTGAAAGTGCCGGAGGCGTCGGTGACCACGAACACTTCAAAGCCTTCGGCCAGGGCCGACAGCGCCGGGAACGCCACGCACACTTCGGTCACGACGCCGGCAATGATCAATTGTTTCTTGCCGGTGGCCTTGATGGCCTTGACGAAGTCTTCGTTGTCCCAGGCATTGATCTGGCCTGGGCGCGCAATGTACGGCGCATCCGGGAACAGTGCCTTGAGCTCGGGCACCAGCGGGCCATTGGGGCCGGTTTCGAAACTGGTGGTGAGGATGGTCGGCAGCTTGAAGTACTTGGCCAAGTCAGCCAGGGCCAGCACGTTGTTCTTGAATTTGTCCGGGTCGATGTCACGGACTAGTGACAGCAAGCCGGCCTGATGGTCGACCAACAGCACAGCGGCGTTGTCTTTGTCCAAGCGAACGTAAGGTGTAGACATCGTGGTACTCCTGATAAAGAAGGTGACGCCCGAGTGGGCGCCCCGTAAAGAACCCAGCGTGTTTACTTGCGCTGTGAGTCTAGTACTTCGTGGTTGTTTGCCACTTCCTGAGCCTTGACGTAGCTCTCGATGAGAAGCTGGTAGTGCGGCATGGCCTGGGTGTAGACGTTGGCCCACTCCTGGGCATCCGGGCGGTTCCAGGAGCCTTGCAACTCCGACAGCGTGCCCATGATGTCGATCGGCACCACGCCGGCCTGGGCCAGGCGTGCAACGGTCAGGTCGGTGGCCAGCCTGGAGTGGTTGCCCGAGGCATCGACCACCGCGAACACCTTGTAGCCTTCATGCACCGCCGCAATCGATGGGAACGCCAGGCACACGCTGGTCAGGGTGCCGGCGATCACCAGGGTCTTCTTGCCGGTGGCTTTGACGGCGGCATGAAACTCCGGGTTGTCCCACGCGTTGATTTCGCCACGGCGGGCCACGTACTGGGCGTGCGGCGCGGCTTCGTGGATTTCCGGGATCAACGGGCCGTTGGGTCCTTGCGGCACCGAAGCGGTGGTGATAACCGGTATTTTCAGCAGGGTTGCGGCCTTGGCCAGCGCGATGGCGTTGGCGCGCAATTGAGGAACATCAATGTCCTTGACGATCTGGAACAGACCACTCTGGTGGTCGATCAGCAACATGGCGGTGTCAGCGGGGTCAATCGTCGGCTTTTGACCATTGAAGTTTGCAGCGTTACCTGATGCAGTCATTTGCATTTCCTCTTGCTTGGCGATACCTCCCTGGCGTGTGCGCCGGAACTGCGCCCGGCCGTGCCTGCACTTCCTGTACAGACACGCTTGGGCAACGACCTGGACGTGTGTCAGCAGGCCCACCCAAAAAAACAGTGGAACCACCTTAATCATCGCGTTCAGGGTTAGGTAGTGGCTGAAACGGGCCGCTCCATCTCAAAAATGGAACAATGCAGCCGCACGGTGGCAAGGGCACTTGGACGTGCCGGTCGTTACAATGCGATCATCGGCTCCATCCCGTGGATTTCAGGCACTTGCGCCAATCATGACCGTTCACTTATTTCCAGGCAGGTGCCTTCATGGATATCAAACAACTTAAATTCCTGATCGCGCTGGAGCAGACGCGCCATTTCGGCCAGGCCGCTGCCCGCTGCAACATCACCCAGCCCACCCTGTCGATGCGCCTGCGCAACCTGGAGGAAGAACTGGGGCTGGAGCTGGTGACCCGCGGTCAACGTTTCGAAGGCTTTACTCAGGCCGGCGAACGCGTGTTGGCCTGGGCCAGGACCCTGCTCGCCGCCCATGACGGCCTGTTCGCCGAAGCCGCTGCGTGTCGCGGCCAGTTGGTCGGTAACCTGCGCCTGGGCCTGGTGCCCCTGAGCGGCTTCAATCCGATCAGCTTCATCCAGGGCTTGTCCCACAGCTTCCCGGAACTCAAGTTCAGCCTCACCTCCATGAGTTCGGACAAAATCATCGAAGCGCTGGGCACCAATCAACTGGACTTGGGCGTGTGCTACCTGGACCACGTGAGCCCCAACTACCTGGAATTTTTCGAACTGGGCGAAACCCGTGTCGGCCTGCTGTACGACACTCGCCACTTCCACTTCGAAGGCACGCAGATGAGCTGGGAAGAAGCCGCCGAACTGCCCCTGGGGATGATCAGCAATGGCATGCACTACCGAAAATCCATCGACTTGAGTTTCCGCAGTCGCGGTCTCGATCCCCAGCCGATTCTGGAAAGCGACTCCACCTATCAACTGTTCCAGGCCATCCACGAAGGCTTCTGTTGCGCAATCATGCCGTTGGACAGCGGCCTGGAAAACCCCATCGAAAACCTGGCATTTATCCACCTGCCAGACGCCAGTGTCCTTGCGCCCCTGGGCATGGTGATGCGCAAGACCGAACCGCGCTCGGTCATCGCAGAGAAGTGTTTTGCCGAGGCCAGGCAGTTGTTTGCACCCAATACCCAGGCTTAGCCGGCCTGCGTTTGAAGCGCGCACAAAAAAGGCGCTCCGTAGAGCGCCTTTTTACCGCCGATTGTTTTACTGCAAGCTGACCTGACGCAGCTCGGGTTTGGTCTCACCACCAATCATGATGCGTTTTGGCTTGGCCTCTTCAGGCACTTCACGCAGCAGGTCGATGTTGAGCAAACCGTTGGTCAGGGATGCGCCACGTACTTCGATATGGTCCGCCAAGCGGAACGACAACCGGAACGCACGTTGGGCAATGCCCTGGTGCAGGTAAGCGACCTTATCGTCGGTTTCGCGTTTTCCGCCGGAAACCGTCAATACACCCCTCTCGACCTGGATATCCAGATCCTCCTCGGTCAGGCCAGCCACGGCGATCACGATGCGGTACGCGTCGTCACCGTGCTTTTCCACGTTGTGAGGTGGATAGGAATTCGGAGCCTCGCTGCGCAGCGCCGACTCGAACAGGTCATTGAAGCGATCAAAGCCCACCGATTGACGGAACAGTGGGGCCAACGACAGGGTAGTAGCCATTTTAAAATCTCCTGAGTTTCTCCAAGTGATTTAGTACGCAACCCGGATTCGGCATCGCGTGATCCAAAATTTATGGACGCGCAAAAGGAATTCAAGAGGGCTGGAAAAAATTTTTCTTGTGCAAGGGGCGATCACCGAAGCCCAAGTGTTATGACGTGTGCTCTAATCAAAATGCCAGGCGTGCTTTACCCCGTGAGCGCCTGAGACAGCCCTTGAGGTACAAAAAAATGAAAATGACATTCCCGGCCCTGGCATTGGGCATTCTGATCTCCCAAGGGGCCCTGGCCGCTGGAGATGGTACGGCCGCGCTGGGAGGCGGTGTCGGCGGTGTGTTGGGCAACGTGGTAGGCCAGCAGCTTGGTGGCTCGACCGGTGCGGCCATCGGCGCCGGCGTGGGGGGCGCCGCCGGGAGTGCGGTGGGGGCGCAAAAGGGCAACAAGACCGAAGCGGCGATTGGCGGCGGTTTGGGCTCGGCAGGCGGTTCGCTGATTGGCAATCGCCTGGGCGGCACCACCGGCTCGACCATCGGCGCCGGCGTGGGGGGCGCAGCCGGTGGCGCGCTGGGTAATAACCTGGCCGATGACGAGAGCGGCCATCGTTCAGGCGGTGCCAAGCACAAAGGCAACAAGCATAAGCACAAGAACAAGCACCACTGATCGCGTGGCACGGCTTGCCATGTAGGAGCGAGCTTGCTCGCTCCTACGCCGGGCCAATATCCCTTTACATCGGCGTGCTGCTCACCACCCGCAACGCCAACCCTTCATACGCGTCCAGCGTGATCGTGAACGCACCCTCCTCTGTCAAATCGCCTTCCACCCGCTCATTGATGATATCCACCACCGGCCCCGGTGCGATGTTGGGC